>NZ_CAXTHK010000006.1:0-164880 GCF_964244045.1 uncultured Jatrophihabitans sp. | reverse complement strand
TTCCCGAGACGATCATCGCCTCAGAACAGGTGTCCGGGAAAGCGGGTCAGGCTCCAATGGACCAATCCAGCACACGAATCGGTGTGGATGGCCGATGGGCGTGCACTTCTCGAGATGGTCCGAAGCGAACTCGGACCGGACTACGACGTCCAATACTTCGACTTAGCGAGTCGGCGTCGTTCTCAGTGATCGATCCGATCGCACTGCAGTTCCGTTGCGCGATCCTGCAGCGTCAACAGTCTGTAATCAACCATTTGAGGACCGTTCAGCCGCGAGCCAGGTCGAAGTCAGCCCACATCGACGCCGGGTAGGTGAAGTTTGAGGAAGGCCAAGTCGTCTGCTGTGAGAGGTACGTCTTGAACGCCCAGTCGCTCCAACAGGGGCAGTTCGGCGGTAAACGCGAAGGCCGCGGCGGTCAGGGTCTCCTCTTCCAGGTAGAGGCTGCGCAGTTGTGTGAGCGCGGCCAGCTGCTGGACTCCGACGTCCGTGAACCGGTTGCCGAATGTTTGGAGCCAGGTCAGCTCGCGAAGCGCTGCGATGTCGGCGAGCACCTCATCGCCCAGCCCTGACCATGTCAGATAGAGCTTGCGTAGGCCAGGCGCAAGGTGACGTAGCGCGCTGAAGGAGGACGCGTCCACGTGGCCAAGGGAAATGGAACCAATGATGTTGGGTGCCAGGTAATTGAGGAATCCCAAGTCGACCGCGGGATCTCCCGGCTCCGTGATGATCTGCCAGCCGTCGCCGGCGGGTTCTGTCCGCGAGACCGCGCTGACCTTCAGCTGTACCTCGCCGTCGTCGGGAACCCGCACGACCCCAGTCGCGAGGACGGGCCCGGTCTGGGTGTCCCAGGAACCGTTCCAGTCCAGTACTCCAACGATTCGGTCGGTCGGGAACGACAAATCCACGTAACCGACGTCAACATCGTGCTGCTCTCGTCGCTGACTTCGTCTGAGCTGATGGACCTCAGCCGGAGACAAGACGGTGCCGTCAGCCAGCGTGATCGTGAGGCTGCTCTGGTAAGCACCGCGTCCGACGAGCTCGTTCATCGGCACGTAATTGCCGTGGTCGCCGCCCGCGTCTTCGCCATCCGGCCCTTCACCCTGTTCCGCCTCGCCCAGTGCGTTCACGTCCTTAGCATGACAGCGCATCCAACCGAGAACAGTTCAACCTCTCCCCCTCTGAGCACCGGCTCCACACCACGCCCCGCAAGCAGGCCCGCTCGCGGCAAGCTCCGTGGGAAGCGCGTCGTCAGCTCGCGGCGAGGATCCTCGGTCTAAACAGCGACGAGGATCCTCGGACTAAGCAGTCCCGCAAAAGGATGGCGAGTTCAATCGGGATGCGTTGGGGCTGGCGGCATCATCATCGAAGGCACCGAACGCCGGGCCGGTGCGCCTTCGAGTGCGACACGTTCGCGGTCCTCCGGCAGCGCCGCCCATCAGTCTCGCTGATCTGACCAAAGACATCGGCACGCGGTCACCGGCGTTTGCTGTAGCGCGGGTTGCACCACCGGAAGCCGGCCGTTATCACCCGGCGTCTAGTGAGGCCCCTGATTGTGGGGCGCCGGGGGCGGGGGCGTCAGCGACTGTCCGGCGTGTTCGACGGATCGGGGCGGCTGGCGGCATAAGTATGTCGGGACGACCCCTAACGCCTTGGCGAAGAGCGAATGTCCACTCCACGAGACGTTGCGGCGGGCAGCGACTCGACGGACGGGTCAGAGCCTCGAGCTGTACAACTCGCGCCGCGGCCATAAGAGCTCGGTCTTCGGCGTCAGGAGCAGATCCCGGTTCGGGTCGGTGACCGGTCAGCGGTTGGCGGCGCGCCAGTCGCCTGCCGCGCTCTGGCTGTAGTACAGCGTGAAGCCGCCGCAGCCGACCCACGCGACCGGGTACGCGAGTGGGTCTGCGCCGCCCGATCGGGCCATGCCGGAAACCAGCAGGCGAGTGCCGGCGCTGTACTCGGAGGGAGAGCCATCGCCCTCCAGTGAGCTCTTCCCAGACTCGGGCATGTCTACCGTGAACGTATTGGCGTCCCCGCCCTTGAACCACTCGTTGACCTGGAAGGTCACCCCGACGTAGTCCCATGGCTCCGGATCGCCGGGTCGCTGGCTCACGGGAGAACCGATCGCGACGACAGTCCCGTCCAGCGCGAAGTCCAGCCGCCTCGCGACCACAGTCGGGGAGTACTCGAAGCGGCACGACCCCTGCTGGTCCGCGGGGTCTGCAAGCGGCTGCCCAGCCAACCCGGCCGGGACGGTGCCCATCGCGACCGGGCCAGTATGCGTTGGTGTTGGGCCACCGATGCTGAGGGCAGCAGCGAGGAGGACGGCAGCACCCAGCACCGCGGCTCCACTCTCGGCGGCGACGATGCGGCGGCGCCGCGCGCGCACCTTGCGCATGGCGCCGTCGAGCAGGAAGTCCGGTGCGGGCGCCTGCCGCGCCTGGTCGTCGAACAGGTCCCCGAGTTGCTGTTCGGTGGTCATCGCGCGTCCTCCAGATCTGCGGTTCCGTCGGACCGGAGAGCGGCCAGCGCGCGGGCTGCTGTGGCGCGTACGGTGCTCGGGGTGGTCCCCATCGCATCTGCGATGGCGTGGTCGTCGAGGTCCGCCCAGAACCGCAGCACCAGCACTGTCCGCGAGCGGAGCGGCAACTCGGCCACCCGCGCCCGGAGCGTCTCCCGCAGCGCGACGCCGGCCGCCGGGTCGGTGACCGGCGGGAGGTGATGGTCCTGCACTTCCACGGGACGCTCGCTGGTCCAGCGGCGTCGCCGGCCAGACACGAACGCGTTCACCAGCACGCGACGCGCGTACGCCTGTGGCGACCGGGCCGCCGAGACCCGGCGCCAGTGCCGGTACATGTCGGCCAGCGCAGTCTGGGTCAGGTCCTCGGCAGCGTGGTGATCACCGGTCAGGACGAACGCCAGCCGCAGCAGGGCTGCGCCCTGCTGCTCGACGAACGCCTCAAACGTCACTCGCGTCTCCTTCGGTCCTGCCTATATAGAGACGCATCGAACCAGCCGATGCGCTGCATCCATCCGCAGAACCTGCCGGGCAATTCTCGTGCGGCAGTCAGCCCAACGCCCGCGAGGGCGGGATCCCGGGCGTCGGGCGGTACAGAGCGAGACGCTGGTCGCCTCCGGCCGCTGGTCCCGACGTGCTTCATATGTGGGCGACCTTCATGAACATTCCGGCGGGGCGGCGCGTCCGAGCCGGCTTTCTTGACCCAGAGAACCGGAGCCGCGGCTGACCGCGGTTCCGACCCTCTTGGTCAAGTCCCGCGGGTCGAGCGATTTGCGGCCACGTCGAACGACCTCATCTGCGCGCCTCAAGTTCTGTCGCATTGCGTCGGATGGAGGGTAGGCCATCGAGGAGCCCACGTGCCCGTCAAATCCGCCGCGAGCGGTGACGCGGACCAAGGCGTCGTTCCGCAAGCGGACCCGCTCGCGGACGGTTCCAAGGTCGACGGCGGGCACGCCGCCAACGGTCGAGCAAGCGATCCAACTGCCCTCAAGCGGATCGTTCAGTGAGACGGCGACGAGGAAAATACAGGGTTTGAAACGCCGCTGCGGGGCGACGGCCTGCAACACGTTCTCGGCTAATTTGTG
The DNA here is from genome assembly GCF_964244045.1 of uncultured Jatrophihabitans sp. NCBI lineage: Bacteria > Bacillati > Actinomycetota > Actinomycetes > Jatrophihabitantales > Jatrophihabitantaceae > Jatrophihabitans > uncultured Jatrophihabitans sp. The sequence goes on along the minus strand of NZ_CAXTHK010000006.1, from coordinate 161,280 downwards.
GCGACTGTGTCGACACACAGCGTATCGACGCTCGACGCGCCGTCACTTTCCGGTCGTGCGGGATGCCAGCTCAGCAAGTCCCCGGGTTGGCAATCGAGCACTGAACACAGTGCTTCCAAGGTCGTGAACCGTACGGCCTTGGCCCGGCCGTTCTTCAACACAGCCAGGTTCGCCGCCGTGATGCCGACCCGGTCGGCAAGAACACCGGCGGTCATTTTCCGGCGAGCCATCATGGCGTCGATGTCGACAACGATCGGCATTAGATCACCGCGTCGAGCTCGGCCTGCAAACGCGCAGTGCTGGCCTCGTTGTCCGCCGCCTGAACAAGGGCCCTGCCGGCAACGATGGCCAGTAAGCCGATGCCGGCAGCGATTACAGCTCCACCTACGAACATGATGACGAAGGTCGATTCAACGCGCCCCGGCCAGGTTGCGATAACGATGACAAGCCACACCGCGACAGCGCACGCCGCGGCCGCCGCCGTCGCGATGACGCGCATCCAACGTTGAGCAGCCGGCCCCGCGCTGCGCCTGTGCTGCGACAGGGCCACCACTCGCCACAGGGCAATGCAGATGGCCTCGACGGCAACTGCTCCGAACAGCAACCCGAGCCCCCACTGCGAGCGGCGGGAGCCGAAAGCCGCATCGAGGTGTTCACGGGTGAACCACAGCAGCGTCGCAGCCTGCGCCACGACGCAGATCGCGAGCACCGCAGCAAGAGCGCAGTACATCGGGATCGCCAGCTTCATACCTATCGGGCTTCTCGCTCGCATCATATGAGCAACCTATCGTTTATCGATAGCTACGGCACCGTGACACTCCGAATGACCTGTCCATCAAAGAGACCTCCTGCGCCGACGCGGGTCAAGCACCTGCATGTCGCGCCCACGCGGTCGTGCTCGTTCCGCAAGGGGACCCGCCTGCGGGACTACATGGCGCGCTGCAACGGGCCGCCGAAACCGGGCTTCGCGGGGTTGTCCCGCTAGCCCCGCCCGGTGATCATTCCCGCTCGGGCCCGTCATGCGGCACGCCGTCCCACCGTGTTGCTCGGTTCCAGCGAACCTGTGGAACTGGCACCCGCGCCCCAGCCGCTGCTCGCCGGCGACGTGGCTCCGGTGACCGCCGACGTCCAACAGGTGCCGTCACCGAAGTCAAGAGCGGCGGCCGGCGATGTCGTTCTCAAATACTTTGCACGAGCGTTCTCAAACACCCGTTCGGAACGCCTCTTATTCTCATTTTGGCTGCCGTCCAGCATGAAGGCCAGCGGCTTGACAAGTTCAGTGAAGAAATCCATCCCATTTCGGCTCGTAGGACGCCCCGGGCGGGATGGTTGGCACCGACTTGGCCAGCATGGGCGCGACGGGCGGCATCACGGGCAGCTTCATCGGCTCATTGTCCCCGTGTCGTCGACGAAGGCGTTGTCGCCGGCTTGAAGCCGCCGCCGGGCTTCGCGCGCCGCACGCGCAGGTGCTTGAGACTCTCCTCGAGTGCGGCGACCTCGCCCAGCCAGGCCTTCTGCTTCGCCTCGTCGAGTCGCTGCTCGGCGCTTGCCGGTCACCTCCTCGATCCGGCCGAGCTGGGCCGGGTCGACGCACAGGAACCGGCAGCGGGTGCAGGCGTGCTCGTGGACGCATGGGGTTCCGTAGGGCCGGTGACACTCACCGAGCGCCACGCGGCGTAGCAGGAGAGTGCTCTTGGAACTCTGCCCACTCGTCCGGCTCGGCGACGCGGTCCTCGCCGGTGGGCTGCAGCTCGCGGCGGCGCTCGATGAACGCCTGATGCGCGGTGACGATGTGCTGGGGGAACACCGCCGTGTATCCGCGGGTGGTGTCCAGGTTCACGTGCCCGAGCAGTGCAGCCGCGATGTGCAGCGGCAGCCCGTTGTTGACGGCGTCGGTAGCGAACAGCCGGCGGAAGTCGTGGGGCGTGAACCGGATGGGCTGACCGGCGTCAGTCAGCCCGGCAACGGACGCCAGATGGCCCAGCACGCAGGCCACATAGTTGGTCGACAGCACTTCCTGCCGCGTCCCGACCGGTCGGGCGAACAGGTGTGGGAACGGCTCGCCGTGCAGCTTCTCGTGCGGGTCGTAACCGATCGACAGCGGCACTCGTTCCGCGCCGGCTTTTGCGCGACGCAGCACGGCAAGCAGCACCTGCACCAGCTCGGGCGCCATCGGGATCAGCCGCTCGCAGTCGGTCTTGCTCGGCACAATGTGCAGCAGCGGCACGACTGTGCCGGTGGTGGGCGCGGTGTAATGACGCAGCGACACCTGCGGGCTCGAGCAACTCCTCGATGCGCACGCCGGTGTGGCGCAGCGCCTCGATGATCGCCCAGGTCCAGAACCCGTCCTGTTCGACGCTCATAGCGTCGATGCGGGTGCCGCGGTTGCGGATCCAGGTCGGTCGCGGCTGGGAGTCGTCGATACGCACCCAGACCCGGCAACGTTCCAGCCGCGCGTACTGAACCGGCGGCGAGTCCCGGACGAACACCGACTGGTCGAACTCGAACGACTCGCCATGCTCGCAGGCCCCGGCCAGCTCGAGGAATCGGGCGCTGCGGATCTTCTGATCAACGGCCGCCGTCAGCAGGCCCGGCAGCAGCGGAGTGAGCATCCGCGTCCGCTGCTGAATCCTGCTCTTACCTTGCCGACCAGGTCCTCCAGCCGCGGCTGGGTGTAGATCTGGGTCGTGGTGATATGCGTGCCGCAGGATCGTCTGAACGTCGACCAGCGTTAACGCCGGATCAGCGAGCAGCCGCGCCGCCGCCGTGTGCCGAAAGTCGCGCAGCGACCAGTTCGACCCCAGGCCGTGTTCGCGCGGTTCAGCACGGCCCGCATCGCGTGGTAGTTCAGCGGCGCCGGGTTCGACCTGCGGGTCCACCACACCGGTCCGCCCGGACTCATTCGCGGCTGCTCAGCGAGGTAGAGCGCGAGCCAGACGAACGCGTCGACCGACGCCGACACTTTCTCTCGCGCTCTGCTGCCCTTGCTATTCACCGTGATCGTGTTCTGTCCGGCATCGAGGTCGCCGTGGCGCAGGCCGAGCAGCTCGGACGCGCGAACGCCGGACGAGAGGCACGTCGATCTGCTCTCGACGGGCGCATACACCACGACATACTCTTCGGTACGGTTCAATGGCTTCGAACCGTAGCGTGCGCACTACCTGCCGGTGCCCGACTGAGTGCGATCATCCGACACGGTGCGGTAGCGGCAGAACAGCGAGCCGTTCTCCTCCAGCAGCCCGAGCAGCGTCAAGGGCAGCGGGGACGGCCATTCCTTGCCCGCACTGATCCGCCCGGGACCCGGCCCGCCGAGCATCGGCGTGATCGACAGGCACAGCTCGTCGACGACCCCCTCTCGAGCGAGGTCGGCGAAGACGCTCGGGCCCCCCTCGGACAGGATGCGGGTAAAGCCGCGTTCCTCGAGCGCCTGTCGCACCAGCACAGCGTCGACCGTCTCGTCGCCACAGTCGACGACGTCGGCAACGGACTTCAGCAGCCGACGCTGCTCGGGATCGGCCGCCGCACAGGTCAGTATCACCGTCCGTGCCCCAGGGAGAGCCTCGGTGAACAGCTCGGCGTCCGGGTCGAGCTGCAGGGACCGGCTCTGCACGGCGACGGGCAGGACGTCCCGCAGCCCGTACGAGCGCCGGATCGCCTTGCGCTGCGCGCTCGGCGTGACCGGCCCGTACCCCTCGGCGATCGCCGTACCCGAGCCCACGTGCACGACGTCGGCGAGGTTGCGCAGCGCAGCGAAGACGGCATTGTCGCCGGCCGTCTGCAGGCCACGGGACAGCCCGCCCGCGTGGACTGCGCCATCGGCGGCGGATACGAAGTTCACTCGCAGGCCGCCACGGTCGAGCCACCCGGCGGCGTAGTACGCGTGGATGTCGACGTTGTCGACCGGCCCGGGCAGCAGTGCGCGCATCAGTACATCCAAGCATCGAGGAAATGTGGGTACGTCTCTCGCACGACGTCCACCGGAGGTTTCCATGGCCAAGCGGCGCTTCCTGCCGCACATCCCGCTGCCGTCGCGGGTCGAGCACACGCTCGACTCCGCGCTGGACAAGGCGCTCGCGGTACAGCGTCCAGCGGTGCTCACCTACCTCAACCGGGCGCGCGAGAACAACCCGCGGATGACGCCGGCGGAACTCGAGAAGCAACTCGAGCGGCACTATCGCCGAGCGGTGATGGGGATCGGCGGTGCATCCGGCGCTGCAGCAGCCCTGCCGGGCGCGGGCACGGCTGCCTCGCTGGCCTCCGGTGCGGCCGAGATCACCGCGTTCATCTCCGCCTCGGCCATGTACGTGCTGGCCCTGGCCGAGCTGCACGAAGTGCCCGTCAGCGACCCGCACATCCGTCGTGCCCTCGTGCTGTCGGTGCTCGTCGGCGAGGGCGGCGCCGCCATCGTCGCGGGGACGACCAGCGGCGAGGTCCACTGGGCCAAGGTGCTCGGCAAATCGACGTCGAAGGAGAAGATCGCCGGCATCAACGGCCGGCTCGGGCGGATGCTGCTCACCCGCTTCGGCACCCGGCAGGGGGCGCTCCTGTTCGGCCGGGCGCTGCCCCTCGGGGTCGGTGCCGGTGTGGGCGCGTTCGGCAACGCCGCCCTCGCCAGGGGCATCACCAAGAACGCTGGCAAGGCGTTCGGGCCGCCGCCCAACCGGTTCCCAGCGCGGGTGGTCGACGTCGAACCCGTATAGGTTTCCCGCAGATGCCGCATTCGGGAGGTAACGCGTGTTCGTGGTCGTGCTGACGGACGAAGGACAGCAGTTGATCGGGCCGCGGGCCGTCGGGCCCTTCGACAACTGGGACGACGCGCAGCAGTTCGCGCTCACCTTGGTCGAGCAGTGGAAGGTCGAGGACGGCCAGGCGCCGGCGGCGACCGTCACCCGCATCGAGGCTCCGCTGCCGGGTGTGGTGGTCGGCGAGATCCAGTAGCCGACGTGCTTCGGCAGCGCTACGGCGGCGCTGCGGCGTCCGCCGGTTAGCGAAACAAAACCGCCTCGGGCGGCACTTGTTGTGCACGGGGCCTGCCGTGGCAGGCCATTCCCTGGTTATGGTGAGCCGCCCTTCCGCGGTTGATCACGAGCAGGTGTCGTCATGCAGAACCCCCTTCTGGGCGGTCGCTACCGTCGCGAACGACTCATCGGTAGCGGGGCCATGGGCGAGGTCTGGCTCGCACACGATGTGCTGCTCGACCGGCCCGTAGCCGTCAAGACGATCAGCTCCGGTGCCGCCCTGACCAGCTTGACCACGCCGGTTCGCGACGAGCAGTTGCAGCGCATCATGCGCGAGGCCCGGCTCGCCGCCCGAATGAACCATCCGAATGCCGTGTGCGTCTACGACCTCGTCATGGTTGACGGGCAGCCCAACGTCGTCATGGAGTACGTGCCCGGCCGGACGTTCGCGGACGAGATCCGGGCGTCTGGCGCGCTCAACCCGACACGGGTGGCCGAGGTCGGCGCGGCGGTGGCAACCGCTCTCGCCGAGGCCCACGAACTAGGCATCACGCATCGCGATGTCAAGCCCGCCAACATCCTCATCACCCCGCGCGGCACGGCCAAGCTTGCCGATTTCGGCGTGGCAAAGATCAACGGCGACGCCAATGTAACCACCACCGGCATCATGCTCGGGACCCCGGCGTTCGTCGCTCCCGAGGTCGCACGCGGGTCCGCGGCGGACGCCGCTAGCGACGTCTGGTCGCTCGGCGCCACGCTCTACGCCGGACTGCGTGGCCGCTCGCCGTTCCAGGAGACCGGCGGCGAGGACGTGATCGTCGTGCTGGGCCGGCTCATCAGCCAGCCGGTGCCGCCCCTGGGGTCCGGGCCTGTCCCCGACGTCGTCATGCAGATGCTCCACATGGACCCGCGACGCCGGCCCAACGCGGCAGCGGTTGCCGGGCTGCTGCGCGATGCCGGCCGGACGTCGTCGGACGTCGAGCGCACCTACGTCCCACCGCTGCGGGACGCCACCCACGCTGTGCTCGGTCCGACTGGGGATGCGTCCGGACGCTGGTCGGAACCGACCCAGCTACGCGAGTTGCTGAGCACGCCGAGTGGCGGGGCGGCGACTGGTTCGCGCCGGGGCGGTCGCCCTGTTGCGCTGGTGTCGGCTGCGGCCGTGCTGGTGGCCGCTGTGGTCGTCGCTGTGGTCCTGCTGGCCGGCGGCCACGCGCAACACCCTGCTGCCGGCTCGAGTCGGTCATCGACGCAGAGCACTACTTCGCCGGTCGTGGTCACCGTGACTGCGACCAACTCGGCCGCGGCCGCCCCGGACCAACCGACGACGGCGACCGACCCGGTCTCGACAGACTCGATGCCTACGGACGCGCCGACCCCGACCCGCACCGACACGTACACCGCTCCTGACGGAATCAGCGTGACCGGACCGGCCGGCTGGACTGAGGATGACTTCTTCCATGTAGCGAGCACTCGGGAGTACGTGGACGGCGACGATCACTACACCGCTCCCTACCTGCACATCGGAGTCGGAAACAGCACACCGAATCCGGACTTCGCGACCGAGGTCGAGAGTTCGCGCCGCTTCCTGCGCACCACAAAGAAGTACGCCGACGTCGTCGTCTCGCCGGCGGTCTACGACGGCTACCGCGGCACGACCGCCGCGGACATCGAGTTCACCGAGACCAACGAGCAAGGGATCCGTCGACACGCCAAGGAACGGATTTGGGAGGAGGACGGCGTGGTCTACATCATCCAGCTCAACACTCCGCTCGAGCAGTGGAGCAAGTACGAGTCGACGTTCGACGCCATGACGTCCAGTTGTTCGATCGACTGACCATCGCGCTCTGAACTGTGCCCCGATGGCGCGGGGTCAGTGCACCCGCACGATCGCCGACGCGTCAGCGCCGAGCACGATCGCGTCGGCATCGACCGTCGCGGGACCGGTCGAGAGCACGACGTCACCGCTGATTGCGAACCGGTGTTCGCCCGACCCGAGGTTGACCAGCACCCGGAATGCGCCGCGGTGCACGACAAGCCACTTCTCGTCCTCGTCGAACACGACCGACACCCGGGACAGGTCGTCGTCGCGCAGGTCCGACTCGGTCATTCGCAGGGCGATCAGCTGCCGGTAGAGGGTAAGCATGTCGAGGTGCCTGCCGGACGCCGGCTCGGACCAGTCGAGGATCGCGGTGCGGTAGGCGTCCGGGTCCTGCGGGTCGATCATCTGCGAGACGTCCCAGCCGTGCGTCGAGAACTCTTCGACGCGACCCTTCCCGGTGGCCTCGGCGAGCTCGGGCTCCGGGTGCGAGGTGAAGAACGGCCAGCGGGTGGAGGCGGCCCACTCCTCGCCCATCCAGAGCATCGGGGTGAACGGCGAGGTCAGTAGCAGCACCGCGCCAATCTGCAGCCGGCCGACGGAGGTGATCTCCGGCATCCGGTCGCCAACGGCGCGGTTGCCGACCTGATCGTGGTTTTGCAGGCAGATCACGAACTGCGAGCCGCGCTGCTTCGCTGGGTCGATCGGCGCGCCGTGGTTGCGCTCGCGGAACGTCGAGTACGTCCCATCGTGGAAGAACGCCTTGGTGAACGTCTTCGCCAGCACGGCGATCGGTCCGAAGTCGCAGTAATAACCCTGCGTCTCGCCGGTGAGCATCGCGTGCAGCGCATGGTGAACGTCGTCATCCCACTGCGCGTCCATTCCACGGCCGCCCTTGGCCACAGGCGTGATCATCACCGGGTCGTTGAGGTCGGACTCCGCGATAAGCGTCAGCGGGCGCCCGACCTGCTGCTCGAGCTCGGCCACCTCCTGCGAGAGCTGAGCGAGGATGTGCACCGGTGAGTCGTCGACGAGGGCGTGCACGGCGTCCAGGCGCAGCGCGTCGACGTGGAAGTCGCGCAACCACATCAGCGCGTTGTCGATGATGAAGCGACGCACGGCCGGTTCCTCGACGTTGACGAGGTCACCCCACGTGTTGCGGCCAGGCTTCAGGTACGGCCCGAAGCGGGGCAGGTAGTTGCCCGACGGGCCGAGGTGGTTGTAGACGGCGTCGAGCACGACGGCCAGGCCCACATAGTGCGCGGCGTCGACGAAACGCTTGAAGGCGTCGGGCCCGCCCAGCGGCTCGTGCACCGCGTACCAGTCGACGCCGTCATATCCCCAGTTCCAGATGCCGTTGACGGCGTTGACGGGCAGTACCTCGACGTGCGTGATACCCAGTTCGACGAGGTGGCCCAAGCGCTCGATCGCGCTGTCGAAGGTGGCGCCGGGGGTGAACGTCGCGACGTGCAGTTCGTAGATCACCGCGGCGGTGAGGTCGCGACCGGTCCACGCGCTGTCGTTCCAGGCGTAGGCAGCCTGGTCGTAGACCCGGCTGCGCCCGTGAACGCCGTCGGGCTGCCATCTCGACGCCGGGTCGGGCACCGGCTCGGTCGAGTCGTCGAGCAGGAACGCGTAGTCGACGCCGGGGGACAGCTCCGGCCCGGACCACCAGCCGTCGCCCGCGGGCTCGAGCGAGGTGTCGCTACCGCCAGCTCGTACGCGGATGGTGCTGACGTCGGGTGCCCACACTCGCAACTCGCTCATGTCGGGCAACGTCCCCGGGGTCGGTGGGTGGCAAACCGTACATGGGGTAGGACATAGCCCATGACCGTCCTCCGCTTCGCTCCGGCCGCCGAAGGCCATGCCCCCTTGTCCTGCGCTCACTGCGTTCGCGCATGACCGTCCTCCGCTTCGCTCCGGCCGCCGAAGGCCATGCCCCCTTGTCCTGCGCTCACTGCGTTCGCGCATGACCGTCGTGACGCTGCGCGCCTCCGGATCCGCCGACCCCGAGACCGCGTGGGGTCGCTACCTCGAGCCACAGGGCTGGCCGGGGTGGGCGCCGCAGATCAGCCGCGTCGAGGCGTCGGCAACCCGAATCGCGCCCGGCGTCACCGGCCGGGTCTACGGCCCGCTGTGGGTCTCCGTCGACTTCGTCATCGAACGGGTAGACGAGAGCGCGAAAACGTGGACATGGCGCGTGCGCCGGGGACCGGTCTCGTCGCGACTGCACCATGCCGTGGCGCCCACGGACGGCGGCAGCCGGGCCTCGCTCGGTATCGAAGGGCCGCTGCCGCTGATCCTCGGTTACGCGCCGCTCGCCCGCTTTGCACTCAGTCGGCTCGTCCGCCCGTAGCCTGCGTGCATGAGCGATGACGAGACGTCCGTGCGGCAGGCCCTGGCCGTCGCTCACGGCCCGGTGAACCTGGCCGGCTATCCGACCGACACCCGCCCGTTGGCGCCGACGAAGCGCAATCGCGACCTGCGCAACGCCGATGCGGCCATGGCGCTGCTGCAGGAGCAGTTATGGGCCGAGGCGACCGCCGGGGGGAAGCGCAGCATGCTGCTCGTGCTGCAGGGCATGGACACCGCAGGCAAGGGCGGCATCACCGAGCATGTGGTCGGCACGTTCGGTCCGATCGGGGTGCAGTACACCGCATTCAAGGCGCCCACCGATGAAGAGCGGGAACATGACTTCCTGTGGCGCATTCGCAAGCGGCTGCCCGCGCCCGGCGTGATCGGCGTCTTCGATCGCTCGCACTACGAGGACGTCCTCATCGCGCGGGTGCACGAGCTGGTCCCGCAGCAGGAGTGGGAGCAGCGCTACGACCTCATCAACGACTTCGAGAAGACGCTCGTCAAGGCCGGCACCACCGTGCTCAAATGCTTCATCAACATCAGCTACGACACCCAACGAGAGCGGCTGCTGCGCCGGCTCGACCGGCCCGACAAGCACTGGAAGTTCAACGAGGGCGACATCGAGGAGCGCGCGCGCTGGGCCGACTACCAGGTGGCCTACGAGGCCGTGCTCGAGCGCACCAACACCGAGCACGCGCCGTGGTACGTCGTGCCGGGCGATCACAAGAAGTACCGCAACTGGGCCGTGGGCGAGATCCTGCACGAGACGTTGACGGAACTCGACCCGCACTACCCGCAGCCCAACCTCGACGTGCCGGAGCTGCGTCGTCGGCTCGCTCCGCCGCACTGAACTCGTCGGCGTACTTTTGACGGGTGCGCAGCAGGCGACGGACGTGGCTGACGGCCCCACCGGCCACCACCGTCCCCGCCCTGCTGCACCCGCGTTGGCTGGCGACCCACGTCGTGCTGCTAGGCGCGGCGGTGGGCATGGTGTTCCTCGGCCGGTGGCAGCTGCACGTGTCCGAGGGCAACAAGTGGGCGTTCCAGAACGTCAGCTACGTCGTGCAGTGGTGGCTGTTCGCCGGGTTCGCGGTGTTCTTCTGGGCCAAGCTCATCCGCGACGCTCGTCGCCCCCCGGCCGACGCTCCCTCCCCGAGCGGGGAGGTCGTCCTGCGCAACGGCTCGCAGGCCGTCGCCCGCAGCGGGCCGGCCAACCTGGTGCGCAGCGAGACCAGTGGCGACGAGCCGGTCGTCTACCGCGGATACGTATTGCCGGACAGTTCCAAGGCTCCGCACCGCAGCTACGGCGATGACCACCACAACAGCTACAACGACTACCTGTGGCAGCTCTCGCTGGCCGATCAGGCCGATGACGGCGGACCGGACGACGCTCGCTGAGGATCGGCGCCGCGGGGCAGCTCGCGCCAGCCGCCACCGGCAAGGTCGAGTGGCGCGTCGGCCAGATAGCTCAACGGGGCCAACCGACCATGCCGGTGCGGCAGGCCGCGCAGCTTCTCGACGGCCAGCGACGGGTCGTCGGCCAGCAGTTGTCGCAGCGCGTCGAGGTCACGGACGGCGAGGTCACGGACGGCGAGGTCGCGGACGTCGAGTACGCGGGCCAGATCGTGCGGACTTGCCACGTCACCGAACGATGAGCGCGACCGGCAATCCGTCCAACAGTTCGGCAAGCGCTACCTGCGACGGCACCGGTTGGCCCGTGAGCACGTTCGTGCCTGCGAAGCCGAGCTCCAGCATCGTGTCGCCCCAGCCGCCAGCAGCATCAAGCGTCAGAGCCAGCCGGGTGGCCACCGTAACGGCCCCGCCGCGGTCGTAGGCGAGCACGTGCTCAGCACCCGATCCGACGGTTTGTAAGGCGGTGTACGTCGAGAACAACTCCGGCTGCTCGCGCCGCAGGCGCAGCGTGCGCGAGGTGACCCACAGCTTGGCGGCGCCGGTTTCGTCGACCGGCGGCGCCACGTCCAGCTGCTCGAGCAGGCGGCGGCGCTCGTCGTAATCGACGGCGCGACGGTTGTCGGGGTCGACGAGTGAGTCCTCCCAGAGCTCGGTGCCCTGGTAGACGTCGGGGATGCCGGGCATCGTCAGCTGGATCAGCTTCTGGCTCAGCGAATTCGTCCAGCCGAACGGCGTGATGCGTTCGACGAGCGCGGCCAGCGGCTCGTGCACGTCGGAACGGTCGTACGCGGCGTCGACGACGTCGTGCACCGAGCCCTCGAAGGCCTCGTCCGGGCTCGTCCACGTCGTAGAAGTCGCCGCCTCGCGCATCGCCTTCTCGACGTAGGCGTGCATGCGGTCGCGTTCGATGAACCCCACGCCGGCGAACGTCTGCCACAGCAGGTAGGCGAACGGCGCGTCGGACAGCGGCGCCGCCTTCAACAACCCGGTAACGAGCTCGGTCCAGTCGTCGGGGATCTCGCTGAGCACGGCCAGCCGGGCGCGGACGTCCTCCCCGCGCTTGGTGTCGTGCGTCGACAGCGTGGTCATGCCGTTGGGCACGGTGGCTTGACGCAGCTCCTGCGCGGCGTGGAAGTCGGCCGGCGTGAGCCCGAAGTGCCCCGGGTCGTTGCCGACCTCGTTGAGCGCGATGAAGCGGGTGTAGCGGTAGAACGCGGTGTCTTCGACGCCCTTGGCCATCACTGCGCCGGAGGTCTGCTGGAAGCGCGAGCACAGTTCGTCGAACGGGTCGGACAACCGAGGCTCGAGAGCGTCGAAGGTGGTCGACAGATCCGGACGCGCGGCCCGCGCTGTGGTGAGCGCGGCCGACAGGTCGTGCGCACCGGCCGGCAGGTACGAGCGGTAGACCGGGAACGCGACGAGCAGCTCGACGAGCGCCGCGGGCGCATCGGTGACGTCGGGTACGAGCCGGGCCAGGCGCGACACCTCGGCCTGCAGGATCGTCGAGACCGCGTTGCGCTTGCCCTGCGCGACGTGCTCGGCACAGGTCAGCTGGTCGCCGGTGAGCTCGCGGTACAGCGCGTCGAGGGGCGCCTCGGCCGCGGTGTCGAGCAGGACGCCGGTCACCTCGGTGAGCGCGTCGTAGCCGGTGGTGCCGTCGACCGGCCAGTCGCCGGGCAGCTGCTCGCCGTGCTCGAGGATCTTCTCAATGAGCAGCCAGGCGTCGGGCCCCGCGAGCTCGCGCAGCCATTGCATGTAGCCGACCGGGTCGGCCAGGCCGTCGGGATGATCGACCCGCAGCCCATCGATGTGATCTTCAGTGATCCACCGCTTGATCTGCGCGTGCGTGGCGTCGAACACGGCACGGTCCTCGACCCGCAGGCCGGCCAACGTGGTGACGGCGAAGAAGCGGCGGTAGTTCTGGTCGGTGTCGGCCCGGCGCCAGTTGACGAGCTCGTAGTGCTGGCGGTTGTGCACCTGCTCCGGGGTGCCGTCGCCGGTGTCGGGCGCGATGGGAAAGCGGTGCTCGAAGTAACGCAGTTCGCCGTCCTGGATGTCGAGCTGCGCAGGCTCGAAGTCGTCGCCGAGCACGGGCAGCAGGATGCGCCCGCGCGCCCACTCGATGTCGAACCACGAGCCGTGTTCGCCGTCGCGGCCGTGCTGCAGGACGTCCCACCACGCGGCGTTCTCGGCCGCATCGTCGACACCGGTGTGGTTCGGCACGATGTCGACCACGGTCTTGAGGTGCCGGGCGCGAGCGGCGGCCACCAACCGCGTCCATCCGTCGATGCCGCCGCGCTGCGGGTCGACCGTGTCGAAGCCGATGACGTCGTAACCGTGATCCGAGCCGCGCGCCGACGGCAGGATCGGCGACAGGTAGGCGGCGTCCGCGCCGAGGTCGGCGAGGTAGTCGCAGACGTCGGCGGCGGCGTGCAGGTCGAAGGTCGGCGTGATCTGCAGACGGTAGGTGGACGCCGGGCGCATCAGTCCACCCGGCGCAGGACCACGACGGCGCGCGGGCCCACCGTGATGGTGTTGCCGGGCCCGACGATGACGTTCGGATCGACAGTGGCCGTCATGGTATCGACGACGACCTCCCACTGGTTCGCGTACTCGCCCGCAGGCAGGGTGAAGTCGATGGGCTCGTAGTGGGCGGAGAAGCACAGCAGGAACGAGTCGTCGACGATGCGCTCGCCGCGTACATCGGTACCGGCGATGCCCTGGCCGTTCAGGTAGACGGCGATGCTGCGGCCGAACCCGGACTCCCAGTCGTCCTCGGTCATCTCCGAACCGTCGGGGGTGAACCAGCTGATGTCGGGCAGGTGCACGCCACGACGGGTCGGGCGGCCGTCGAAGAACCGCCGGCGGCGGAACACCGGGTGCTGCCGGCGCAGCGCGGCCACCTGGCGGGTGAACCTGACCAGGTCGTCGTCGACTGTGGACCAGTCGATCCAGGTCAGCTCGTTGTCCTGGCAGTAGCCGTTGTTGTTGCCACCCTGGCTGCGGCCCAGCTCGTCGCCGTGACAGAGCATCGGCACGCCCTGGCTCAGGAACATGGTGGTGATGAAGTTGCGCAACTGGCGCTCACGCAGCTCGAGGATCTCCGGATCGTCCGACGGCCCCTCGACGCCGCAGTTCCAGGACCGGTTGTGGCTCTCGCCGTCGTTGTTGTCGTCCTGGTTGCCCTCGTTGTGCTTCTCGTTGTAGCTGACCAGGTCGCGCAGCGTGAAGCCGTCATGGGCGGTGACGAAGTTGACGCTGGCAACCGGGCGCCGGCCACTGGTCTCGTAGAGGTCGGCCGAACCGGTGATGCGGGCCGCGAACTCGCCGACCGTGCCGGGCTCGCCGCGCCAGAAGTCGCGGACCGTGTCGCGGTACTTGCCATTCCACTCCGTCCACTGCGGGGGGAAGTTGCCCACCTGGTAGCCGCCGGGGCCGACGTCCCACGGCTCAGCGATGAGCTTCACCTGGCTGACGATCGGGTCCTGCTGCACGAGCTCGAAGAACGACGACAACCGGTCGACGTCGTAGAACTCGCGGGCCAGCGTGGCGGCGAGGTCGAACCGAAAACCGTCGACGTGCATCTCGATCACCCAATAGCGCAGCGAGTCCATGATCAGCTGCAGGGAGTGCGGGTGTCGCACGTTTAGCGTGTTCCCGGTGCCGGTGTAGTCCATGTAGTACTGCTTGTCGTCCTCGACGAGCCGGTAGTACGCCTGGTTGTCGATGCCTCTGAACGACAGCGTCGGGCCCAGGTGGTTGCCCTCGGCAGTGTGGTTGTAGACGACGTCGAGGATGACCTCGATGCCCGCCTCGTGCAGGGCCCGCACCATTGCCTTGAACTCCTGCACCTGACCGCCGGGCGAGGTGCTCGAGGAGTACTTATGGTCCGGGGCGAAAAACCCGATGGTGTTGTAACCCCAGTAGTTGTTCAAGCCCTTGTCGACCAGCGTCGAGTCGTTGACGAAGTGGTGCACCGGCATCAGCTCGACGGCGGTGACGCCCAGTTGGGTGAGATGGTCGATGATCGCCGGATGCGCCATGCCGGCGTAGGTGCCACGCAGCTCCTCCGGTACGTCCGGGTGGGTCATGGTCATGCCCTTGACGTGCGTCTCGTAGAAGACCGTGTCTGCGTACGCCCGACGTGGGGGCCGATCGACGCCCCAGTCGAAGAACGGGTTGATGACGACGCACTTGGGCAGGTTGGCGGCCGAGTCGTCGTCGTTGTAGCTGTCGGGCTCACCGAAGTGGTAGCCGAACAACGACTCGTCCCATTCGATGGTGCCGTCGATGGCCTTGGCATAGGGGTCGAGCAGCAGCTTGCTCGGATTGCACCGCAGACCCTCATCGGGCTTGGTGGCCCCGTGCACCCGGTAGCCGTAGCGCTGGCCCGGTTCGACGTTGGGCAGGAAGACATGCCAGACGAAGGCGTCGACCTCGGGCAGTTCGATCCGGGTCTCCGTCCCGTCGGCATCGAACAGGCACAGCTCGACCTTCTCCGCGACCTCACTGAAAATCGCGAAATTCGTCCCCACCCCGTCGTAGGTCGAGCCCAGGGGGTACGGACTTCCGGGCCAGATCTGCACGTGCGGCTCCTCGTGTTCGCCGTCGCGGGGGCCGATAGGTGTCGGTCGCTCTCGGCTGTGGTTCCCAGCGGGTGTTCCAGCCTGTCAGACGACGACCGGGCCTCGTTGTCCTACCCAAGAAACCGCTGGGCCGCGTGTGCGGCGGGGCACAGCGCCGCGTTGCTGGTCCGCGTCGATCAACGTCGGCAGACTGTGCCCATGCACAGCAGGCGCACGGGCTCCACCCTGATCGGTCGGGCCGCCGAACTGGCCAGGGTGCGGGCCGCGGTGTCAGCTCGGCGCGGCGTCGTCGTCGTCGGTGAGGCGGGAGTCGGCAAGACGACGCTGCTCACCGAAGCGCTTGCCGGTTCGGCCGTGCGCGTGGGGCGCTGTTTCCGGTCGTTGTCGGCCGCGGGCGCCGCGCCGCTGCAGCAGGCGATGGCCGGACCACTGCCGGTCGGCGACCCGGCCTGGACCGCCCAGTGGGTCATCGGTCAGCTCGGTCGCGCTGCGCTGCAGCTGGACGACCTGCAGTGGGCAGACGCAACGACACTGGCCACCGTTGCTCTGCTGGTCGACCGCATACCGATGGTGGTCGGCGTGCGCACGGGTGATCCCGGGACGGCCGGGGCGCTGACCGCACTGGTGGGCTTCGAGCGCGTCGACCTGGCCCCGCTGGGCACGCACGACGCGGCGCTGCTCGCATCCCGCGTCCATCCCCGATTGCGTCCGGCCGAGGCGGCTGAACTGGCCCGGCGGTGCGGCGGCAACCCGCTTCTCATCGAGGAGCTCGGCGGCAGTACCGAACCTTCGCTGCGCCGATCGCTCGTGCGCAGGCTGCGCAGGATGGGCACCGATCCCTGGACCGGATTCGCGCTCGCTGCGAGAGCAGGCGAACCGGTGCCGTCGACGTGGGTTCCAGCGCTCGAGGCATTGACGACGGTGGGGTTGCTGGCCGTCGTCGACGGTCTCGTCTCCCCGCGGCACCCGCTGCTCGCCGAGACGGTCGCCGCTCACCTGACGGACGACCCGCAGGAGCGTCGGCGGGTCGATCTGCTCTTGGCGGGACTGGCCCAGGCGGACGGCTGGACGGCGCTCGCCGCGGTGGCGTATTCGGCCGCCGGAGACCGGGCCGCGGGCTTGCGCCTTGCTCGGGACGCCGTGGAACAGACTGACCGGCCGGGCGTACGCGCAGCCCTGCTCGGGTTGGCCGCCGAATGTGCCGACGGCGTGGAGGCCGACGAGCTTGCGGCCGCCGCGGTCGCCGAGCTCGTCGTCGTGGGTGAGTACGACGCGGCCGCGTCGCTCATCGCCCGGTTGCCCGGGCAGCGCACGGCGGCGTGGTTCTCACTGATCGGCCGAGTGCGTTGGCAGACCGGGGATGACGACGGCGCCCTCGCCGCGTTTCGCGAGGCCCGTGAGGTGGTCGAACCGGGAACCCGCGACGACGTCCGGCTGCAGTGCGAGCTCGCCCGCGCTCTGGCCCTGAGCAACCAGGACCCGCAGGCCGCTGTCGACCTCGCCCGGGCTGCGCACGCCGCCTCGGTCACCACCGGTCGTGAGCGCGCCCGGGCGCTGGCCGTGCTCGGCACGGTCGAGCACTTCGCCGGTCATCCGGACGACGTTGCGCACCTGAGCGAGGCGGTGCGCATCGCGGCCGGGGATCCGGATGCAGACCTGCAGGTGCAATTCACCTCGGCGAACAATCTGGTGGCGGCGCTCGAAGCCCGCGGTGACCTCGTCACCGCTATCGCGCAGGCCGAGCGCGGTGCGGAACGGGCTGATGCACTCCGGATGCGCGGGTGGGCGCAGCAGATGCGGGCCATGGCCCTGAACGCGCGCCTGCATCTCGGGGACTACGGACCGATTGTCGCGACCGCACCGGCGCTGCTCGACGAGGCTCTGGACCGCCGTACCCGCGACCAGCTCGAGGTCACTCTCGGAATTGCGTTGATCGACCTCGGACGCACCGAACAGGTCGAACGGCGGTTGGTCCATGCGTTGGCCGGCAGCGTCGACGACCACCTCGGGCGCGGGAACCTGACGTGGGTCGCCGCCGAGGCGCGACTGTGGGGTGGTGACCCGGAACGGGCGGCGGAACTGGCCCAGGAGGCAATCACCCGATTGACCGGTGCGTTGATGCTGTTCCCGATTCTCACCCTGGCCCACGCCCAGGCACGGCTGGGTCGGCCCGTTGCCGTTCCCGACTACGAGCCGAGCGAGCTGGCCGTCGTTGCGGCCGTGCCATCGGAGCTCGCCGGGCTTGTTGCCCGGTCGGTCGACGATCACGCCGGTGCCCGGGCCGCGTTCGCCGAGGCCGCCCGGCTCTGGCGCGGTCACCACCGCCGCGGCGAGCAACGCTGCAGGTGGCTGGCGGCCGAGGAGACGTCGGACGCCGAAGCGACCCGAACCGAGTTGGCGGCACTCGAGGCCGAACTGGCAGCGGACGGATGGACGCCACTACTCGCTGCGGTACGGCGGTCCTTGCGGGCGCGCGGCGTCCGGCGTTCGGCACCGCGCGGACGGTCCGGCGGGCTGACCCTTCGGGAACGGGAGGTACTCGAACTCGTGGCCGAGGGGTTGTCGACCGAGGCCGTGGCCGTTCGGCTCGGGGTGTCGCCTTCCACCGTGGCCGCCCAGGTGGCCTCGGCCAGGGCCCGGCTCGGGGCGGCAACGCGCTGGCAAGCAGTCAGCGACAGCTGATGGCCGGGGGCACCCGGCCCGCCGACGTCAGTGCGCGAACGAGCTGGGCCCGGGAATCGACCCCGAGGGCCTGCCGTGCGACGGTCAGCCGGCGGTTGGCGGTGCGAGGCGAAAGGTGCAGCAACCGGGCCGCGGACTCGAGCGTTGCCCCGCGGGCGATCTCGTGAGCGAGCCGCCAGCTGTCCTCGTCCAGCCGGACGGCGGTGGCTGCGTCCACGTGAAGCACGGGGCCGAGCCCGGCCAGGTCGTCGATGAGATCGTCGACGACGGCATCGAGCTCGGGATCGGCGTCGGCGCCGGGACCGACATGGGCCAGCACAGCGCCGCCTCGAACGGCGGCCACGACCACGGCCTGCGCGTCGCCGCGACCGTGGATCGGATAGCGGGTGCAGCTGGCGGCGCCTGCACCTCGGCCGATGTCGACCACGGTCCAACCGGCGCCCGTCAACTCGGCAACTGCAGCGGCATAGCCCGCTTCGTCGGCGGCCACGATGAGGGGACGGCGGCCGGCAACGTTGCCCCGCTCAGGCAGCGGGATCTCCGTGGTAGGCCACAGCGGGATTATGCGCGCGCCCGCCGCAGCGTGCTCGCGGCCGACCGTCCGCCGGGTCCGGCGCCGCGACCCGGCACCGGACACCGTGGACTACTTGAGGGTGCCGTGCGCGTGCACGGTGAAGATCTCGCCTATCGGCTGAGCGTTGAGGTTGCAGGCGCCGGACTTCGTGCGCGGTGTGAAGCCCGCGCCGGTGGCCGTGTAGGTGCCTGAGCCCGTGATGCCCGCGTACTGGCCGTGACCGTGGGTGAGGTGGAACTTTCCGCTCTCTACGAACGACACGTAACAGGTCTTGTGGTTGATGTGCGGGACGAACTTGCTCAGGGACTCCGGGTGCACGATTCGGAACGAGCCGTGGGCGAAAGCCAGGATGTCGTAGTTGTCGTGGTTCGGGTCGTCCTTTCCTACCGCGTTGAGGACACCGTGCATGAGCGCGGTCGGGTGCGTTGTGCCGCCACCGATCACGAAGTAGATCTTGCCGTGGTGCGGCACAGCGGCGTCGGCCGATGCGACCCCTGCGAAGGCGGCGATGGCCGCTCCGGCGGCCACGGTCGCGACGGCACGGCGGGCGGTGGAGATAGTGGTCATGTGCTGCGTCCTGTCTCGTGTGCGGCCCGTTCGTCGCGCCGCGGTGCACACAGCCTCGGCCCAGCAGGGTCAGTGCTTCATCCTCCGAATGCGCCAACTCGTCTCAGGCGCGACCTGACGAGTCTTGGTTCAGGTGCGTCGGCGGGCCTCGAACCACGGCAGGTACACGGCGACCACGCTGACGACCCACGCGCCGACGAGCAACCACAGCATGGCGCCGACGTCGACCGTGGTGGCGGTGCCGCCGGTTGCCGCGATGGAGTCGGCGTTGGACACTGTGCTCTCGATGCTCAGCGCCACCGAGGCCAGCACCCCGAGCAGCAGTGCCGAGCCGGCGATCCCGACCCCGGCGGCAAGCCGATCATCACCGGTGAACGCCGCGTCGATTGCGTCGGTTGCGTCGATTGCGTCGATTGCCTGCGTGAATTGGGCTGCCTCGGTGGTTTCGGCGACCGGGTGCAGGTCTCGTAGCCGGGTGGCCGCGGCGATGACCAGCACGAGTGCGGCGACGGTCAGTGCGACGCCGTACCGCGGTCCGTGCTGGGCACCCGAAGCCAGGTCGTAGCGTCCCCACCCGTCGAAGGAGGCGCTGATGCCCTGCGCCCGCAGGGTGTAAACGGCCCGGAACGGAGCAACGACGCACAGCACAGCCGCCACCACCGACAACCCCGCCGCGATCAACGCCGCCTCGCGGCTGCGATCGGGGGGCGGCAGGAACTGCTCGTCGAGATCGGCATCGTCGAAGTCGCTCTCCTCGAAATCGACTCCCCGGAATTCGACCCCCTCGGCTTCGACGCTGTCGAGCTGTTCCTCGGGCAGGTCCGTCGTGTCGTCAGCCATGGCGCCAGTCTGCCTGCGGGCCGGTCGTACTCGACCCACCGGCCCAGCGGCGTCGTCGCGCACCCGATGTCGTAGCCCTCTCGTACCGTGGAGCCATGCGCGTTCGCTCTGACATCAGGCCCACCAGTGGCACGTTCGAGGTCGTGTCCGACTTCGAACCCGCCGGCGACCAACCGGCGGCCATCGAAGACCTCGAGAAACGCATCCGCGGGGGCGAGAAGAACGTCGTCCTGCTGGGCGCCACCGGCACCGGCAAGTCGGCCACCACCGCCTGGCTCATCGAGCGGCTCCAACGGCCTGCGCTGGTCATGGCGCCGAACAAGACCCTCGCCGCCCAGTTGGCCAACGAGCTGCGCGAGATGCTGCCGCACAACGCGGTCGAGTACTTCGTCAGCTACTACGACTACTACCAACCCGAGGCCTACGTCCCGCAGACCGACACCTACATCGAGAAGGACTCCTCGGTGAATGACGAGGTCGAGCGGCTGCGGCACTCGGCCACGATGTCGCTGCTGACCCGTCGTGACGTCGTGGTGGTCGCCAGCGTGTCCTGCATCTACGGCCTGGGCACCCCGCAGGAGTACGTCGATCGCACGGTGCGGCTGCGCCTGGGCCAGCAGATCGAGCGCGAGGCCATCCTGCGGCACCTGGTCGACGTCCAGTACTCCCGCAACGACCTGTCCTTCACTCGGGGCACGTTCCGGGTCCGGGGCGACACGGTCGAGATCTTCCCGGTGTACGAGGAACTCGCGATCCGCGCCGAGATGTTCGGCGACGAGATCGAGCGGCTGTACTACCTGCACCCGCTCACCGGCGAGGTCGTGCGCGAGGTGGAGGAGGTCTTCGTCTTCCCCGCCACGCACTACGCGGCCGGGCCCGAGCGTATGGAGAAGGCCATCCGCGGCATCGAGCTCGAACTCGCCGACCGGCTGGCCGAGCTCGAGGGGCAGAACAAGCTGCTCGAGGCCCAACGACTGCGGATGCGCACCTCCTACGACATCGAGATGATGCGTCAGGTCGGGTTCTGCTCGGGCATCGAGAACTACTCGATGCACATCGACGGCCGCAAGCGGGGCAGCGCGCCCAACTGCCTGCTCGACTACTTCCCCGAGGACTTCCTGCTCGTGGTCGACGAATCGCATGTCACCGTGCCGCAGACCGGCGGCATGTACGAGGGCGACATGTCCCGCAAGCGGATGCTCGTCGACCACGGGTTCCGGCTGCCGTCGGCTATGGACAACCGGCCGTTGAAGTTCGAGGAGTTCGTCGAACGGATTGGGCAGACGGTCTACCTGTCCGCCACTCCCGGCGATTACGAGATGAACCTCGTGCAGGGCGAGTTCGTGGAGCAGGTCATCCGGCCGACCGGGCTCGTCGACCCCGAGATCATCGTCAAGCCGACCAAGGGGCAGATCGACGACCTCGTCCACGAGATCCGGTTGCGGACCGAGAAGAACGAGCGGGTCCTTGTCACCACGCTCACGAAGAAGATGGCCGAGGACCTCACCGACTACCTGCTCGAAATGGGCATCCGGGTCCGCTACCTGCACTCCGAGGTCGACACCCTGCGTCGCATCGAGCTGCTGCGCGAGCTGCGGCTGGGCGAGTACGACGTGCTGGTCGGCATCAACCTGCTGCGTGAGGGCCTCGACCTGCCCGAGGTCTCGCTGGTGGCCATCCTCGATGCCGACAAGGAAGGTTTTCTGCGTTCGGGTCGATCGCTGATCCAGACCATCGGCCGCGCGGCGCGCAACGTGTCCGGCCAGGTCCACATGTACGCCGACACGATCACGCCGTCGATGGCGTTGGCCATCGAGGAGACCTCGCGGCGGCGCGAGAAGCAGGTTGCCTACAACCTCGAGCACGGCATCGATCCCACTCCATTGCGTAAGCGCATCGGTGACATCACCGACATGCTCAACCGCGAGGCCGCGGACACCGAGGAACTCCTCGGCGGCGGCGTGCCGGTCGGTGGCTCGGGGCGTTCCCAGTCGCGGGGCAAGTCGCCGTCGCCGGGTCGCGGCGGGCGGGGTGCTTCCGGCAGAGGCGTGTCGACGGGCGTGGTCGGTGTCGGCGCGCACGCTCAGGGGGGCTTGGACGTCGCCCAGTTGCCGCGCGCCGATCTGGCCGACCTCATCCAGCAGCTCAACGATCAAATGCTCGGCGCCGCCCGCGAGTTGCAGTTCGAGGTCGCGGCTCGGCTGCGCGACGAGATCGGCGAGCTGAAGAAGGAACTGCGCGGGATGGACGCGGCCGGCGTAGGTCGCTGACGACCCAGCCCGCGGGGTGGTGGAGAACCGATGGGACACTTCCCTTACACTTTCCTCACACCAGTGAGATCGATGTAAGGTAAGCGGCGGGGGTAGTTCCGCTGTCCCAGGAGGCACCATGGCCACCCGCGCTCCGTTGTCACCGCGCATGCGCGGTGCTGGTGCCCCTCGACCCCAGTTACCAGCCCAACCGCAGGCGCGGTTGGCCGACACCGCCCAAGCTTCTGGTCCGGGCCTGCCTGCCGTGCTCTGGCGGCGCTACCTCGCATTCGGTCTTGCGGCAATGCTGGGCTTCGAACTCATGCCTAAGGGCATCGGAAGTGACATCGTCTACGTGCTCGTCGGCGCATCCTGCGTCGGCGCCATCGTCGCGGGTGTTGTCCTGCACCGACCGGCGCGGCGTGCACCCTGGCTGTTCATGGCGGCCGGGCAGGCCCTGTGGGTCATCGGCGATGCCGTCGACAGCTGGTTTAAGGACGTCGAGCACCTGGACGTCTACCCGTCACCCGCGGACGCCTTCTACCTGGCGGCCTACCCCCTGCTGGCAGTCGGACTGCTGCTGCTGATTCGCGGTGGCCGGCCCAAGCGGGACTTGGCCGGTCTGCTGGACAGTTTCACGCTCACCGCAGGACTGGGGGTGTTGTCCTGGGTGCTGTTGGCCCGGCCGACGCTGAATGCAGCGCATTACTCGGCCGTCGCCGCTGCGGTGGAGGTCGCCTATCCCGCGGCGGACATTCTGCTCGTCGGGGTGCTCATCCGCCTGGTCATGACCTCCGGCGGCCGCACGACGGCGTTCCGGTTGCTGCTGGGTGCCGTCGCCCTGCTCATCGCCGGGGACACGATGTATGCGGCCCTAGGCATCTGGACGACATCCGGGACAAGCAGCTACGAAGCGATCTGGCTCGCGTCCTACGTCGCCTGGGGAACTGCAGCGGCGCACCCGACCATGGCCCGGCTGTCGAAGCCGCCGACCGTTGACGCCGATTCGCGCTTCACCCGCGCCCGGCTGCTCGCCCTTGGCGCCGCAGTGCTTGTCGCCCCTGCGACCTTGGCTCTTGAGCAGGTCGCAGGCGCGTCGCTGGACGTCTGGCCGGTCATCGTCGGATCAGTCATCGTGTTCCTGCTCGTGATCATGCGGATGAAGGTCGTGATCAGCCAGATCGTTGCGGGCAACCGCGATCGGGATGTGCTGCAGAGCAGGCTCGCCTATCAGGCCGCGCACGATGCGTTGACGAACCTGCCGAATCGGACGCAGGCCATGGAAGCCATCAAGGCGGCGTTGAACCGGGCACAACGCACCGGATCCCTGTGCGGCCTGTTGTTCATCGACCTCGACGGTTTCAAGGCCGTCAACGACAGCTACGGCCACGCGACGGGTGACGAGGTGTTACGCGTGACGGCCAGCCGGCTCCAGGCCGCGGCTCGCTCGGGCGACGTCGTGTCCCGCCTCGGTGGCGACGAGTTCGTGGTGGTGCTCGAGACTCTCAGCGCCGAGACCGAAGCCCTGCAGATCGCGAAGCGCCTGATCGAGAGGCTCAGTGCACCGATGGTCGTCGGCGCAGTTCGTCGCGTGCGGATCGGCGCCAGCGTCGGTATGGCCATCAGCCAGGACGGTTCTACCGATGCAGACCGGCTGCTGCACGAGGCCGACACCGCCGTTTATCTGGCCAAGGCGGCCGGTCGTGGCCGGGTCGAGGTCTTCGACGAATCGCTGCGTCGAGAGTTCGCCGAGCAGCACCTTGTCCAAGAGGCGATCCGGCTCGCGATCGAGCGCGACGAACTGCGCGTGCACTATCAGCCGGTTATCGGGGTCGGCTCGGGGATCGTGATCGGATTCGAAGCTCTCGTGCGTTGGGAACGGCCGGGACACGGTCTGATGCCACCCGACAACTTCATTCCCACGGCCGAGCATTCGGCTCTGATCTGCGACATCGATTGCTGGGTCCTACAGCACGCCACCGCGCAGATGGCGTTGTGGCACCAGCAGCACCGCCGGCAGCGGCCCATGCAGGTCGCGGTGAACATCTCACGCCGGCACATTTCGGCGCCCCGGGTCGTCCAGGACGTGCAGTCGGCGCTTGCGATGTCCGGCCTGCCGCCCGAGTCGCTGATCCTGGAGATCACCGAAACGATGCTGGACGACGACCTGCTGGCAACCGAGCACTGCGAGCAGCTGCGGGCGATCGGCGTCCGGGTGAGCATGGACGACTGGGGAACGGGATACAACTCGCTCGCCCGACTGCAGCGCCTGCCGGTCGACATCATCAAGATCGACAGGTCGTTCCTCGATACCACCCAGAAGTCGAACCGGGTGCTGTTGGAACTCATGATCCACGCAGCGCACGCCTTCGGACTGCCGGTGGTCGTCGAGGGCGTCGAGCACCAGCAGCAACTCGAACTATTGCGCACGTTCGGTTGCGAGGCCGCGCAGGGCTACCTGCTGTCCCGACCGATGACCGTCGAGGATGCCGGGGCCTTCCTCGACACACGCAGTGGTGCCGTCACCGTCACTACCTGACAAGATGCGCAGACCACGCGTCACCTTCGGGAGGTCGGCATGGCTCAGGCTGGAACGGTCCGCGGCAAGGTCGTTGCCATCACCGGCGGAGCCCGCGGCATCGGCTACGCCACTGCGCAGCGGCTGATCGCCGACGGCGCCCACGTTGCGATCGGCGACGTCGACGACGAGCGACTCAAGCAGGCCGTCGGCGAGCTCCGGATCACCGCGTACGCCCACCTCGACGTCACCGACCCGAACTCCTTTGAACGCTTCCTCGATGACGTCGAGGACGTCCTGGGCCCGGTCGACGTTTTGGTCAACAACGCCGGCATCATGCCGCTCGGCGCCACGGCCGACGAGGCCGACGCAGTCAGCCGCCGCATCGTCGAGATCAATGTGCTCGGGGTCATCACCGGCACCAAGCAGGCGCTGTTGCGGATGCTCCCGCGCCGCTCCGGGCACATCATCAACGTCTCGTCGCTGGCGGGGGAGAGCTACGTGCCCGGTGGAGCGACCTACTGCGCCACCAAGCACGCAGTGAAGGCCTACACCGAGACCGCCCGCCGCGAGTACCGCGATTCCGGAGTGGCCATCTCGCAGGTCATGCCGTTCTTCACGAACACCGAGCTGGTGGCCGGCACGTCCGGAACGAAGGGCATGCGCAACGCCGAGCCGGGAGAGGTCGCCGACGCCATCGCCGGGCTCGTCGTCCGCCCGCGTGCCCGCGTACGCGTCACCAAGCTGGCCGGTGCGGTCACCATGTCACAGGCTTTCCTGCCGTCGCGGGTGTCGGAGTTCCTCGGCCGGGCGCTCGGCGCCGAGACCGCGTTCACCGCGGGCGTCGACCCGCTCGCTCGGCAGGCCTACGAGGAGCGCGCCCGCGCCGTCTGACTCACGGGCGGTCGGGCACGACCCCGCCGATCCGACGGGTGAGGGTGTCGGCCGTGCGCAGCGTCACCACGGCCATCCGCGCGCGCGCCGGCGCCGGTGTGCTCACCGACGGGAAGGTGACGGCCACGCTTGCCACCGGGTGCCCGGAGTGGTCGAAGACCGCCGAGGCAACGGAGGCCCAGCCGGCGCTGACCTCACCGTCCTCAATGGCGTAGCCGCGTCGCCGGACATCGGTCAGCAGCGCTCGCAGCGCCGTGGGTGAGCGTGGGCCCACGGGGGTGCGCAGCACGAAGGTGGCGGCGTCCGGGAACAGCGCGCGGATCTGGGCCGCCGGCA
Organism: uncultured Jatrophihabitans sp.; assembly: GCF_964244045.1. Classification (NCBI taxonomy): domain Bacteria; kingdom Bacillati; phylum Actinomycetota; class Actinomycetes; order Jatrophihabitantales; family Jatrophihabitantaceae; genus Jatrophihabitans; species uncultured Jatrophihabitans sp. The sequence goes on along the minus strand of NZ_CAXTHK010000006.1, from coordinate 135,486 downwards.
ACGCCGCGAGCAGCGCTCGACCACTGGCCGTCAGCTGCGCAGGCAGTCGCACGCCGACGTCGGTCACCAGCGGCGGCTGTCCGGGTGCGCGTTCCTCGATGACGTAGACGACCTCCCGCCCGTGCTGCACGGCCAGGTGCGCGGTGTGTCCGGTGCGGTCGACGAGCTCCGCCAGCGGCACCCGGGCCAGGCGTTGCAGCGGCGCTTGTCGCGTGTAGCCGGTGCCGAGTTCATAGGCGGCGATGCCCAGCGCGTAGCGCCGGTCTTCGGGCAGATGGGTGACGAAGCCGGAGTCGACGAGCGTCGAGAGCAGGTGGTAGACGGTCGAGCGGGGGAGCCCCAGTGACCGGACGATGACAGCCGCGGGCACCGGGCCGGCCTGTGCGCTGAGCAGCTGCAGGATCGCGAGCGTCTGCGCAGCAGCGGGGACGATGGCCACGCCCGTCACCCTATGTCTGCGATCTCAGACTGCAAAGCGGCGAGTGAGCCGCCACGGGGCCCCGGGCCGGTGTGCAATGGGGAGACCTCAACGCGAAGGAGAGCAATCATGGACGGAGCCCGCCCGGTTCGTGCCCCCCGCGGCACGACCCGCACCGCGAAGAGCTGGCAGACCGAAGCGCCTCTGCGGATGTTGATGAACAATCTCGACCCCGAGGTGGCCGAGCGTCCCGACGACCTTGTTGTGTACGGCGGCACCGGGCGCGCGGCCCGCAGCTGGGCGGCCTACGACGCGCTGGTGCGCACACTGACCACGCTCGAGCAGGACGAGACGATGCTCGTGCAGTCGGGCAAGCCGGTCGGCGTCATGCGCACCCACGAGTGGGCGCCGCGGGTGCTCATTGCCAACTCCAACCTTGTCCCCGACTGGGCAAACTGGGACGAGTTCCGCCGTCTCGAGCACCTCGGTCTGACCATGTACGGGCAGATGACGGCCGGCTCGTGGATCTACATCGGCACGCAGGGCATCCTGCAGGGCACCTACGAGACGTTCGCCGCCGTCGCCGAGAAGAAGTTCGGGGGCACGCTCGCGGGCACCATCACCCTCACCGCCGGCCTCGGGGGAATGGGCGGCGCGCAACCGCTCGCCGTCACCATGAACGGAGGCGTGGCGATCTGCATCGAATGCGACCCGTCGCGCATCCAACGACGCATCGAGCACGGTTATCTCGATGTACAGGCGACGGACCTCGCCGACGCGCTGCGTCTCGCGGAGGAGGCCAAGGCCGCCCGCAAGCCCCTGTCCATCGGGCTGCTCGGCAATGCGGCTAGCCTGGTGCCGCAGTTCGTCGCGAACGACGCACCGATCGACATCGTGACCGACCAGACCTCTGCACACGACCCGCTGAGCTACCTGCCGGTCGGCGTCGACTTCGCCGACTGGCACGACCACGCGGCCCGCAAGCCCGAGGAGTTCACCGGGCGCGCGCAGGCCTCGATGGCGCGGCACGTCGAGGCCATGGTGGCGTTCCTGGACAAGGGAGCCGAGGTCTTCGACTACGGCAACTCCATCCGCGGCGAGGCGCGTACCGCCGGCCTGACCCGCGCCTTCGACTTCCCGGGCTTCGTCCCGGCCTACATCCGCCCGCTGTTCTGCGAGGGCAAGGGCCCGTTCCGCTGGGCGGCGCTGTCCGGCGACCCCGAAGACATTGCCCGCACGGACCGCGCCGTCCTGGACCTGTTCCCCGAGAACGAATCCCTCGCCCGCTGGATCAAGCTCGCACAGGACAAGGTGCACTTCCAGGGACTGCCCGCGCGCATCTGCTGGCTCGGCTACGGCGAACGCGAGAAGGCCGGCGTCCGGTTCAACGAGCTCGTGGCTGACGGTCAGGTCAGCGCGCCACTGGTGATCGGCCGCGACCACCTGGACTGCGGATCGGTGGCGTCGCCCTACCGCGAGACCGAAGGCATGGCCGACGGTTCGGACGCGATCGCCGACTGGCCGCTGCTCAACGCGATGGTCAACGTGGCGAGCGGGGCTTCGTGGGTGTCGATCCACCACGGCGGCGGCGTCGGCATCGGCCGCTCGATCCACGCCGGTCAGGTCTGCGTCGCAGACGGCACCGACCTCGCGGGCCAGAAGATCGACCGCGTGCTGTCCAACGACCCGGGCATGGGTGTCATCCGGCACGTCGACGCCGGTTACGACCGCGCCGACGAGGTAGCGGCTGAGCGGGGCGTGCGCATCCCGATGGCCGAGGGCGTGTGACCTTCGACCGCATGTGGGCAGCGCTCGAGCCGATCGGGCGCGACGCGCGGTCGGGCGGGTACCGCCGGTTCGCTTGGACGGACGAGGATGCCATCCTGCGGGAGTGGTTCGCCGGCGAGGCCGGTGCGCGCGGACTGGACGTCCTCGAGGACCGCGCCGGCAACCAGTGGGCCTGGCTCGGTGACCCCGACGCGCACGGCCCGGGAGTGGTAGTGGGCTCGCACCTGGACTCGGTGCCCGACGGCGGTGCGTACGACGGACCGCTCGGTGTGGTCAGCTCCTTCGCGGCGTTGGATGCCCTGCGCGACAAGGGATTCCGTCCTTCGCGGCCGCTGGCAGTAGTCAACTTCGGCGACGAGGAGGGCGCTCGGTTCGGGATCGCCTGTGCCGGGTCGCGCCTCATCACCGGTGCCTTGGACGCCGAGCGTGCGCGTGGGCTGAGCGACGTCGACGGCACATCGCTGGGGGAGGCGTTCGCACGCTCGGGCCGCCGCCTCGAGCATCTCGGCCCCGACCGCGAGACGCTGGCCCGCATCGGCACGTTCGTCGAACTGCACGTCGAGCAGGGCCGCGGGCTCGTTGACCTGGGCCGCTCCGTGGCCGTCGGCACCGCCATCCGCCCGCACGGGCGCTGGCGCATCGACCTGGTAGGCACGGCGAACCATGCGGGCACCACGTTGATGGCCGACCGCGACGACGCGATGCAGGCGTTCGCGCACCTCGTCAAGTCGGCGCGCATCGCTGCCGTCGAACACGACGGGGTGGCCACCGTCGGCAAGGTGCAGGTGACGCCGAACGGGGTCAACGCGATCCCGTCGCACGTCACGGCCTGGCTGGACGCGCGGGCGGCAACCGAAGACCAAGTACAGGCCATCGTGGCGGACGTGGGGGACAAGGTCGAGTCCCTGCGCGGCACCGTCACGGAAGAGTCCTGGACCGGCGCGACACCGTTCGACGGCACGCTGGCCACCGACCTCGCCGGTCTGCTCGACGACGTCCCGCTGCTCGACAGCGGCGCCGGCCATGACGCCGGCATCCTGGCAGCGGCCGGTATCCCTGCCGCCATGCTGTTCGTCCGCAACCCGACAGGCGTCTCGCACTCGCCGGCCGAGTTCGCCGAACGCGACGACTGCCACGCCGGCGTCGACGCGCTTGTGCGCGTGATCGAACGGCTCGCGGGATGAGCGACGCTTGCGGAGCGAACGTGTCATGACCGCGTATTTTGCGAGCACGGCGCTGTTACCCGATGGCGCCGCGCGAGACGTCCGCATCGACATCATCGACGGGCGATTCGCCGCAATCGACACCGGCGGGCCGAGCACCGGGGCGCTGCTGCTGCCCGGCGTCGTGCTGCCCGGGTTCGCCAATGGGCACAGCCACGCGTTCCACCGCGCGCTGCGCGGGCGTACCCACGCCGACGGCGGCACCTTCTGGACGTGGCGTGAGCGCATGTACGCCCTGGCCGCACACCTCGACCCCGACACCTACCTGCGGTTGGCGCGGGCGACGTACGCCGAGATGGCGCTGGCCGGTATCACCGCAGTGGGGGAATTCCACTACCTGCACCATGCGCCGGACGGCCGGCCGTACGCCGAGCCGAATGTGATGGGCGAGGCGTTGCGCGCTGCGGCTCGCGAGGCCGGCATCAGGCTCACCCTGCTCGACGCGTGTTACCTGGCAGGCGGGCTCGACGCCACTGGCCACCGACCACTAGATCCAGTGCAGCGCCGGTTCGCCGACACCGACGTCGATCACTGGGCGTTACGGAGCTCGACAATCGAGGATGACGCGAACACCCGCAACGGCGTGGCGGTGCACTCTGTCCGAGCCGTGCCCGAGGAGGCGCTCGGGCGGGTGGCCGAGGCTGCGGAAGGCCGCCCGCTGCATGTCCACCTGTCCGAGCAACTGGGAGAAAATACGGCCACCCAGGAGTTCTACCGACGCACCCCCACTCACCTGCTCGCCGACGCCGGCGTGCTCACTGAGCGAACGACCGCCGTGCACGGCACCCACCTGACGGTGAGTGATATCGCTACTATAAGTGATCACCACGTGACTGTCTGCTTCTGTCCAACCACGGAGCGTGACCTCGCTGACGGCATCGGTCCGGCCCGCGAGCTCGCCGACGCCGGCGTCGCACTCGCCCTTGGCTCGGACCAGCACGCGGTGATCGACCCGTTCGAGGAGGCCCGCGGGCTCGAGGCACACGAGCGGCTGCGCAGCCACGAACGCGGCAGGTTCACCCCGGCTCAACTGCTGACCGCCCTCACCCGGCACGACGCGCTCGGCTGGCCGGACGCCGGGCGCATCGAGGTCGGCCAACGCGCCGACCTCGTCGCCGTGCGAACCGACACCGTGCGTACCGCCGGCGCGGCGCCCGACCAGCTCGTGCATGCGGCCACCGCGGGCGACGTCGACACCGTGCTCGTCGACGGCCGTACCGTCGTCAGCGGCGGCGCCCACGTCCTGGGTGACGTCGGGCGGCTGCTCACCGACGCGATCGAGGACGCATGGCAACGACCCTGATCGACGGCATCGCCGAGCTGGTCACCAACGACCCCGACCAGGGCGACGGCTCACCGCTCGGCCTGATCCACGACGCCGCGGTCGTCGCCGACGGCAGCACCATCCACTGGGTCGGCCGGGCGGTGAACGCCCCTGCGGCCGATCGGCGCATCGGCGCCACCGGTCGGTCCGTCATTCCGGGTTTTGTCGATTCGCACACCCACCTCGTGTTCGTTGGCGATCGCTCGGCCGAGTTCGCGGCCCGGATGGCCGGCGAGCGTTACGACGGGGGCGGGATCGCCTCGACGGTCGCGACCACTCGCGCGGCGTCTGACGACGAGCTGCGCACCGCGCTGGCCGAGCGGGTGTTCGAGCTGCACAGCCAGGGCACGACCACGATCGAGATCAAGAGTGGTTACGGCCTCACCGTCGACGACGAGCGCCGCATACTGCAGCTGGCCCGGGCCGTCACCGAGGAGACGACCTTCTTGGGTGGCCACGTCGTCCCGCCGGGCGCCGAACGCGACGAGTACGTGCGGCTCGTCTCCGGCGAGATGCTCGCTGCCTGCGCCCCCTACGCACGCTGGATCGATGTGTTCTGCGAACCGGCGAGCGCCCACGCCTTCGACGCCCACGAGTCGCGCACGATCCTCACCGCCGGGGCAGCGGCCGGGCTCGGCCTGCGGGTGCACGCCAACCAACTGGCGGCCGGGCCGGGCGTCCAGTTGGCCGTCGAGCTGGGCGCGGTCAGCGTCGACCACTGCACGTATCTGACCGGAGCCGACGTCGATGCACTCGCAACGTCCGACACGGTGGCTACGCTGCTGCCGGGCGTCGAGTTCTCGACCCGCTCGCCCTACCCGGATGCCCGGCGCCTGGTCGACGCCGGCGTCACCGTCGCCCTGGCCACCGACTGCAACCCGGGTACCAGCTTCACCTCGTCGATGCCGTTCGCCGTCGCGCTCGCCGTGCGCGAGATGGGTCTGACGCCGGCCGAGGCGTTGTGGTCGGCCACCGCGGGTGCCGCGCTCAGCCTGCGCCGCACCGACATCGGCCGCATCGCGGTCGGGGCCCGGCCGCACCTGACCATGCTGGCGGCGCCCAGCCACGTCCATCTCGCATACCGCCCCGGGGTCCCGCTGGCCCGGCCGATCCAGCTCGGCGAACGCACGTAGCGGATGCCAAGATGACGCGGTGAAATCGCATCGGGTGCCACTGGCCTATCGCATCGTCATGATCGTCGCGACGCCGTTCGTGCGGTGGTGGGGACGCCTGCAGGTCAGCGGCGCGGAGCTGCTCGACCATCCGGGCCCTGTGGTGCTGTTCAGTAACCACGACAGTCAGTGGGACCCGCTCGTGGCCGGCGTCGCCGCGCCGAACCGGCAGATTCGCGCGCTGGCCAAAGCCTCGCTGTGGGGCAACCCGATCGTGTCGTGGGTGCTCGACCACATGGGTCAGATCCCCATCGAGCGCGGCCGCGGCGATGCCGCCGCGCTCAGCCGGGCCATCGAGGAGCTCGAGGCGGGGGCGTGCATCGGCGTGTTCCCCGAGGGCACCATCTCGCGCGGCCGCCAGATGCGAGCCCTGAGCGGCGCCGGCCGGCTGGCGTTGGCCGTCCCCACGTCGCGGGTGATCGGGTTGCGTATCGTCGGCGCCGTCGACATCGTGCGTTTCCCGAAGCGGCCCCGCATCCGGGTGGAGTTCTTCGAGCCGGCCGCAGGCCAGCCGCACGAGGGCGAGAGCGCCACCGCCCTGACCAAGCGGGTGATGGCCGAGGTCCGGTCCAGCGCCCCGTTCGCCCTGGCCGGCCGCAAGCCGACGTTGCCCGAAGCGTCCTAACCGGCCGGCCCGACGTGCAGGTCGACCGTCAACCGATCGAACGGCGTCAGTGTGACGAGCGCCGTTCGCGTGGCGCGGCCAAGCGTCCACGTACCAGCCCCAAACCGTTGATAACCAGCGTCGGCGAAACCGTGCCGCCGCGGTAGACGAGCGGGTGCCGCACGGAGGCCAGCATCGCGCTGTGGCGGGCAGCAGCCGGACACCGCTCGCCGGCTCGACCGAACCGCGCCGAAAACCCGGCCTGCCGTCCAGGTCGCAGCGCGTCAGTTCGTCGCTGATCAACCCGATCGCCCGGGCGGCGCCGATGCCGGACCCACTGCTCGGTGCGGTGCCGTGCGGTGCGGTGCTGGGCAGCGCGGCAAGGCTCGCTGCCAGCGCCGCAGGAGCCAGCGCAGGTCGCGGGTGTCTACGAGGTGGACGGTGCCGCGCGGGTGGCCAGACCCTGCCGGGCAAGCCGCTCGGCCAGCAGCGCGGAGGTGGACCCGCGCTGTGTCTGCCGCGTGCCACCGACAACGGTTGGGTACGTCCCGGTGATGACGTCGACAGCGGAGCAGACGATCGCCCACCCGCGGCGACGCAGCCGCTGGCTGCGTCGGGTCCTCATCCTCGTCGTCGTACTGCTCGTGCTGTTGGTGGTCCTCGATCGCGGCGGGGATTACTTGGCCGAGCGGCTCGCGGCCGAGAACCTGCAGTCGTCACAGCACCTCGAGAACCGCCCCGACGTGTCGATCGACGGCGTGCCGTTCCTGACCCAGTTCGTGCGGCGCAACTACGACCACCTCATCGTTGACGCCGACGATCTGCCGGTGGCCGACGGCGCCCTCAACATCCAGCACCTGCACGTCGACATGAACAAGCTGACCCTGTCGCGCGACTTCGCCACCTTCCACGTCCAGAGCCTGACCGCCAAGGCAACGATCGACTACGCCGATCTGGGCAAGCGGCTCGGTGTCGACGTCCGCTACGTCGGGAACAGCCGGATCAGGGCGTCGAAGACCTTCGACCTACCGGTGATCGGCACCATCTCGCCGACCATCAGCGTGCGCCCCGCGCTGGTCAACGGCGCGCTGACGTTCGGCAAATCGTCGATCAACGGTGCGGGCGACAACCTGGGTGCCGTCGCAACCGCCCTGAACGAGATCTTCAACGTCTCGCTCCCGCTGGACGGGTTGCCCTTCGACATCAAGGTGCGCTCCCTGACCGTCGACCCGACCGGACTGCACGCCAGCTTCGTGGGCGCTGACCTCACCTCCCGCAACAACGATTGACGTCCCCCGTTTCGCTCCGCGCACGTCGCTCAGTCGAAAGCCGGGGCCCGCTTGGCCGCGAAGGCGCGGGTGCCCTCCTGACCGTCCGGCGAGGCGGCGCGGTCAGCGATCAACCGGCCCTCCAGCTCCATCTGCGTCTCCAGAGAGTTGTCGAAACTGGCCGTCAGCAGCTGCTTGATCGCGGCGTGGGAACCGCGCGAGCCGGCCGCGAGCAGCGTGGCTAGCGTCAACGCCTCGTCCAAGACCGTCCCGTCCGCGACGACCCGCGTCACGAGACCCCAGTCGAAGGCCTCGTTCGCGGTCAGCACCCGGTTCGTGAACATCAGCTCCTGCGCCCGGCGCAGCCCGACCACCCGAGGTAGGAAATACGACGAGCTGCCGTCCGGGCTCAGACCGATCTTGCTGTACGCCATCGTGAACTTCGCCGACTCGGCAGCCACCACGAGGTCACCCCCGGTGACCAGGCTGAAACCGGCTCCGGCGGCCGTTCCGTTCACCGCCACGATCAGCGGCGCCGGCATGCGGTTCAGCGTCGAGATCCCGCGGTGCAGGTCGTCGGCCAAACTCTTCAGCCCCACCGCCATGTTCGGGAACTCCAACATGGCCTTGACGTCGCCACCGGCGCAGAAGAACCGGCCGGCGCCGGTGAGCACGACTGCCCTCACCTGTTCGTCGCGATCAAGCGCTGCGGCGACGTCCGCAAGCTCGCGGGCCATCGTCGGATTCAGGCTGTTGGCGTCATCGGGACGATCAAGCGTCAGCACGGCAACGCGCTCTCGATACTCGATGGACAGCGTCGTGTGTTCGGCCATACCGGTCAGTATGCGGGGTGCATCGGGCCATGAAATTTCCGGCGTAGCGCCAGCAACCGGACAGACCCCGCGAGCCGGATCTAGACACCGTCTTTATCTCCGTGCACCCTAGGTAAAGGCCTAACCAGTCAGAGTGACACTGAGTAGTGCAAGGAGGGTGCTTCCGTGGTGGATGTCGGGCTCCGGCGTGGCCGGGTCTCGGCCGACGTCACGCAGCTCGTGCGGCCCGACCGACGCCGCGCCACGCCACGGTGGTTCGTTTTGCGCCCCACCGTGCTGAGTGTCGTCGTCTGCGCCGTGATCATGGCGCTGACAACTGCATCGTCGATCACCGTCGCCGTCGTCAACGACGCCAATGAGAACCGCCTCGAGCGGCTGCAGGCCCGCCAGACCGCGACCCTCGTGCAGTCCTTCATCCAGAACCTGGCGACGCCGCTGGCCTCGGCTGCCGAGATCGCGTCGGTGACGGGCGGCGACTCACCGAGCTTCCGGCGCTACGTCTCCAGCTTCATGGCCAAGCAGACGCGCTTCGTCTCCCTGTCGCTGTGGTCGGTGTCGGCGACGAACACGAGGGTGCTGACCGTCATCGACCGTGCCCCGCAGCTGGGCACGACCGGCCCTGCGGCAACCGCCTTCGTGCGCAAGGCCGCCACCGCCGGCGCGGTGTCCGTCAACGGCATCCTCACCGGGACCTCCACTGTGTTCGGCTACGGCTACGGCTCCTCGCGCGGCGCCACCCGTTACGTCGTGTACGTCGAGAGCCAGCTGCGCCAGCGTAGGCACACGAAGGTCAACAAGGATTCGCCGTTCGCGGACCTGCGCTACGCCCTCTACCTCGGCCGCCGTGCTGTGCCGGACAAGCTGCTGATCACGAGTGAGTTGACCCCCACCCTGCACGGGCACAAGACGGTCGCCACAGTGCCGTTCGGAACGGCCACGCTCACGCTGGTGATCGGTTCGCGCGGCTCGCTCGGCGGGCGGTACGCCGACCAGCGCTGGTGGGTCGTGCTGGTGCTGGGCGCGGCCGTCGCGCTCGGGGCCGGGGTGTTGACCGATCGACTGGTGAAGCGTCGACGCAAGGCCGAGGCGCTGACGAACGAGATCGACGCCCTGCTGCGCGATCAGCGCAGCATCGCCGAGTCACTGCAGCGCGCGCTCGTCCCGGACGGGCTGCCCACTCTGGCCGGGCTCGACCTGGGTGCGCGTTACCTGCCCGGCGTCAACGGCGTCGAGATCGGGGGCGACTGGTACGACATCGTCCCCGTCGACGACACCCACGTGTTCTTCGCCGTCGGCGACGTGTCGGGTCGCGGAATCGAGGCCGGCTCGGTGATGGCAGCGCTGCACTTCGCCATCCGTGCGTACGCGAGCGAGGGCCATGACCCGGTCACGGTGCTGCACCTGCTCGGCAGCCTGCTGACCATGCCCCGTGACCGGCATTTCGCCACCGTGGTGTGTGGGCTGATCGATGTCGAGACGGGGACGGTGACCGTTGCCAACGCCGGGCACCTGCCGATGCTCATCGTCGACGGGCCCGACAGCCGATTCGTCCAGACCCGTATCGGCCCACCGATCGGTGTGCAGCGGGGCGCGCGTTACGAGTCGACGACGGTCGAACTGCCGCCTGGGGCGACGCTGTTGGCCTACACCGACGGCCTCGTCGAACAGCGCGGAGAGACGTTGGACGATGGTTTGGCGCGCTTGCGAGCCGCGGCATCCCACACCTCGGCGCCGATCGACGCCATGCTGAACACGATCCTGGCGGAGCTCCAGCCGGCCGGGTCGGACGACGACACGGCGGTCCTGGCAATACGCCTCACACACCGCACGGCAGCAGCACGGGAGAGCCGACTGTGACTGATGAACATCCGGCGCCGCTCGAGGTGACCGAGCGGCACGACGACCAGGGCAGTTATGAGTTGCAACTGGCCGGTGAGGTCGACCTGTCGTCACTGCCTGTGATCAAGACACATCTCGATCGGATCCTCTCCGCCGCGCCGGTTCGGGTGAGCTTCGAGCTCAGCGAGGTCGGCTTCATGGACAGCTCCGGGATCGGAATGCTGCTCGAGGTCGCCGACGCGGTGCCCGACATCGCACTGGTCAATCCGTCCCCGGCCGTGTCCCGCCTTGTCGAGCTCTGCGGTCTGAGGTCGATCCTGCCGATGACGATGGTGCCGACCCTGCCGGTGACCCTGTGAAGTGCGAGTGCCGGCTGCCGGCCGAGCCGAGGTCGGTGGCGGCCGCGCGCTCGTTCGTGACCGAGGCAATGATCGGACACGCACCGGACACGGTGTTCCGCGCCGAGCTGCTCGTCTCCGAACTCGCCACCAATTGCATCGTGCACGCCGCCACGGCGTTCACCGTCACGCTCACGACTGCGGGCCGCGCGCTGCGGGTTGACGTCAGCGACGACGGCGACGGCCAGCCGGTGCTCGGGTCGCCGGCCGCCGACGAACCGCACGGCCGCGGTCTGCGTCTCGTCGACGCGCTGTCGACGAAGTGGGGTATTGCATCCTCGCCGCGCCGGGCGGGCAAGACGTTGTGGTTCTCACTGCTCACGTCACCCCCGGGCGCGCGCAGCTCGACCTGATGGAGTTGCTGCACTCTGTTCCGCGCGGTTTTCGGGGCGAATGTTCGGGGCGGGCGCCGACCGTCCCGACGGCGTGCGCGCCGAGCTGCGTACCGGCAACCAACGCCTCACCCACCTGGACGCCGGCGAGCCAAGCGGCCAGGAAGCCCGCGGCGAACGCGTCCCCGGCGCCGGTGGTGTCGACGACATCCGCGGGCACAGCTGGCACCGAGCGCACACCCGAGCCGTCCGACCACACGGCCCCGGCCGCGCCGCGCTTGACGACGGCAGTGCCGGTGCGCAGCGCGAGCGACTGCGCGGCCGCCGCCGCGTCGTCGAGTTCGGTGAGCACCAGCGCCTCGTCACTGTTGGCCAGGACCAAGACGTCCCGGCCGAGCCGGGCGAGGAAGTCCGGGTCGGTCTGCAGCGGTGCCGCCGACGCGGCGTCGACGACGATCGGCCAGCCGCGTTCCCGGGCGATCCGCATGGCCTCGAGCGCGAAGGGCCGGGAACCCGCGCCGAGCAACGCGTAGCCGGACACGTACAGCGCGTCGGCGTGCTCGGGCAGGTCGGGCGCGATCTCGCCCAGCCCGGCGTTGGCGCCGTTGTCGGGCACCATTGTCCGCTCGCCGTCCGGCGCCACGAGCACGATGCAGGTGCCGGTAGGGCGCTGCGGGTCGACGGACACCCGGGCCTCGACGCCGGCGTCGATCAGGTCGGCTACCGCCTGCCGCCCCAGGGCATCATCGCCCGCGCGGCCCACGAACGTGGCCTGTGCGCCGGCCGCCACCAGCCAGCAGGCGACATTGGCCGCCGCACCGCCGCCGGTGAGCCGCACCGGCGCGGGGGTGTCCGATCCCGGTGCCAGTGGTCCGGGCAGCCGGGCCAGCACGTCGACCATGAGGTCGCCGAGGCAGACGACGTGCGGCACGGTCACCCCGCGTAGGCCGCGGCGACCTCGGCCGCCAGCCGCGCGTTGTTCAGCACGAGCGCCACGTTCGCGGCCAGGGACGCCCCGTCCGTCTCGCGGTGGAAGAACTCGAGCAGGAACGGGGTGACGTCTTTGCCGTGCACTCCGGCGGCGTCGGCTGCGGCGAGCCCGGCGTGCAGCGTGGTGTTGTGCAGCTCGTGGTCGAGCTCGTCGGCGACGTCGATCGGGTTCGCCAGGACGAGCCCGTAGGCGGCGCTGCCGAGCTCGTCCTGGGCGCGCAGGACGTCGGCGACCTGCTGCGGCGACTGCGCCGTCCAGTACAGGCCGTGGCCGCTGTCGCGCAGGTAGAAACCGGGGAAGCGTTCGGTGCGGTAGCCGAGCACGCCGACGTTCAGCGTCTCGAGCCGCTCCAGGGTGGCACCGACGTCGAGGATGGATTTCACGCCGGCGCAGACGACGAGCACGGGCGTGCGCGACAGCGTGGTGAGGTCGGCCGATTCGTCCCAGGTGTCTCGGGCGCCGCGGTGCACACCGCCGAGTCCGCCGGTGGCGAACACCCGGATCCCCGCCCGGGCGGCCAGGTGCGCGGTTGACGCGACGGTGGTGGCGCCCACGCCGCCGCGGGCCGCGGCCACGGCAATGTCGCGCACCGACACCTTGTCGACGGACGGGTCGGACGCCACCCGGTCGAGCGCAGCGTCGTCGAGGCCGATGCGCGCCTGGCCGTCGACGACGGCGATGGTGGCCGGGGTCGCGCCGCCGGTGCGCACGGCGCCCTCGATCTCTCGGGCGATCCGCAGATTGTCCGGACGTGGCAGTCCGTGGCTGATGATCGTGCTCTCGAGCGCTACGACTGGTCGACCGGCCGCGAGCGCGTCAGCGACCTCGGGATGTACCAGCACGCTGCGTCGTCCTCTCGATCAGTCCGACCGGAAGGGTAACGAGGGCGGCCACGGCGAAGGAGATGAGGGATGCGCTCATCCAGTCACTGGGAGTGAAGTGCAGCCAGTCCTGGACGTGGCCCCACGCCCGTGACCACGGCCCGAGGTACCCCGGGTTGACGAGCTGGTAGGCGACGAAACCGACCAGCCACGGCAGCACCATGGCCAGGCGTAGCGGTGCGTGCTCGGACAGATCCCAGTTCTGCCGGGAGACCACGAACCAGTCGACGGCGAAGACGCCGAGCAGCGGAACGAACAGTGAGCCGATGAGCAGCAGGAAGTCCTGGTAGTTGCCGATGTCGAGCACGAGCGCGAGCACGGTGCACAGGCTGCCCAGCGCGACCGCGATCACCCGACGGTCCCAACGAGGGCGCAGGTTCTGCACCGACACCGCGGCCGAGAAGGTGTCGACGAAGGACTGATCGATCTCGCGGATGGCGAGCACCGCGAACGCCACCGTACCTATCGGTATGGCCATAAAGGCGCTGAAGATCTGTCCGTCGTCGCCCTTGGCCACCGTGACCAGCGCGATCAGACCGATGGCGTAGCAAGCGATCTGGCTGATCGAGTACCCCACGAACGTGCCGATGACCGTGTCGCGCGTCGACTTCGAATGGCGGGTGTAGTCGGCCGCGACGGGCACCCACGAGACGGCGACGCCGATGACCGAATCGACGGCGATCCAGAACCCGGTCCACGGCCCGTCGCCCAGAGCCGGCAGAGGATTGCGCAGGAGCTGAACCGCCAGGTACGCGAGCGCGATGATCACCGCGATGGTCACGTAGCGGCGCAGCAGTCGGATCCAGCCGAGCGGGCGCAGTGCGAGGGCTGTGGTCACAACGCCGGCCAGGACGACGTACACCCACCTCGGCACGCTGTCGGTGATCTGGTGCAGGGCGGTGCTGATGGTGACGATCTCGAACGTCGTCCAGCCGAGTAGCTGCACCACGTTGAGCACGGTGGGCAGCCACGACAGCCGTGCTCCGAACAACCCGCGCAGCAGCACCATCGCCGGAGACCCGGTGGCCGTGCCGGGTATGGCAGCCACCGCAACCGCCGCGGTGCCGAACACGGTGCCGACGACGAGCGCCAGCAGCGCTGCGCCGAGCGAGATGGCCGTGTCGCCCACCGGGTAGAGCACGTAGATCGCGCCGGTGAACCCCAGCAGGCTGACGCCCAGGTTGCCCCACATGCCGAGCTGATCGATCAGCCGCAACGAGCGAACGGCCGGCTGATCCAGCGTCAGCGGTGCCTCGTCGCTCGGCTTGTCTTCGACCGCGGTCATAACACGGCCATCCCTTGGGTGGGCGACGACGCCTGCGCGTGACGTCGCTTGGGGATGCGCCCAGCCCGGCTCGCGAGGCGGCCGGCCTGTACGGCGAACCGCATCGCCTCGGCCATGGCGCGCGGATCCTGCGCCCGGGTGACGGCCGAGGCGAGCAGTACCGCATCGCAGCCGAGCTCCATGGCGAGCGCGGCGTCAGACGCCGTGCCGATGCCGGCGTCCAGGATCACCGGCACGCTGGCCTCGCTGACGATCAGCTCGATGTTGTGCGGATTGCCGATGCCGAGACCCGTCCCGATCGGTGAGCCCAGGGGCATGACCGCGACGCACCCGGCCTGCTGCAGTCGACGGGCCAGGATCGGGTCGTCGTTGGTGTACGGGAAGACCCGGAACCCTAGCGCCACAAGGGTTTGTGCGGCGTCGAGCAGCTCGATCGGGTCGGGCAGCAGGGTGCGCTCGTCGGCCACAACTTCGAGCTTCACCCAGTCCGTCTCGAGCGCCTCGCGGGCCAGCTGCGCGGTGCGTACGGCCTCGCGGGCGGTGCGGCAACCGGCGGTGTTGGGCAGCACCCGCACGCCGCGGCGGTCGATGACGTCGATGATCGTGCCGCTGGTAGCCGCGTCGACCCGGCGCATCGCCACCGTGCACAGCGCCGTGCCCGACGCGTGCAGCGTCTCGTCCACGACCTGCAGACTTGGCGCGCCGCCTGTGCCCAGGATCAGCCGCGAGCCCAGCTCGACGCCCGCGACGACGAAACTGTCCTGATCGCCGCTATGCGCTTGTTCGCTCCGCAAGCGTCGCTCATCCACCCTGCACCGCCGTGATGATCTCGACGTCGGCGCCGTCGGCAAGCGTTGTGTCGTCCCATTCCGAGCGCGGCACCACCGAGCCGTCGAGGACCACCGCGCTGCCGCGAGCCGATCCCGTCTCGGCCAGGATCAGCGCGGAGAGCGTAGTGCCGTCCTCGGCATCGAAGGGCTTGCCGTTGAGCAGGATCGTCATGTCCCGCCTCCGTTCGTGATCAGGTGCCGCTCGATACTTCCGTTTACATCGGCGAAGCGATTCGGTGCGAACGGGGCCAGCACCTCGGGCAGCGCACCGTAGGTGATCAAGGCGGCGACGCCGTCGGCCGTCACCGGGGTCAGCAGGATGCCGTTGCGGTAGTGCCCGGTCGCGAGCACAAGGCCGTCGAGCACGCCTGCGCCGACCAGTGGCGCGTTGTCGGGGGAGCCGGGACGTAGGCCCGTGCACACCTCGTCCAGAACGGCCTCGCCGAGCTCAGGCACCAGCGACTGCGCGTCGCGCAGCAACTCGTACACGGCACCGGCTCGCGGCGACCGGTCGAAGCCGGCTTCCTCGGTCGACGCGCCGACCACGAGGCGTCCATCGGCGCGGGGCACGATGTAGATCGGCGTGCCCTTCACGGCCCCGCGCACGACGTGTTCCAGCAGCGGCGGGCCGGGCAGGCGTAGTCGCAGCGTCTGACCCTTCACCGGCCGGATCGGCGGTGCGGTGCCGTACGGCAGGCCGTCGATCGATGCCGACCAGCAGCCGGCGGCGAGCACGACCGTCCCGGCCGAGCAGACCGTGCCGTCGGACAGTCGCGCGCCGGTGACCCGCGCACCGTCGGTGACGATCGACGCGTTGGACAGCACCGTCTGCACGCCTCGACGCCGCCCGGCCTCGAGCAGCGCCGCATGCAACAGGCGGGGATCGACCTGGTGATCGCCCGGTGCGAACAGCGCGCCCGGCAGCCCCGGCGCCACCGCCGGTTCGAGGGTCCGCAACTCACGGCCGGTGATCAACTCGGCGCGCGCGCCGAGCCGCTGCGCGAAGGCGTGCAGGTCGCGCAGGGCGGCGAGATCCGCGCCATCCCAGGCAACCGCCACCGTTCCCGTCTCGCGGTAACCGGTCGGCAGCCCGGACTCCTCGCTGACCTCGGCCGCGAACGACGCATACCGCGCCAAGGAGTCGAGGTTCAGCGTCAGCAGCGGCGTCTCGGTGTAGTGCAGTTCGGTGATCGGGGCAAGCATCCCCGCCGCGGTGTGCCACGCGCCGCGACCCGGTTCGGGATCGACGAGCGTGACGGTCAGGCCGCGTTGCGCGCACCGCCATGCGCTCGCGGCACCGATGGCGCCTGCGCCCACGATCAGAACGTCCACTGGTACGTGCTCAGACATATGCTCCCTCGCGCCGGCATTACCCGGATCAGGTTCGACGGTCGGCCTGCTGGCCCTCTCAGCCCGCCCCGCGGCGAGCTCCCGTTGCGACGCCAACCCTACGCTGGGCGGCGTGTCAACGCTCGAGCACGCCCGCCTGTACCTCTGCACCGACTCGCGGTCACGCACTGGTGACCTCGCCGACTTCCTCGATGTCGTCCTGGCCAACGGGGTCGACGTGGTGCAGCTGCGCGAGAAGGGTCTTGAGGCGCGCGCGGAGATGCGCTTGCTCGAGACGTTCGCGGCGGCCGCCGAACGTCACGACGCGCTGTGGGCGGTCAACGACCGCGCCGATGTCGCTCGCGCGGTCGGCGCGCCGATCCTGCATCTCGGCCAGGACGACCTGCCCGTGCCCGTCGCCCGCGACATTGTGGGGGAGGGCGTCCTGCTCGGCCGCTCGACGCACTCACCGGGCCAGGCTGACGCCGCCCGCACCGAGAACGACGTCGCCTACTACTGCTGCGGCCCGACCTGGACGACGCCGACGAAACCGGGTCGCCCGGCTGCAGGAGTCGAACTGCTTGGGCACGCCGCCGCTCACCAGGACGAGCGGCCGTGGTTCGCGATCGGCGGGATCGAGTCGCTCGAGCGCCTCGACGAGGTCATCGCCCGCGGCGCGCGACGAGCCGTCGTGGTCCGAGCCATCACCGACGCCGAGGACCCCGGCGCCGCCGCGTCCGCTTTCGCCGCCCGCCTGCGCGCGATCAGTCCATGAGCGGCTTGTCGGCTGAGATGGTCGTGATTCGTAGGGAGATCACGACCATCTCGGCGGACAAGCCGATCAGTCCGGCCAGTCCTTGATCCGCCAGAAATGGCCGACGGGCCCGAGGCCGGCGCCGAGCGGGAATGACCCGGCGACCGCGCCGGTGACGAACGCCTTGCCCTCGCGCACCGCGTCCACCAGCGACAAGCCGCGCGCCAGAGCCGCAGTGATCGACGAAGCCAGCGAGTCACCCGACCCGTGGGTGTGCGCGGTGGTGTGCCGCGCCGCGGTGAACTCCGTCCATGTCGTGCCGTCGTAGAGCAGGTCGATCGCGTCGCCGTCGGGCAGGTGGCCACCCTTGACCAGCACCGCCTGTGGCCCAAGCGCGAGCAGGGCGTGGGCGGCGTCTTTCATGTCATCGCGGGTGCGGACGTCGACGCCGGTGAGCAGCTTGACCTCACCGAGGTTCGGCGTGATCAGGCTGGCCAGCGGCACGATCACATCGCGCAACACCTCGAACGCATCGGGACGCAACAGCGGATCACCGTGCTGCGAAGCAGCCACCGGATCGACGACGAACGGGGTGATGTGCAGGCGGGTGACGACCTCGGCCACCGCCGTCATGATCGCGGCCGACGCCAGCATGCCGGTCTTCGCGGCGTCGACGCCGATGTCAGTCGTCACCGACTCGATCTGGTCGGCCACAGCCTGCGGCGGGAGTTCGTAGAACCCCGAGACGCCGAGGGAGTTCTGCACGGTGACCGCGGTGATCGCCGACATGCCGTGCACCCGGCAGGCCAGGAACGTCTTCAGATCGGCCTGCGCTCCGGCGCCCCCACCGGAATCCGAACCAGCAATCGTGAGCGCCGTAACTGGCTGGCCCGGATGCACCGTGTCAGTATTCACTCTCATCCCATCGACGACCGCGCAGCCGCGTGACGCGAGTGAGCAATACAGAGGAGCGGCGTGGCCGACACGTGGAAGGACTGGTTGTGGGACGGCGCCAGTGACATCTACGACGCGATCCTGACGCACCCGTTCCTCGACGGCCTGACGACCGGCACGCTCGAGTCCGAACGATTCACCTACTACATCGCTCAGGACGCCGCCTACCTGCGTGACTACGCCCGGGCGCTGTCGATCCTCGCCAGCAAGGCGGTCTCGCACGCCGACACGGCCATGCTCGCCAGCCACTCGGCCGACACCGCCGATGTCGAATTGTTGCTGCATTCCTCGCTGCTGCCGGCCCTCGACATCAGCGGCGAGCAGCTCGCCGGCGTCACGATCTCACCAACCACCCGGGCCTACACGTCCTACCTGCTGGCGGTCACCCACGGCGGCACATTCGCCGAGGGCTTGGCCACGGTGCTGCCCTGCTACTGGATCTACCAGCGCGTCGGTGCCGAATTGATCAAAGAGGGCTCGTCCGAGAAGCGGTACCAGCTCTGGATCGACACCTACGGCGGGGACGAATTCGCCGTCGCCGTCGAGGAGGCGCTCGAGCTCGCCGACCGCGTCGGCGTCGGGTTGGCCGGCGGCGAAGCGTGGCGCACCCGCGAGCATTTCCGCACCGTTGCCCGCTACGAGTGGATGTTCTGGGACGCTGCGTGGCGCCAGGAGTCATGGCCGGTCTGAGCCGGTCTGAGCCGGTCTGAGACCGCCGTGCTCGACCACGTCACCATCGCCGCGTCCGATCTCGACCGCAGCCTCACGTTCTACGAGGCCGCGCTCGGCGCGCTCGGGTTCGTCCGGCTCGACGAACTCGTCGACGAGGAGGAGGACGACGCGCAGATCGAGGCTGCCGGTTGGGGCGAACCCGGTGGGCGAGCACTGATCTGGGTGGTGACCTCGCCGACGCCGACGCAGGGCGTGCACGTCGGCCTACGCGCCGCGACGAGCGCTGCAGTCGAGGCCTTTCACGACGCTGCGCTGGCTGCGGGAGGCAGCGAACATTCGGGCCCCCGGCGCTGGCCGCTCTACCGACGCGGCGAGTTCAACGCCATCGTGCGTGATCCGGACGGCAACCTGGTCGAGGCCGTAGCGCCCGAGTAGGCGATCAGATCAGCGACTCGAGCGTGCGCTTGAGCTGGATGACGGTGTCGTCGGCGATCGGCTGGAAACCCTTACGTAGAAGGGGTTCCGCCAACCGGAAGACGCCCTTGAACCGGAAATGCGCGCGGTAGGTGATCACGGTGTGCTCGCCGTCCTCGCCCGGTTCGCTGCGGAACGTCAGGTCGTCCGTGGCCTCGACGGTCTTGTTCACGCCGGTAAAGGTCAGGTGCTCGTCCGGGTCGAGCCGGACGACGCGGTAGTCGAGTTCGGTACGCCGGCCGCGGTACTCCGACGTGTTGTGGAACGTTGCGCCCACGACCAACGGACCGTCACCGTCGGTGCGCACGGTGGTGACGGTGCCCGGGTCCCACTGCTCGGTGTGGGTGAAGTCCGACAGGTAGGCGAAGACGTGCGCCAGGGGGCGCTCGATGACGACCTCGCGTTCTACGGTGATCACCGGACGTCGCGGAAGTGCTCGACGACCGGCGGCTGCGCGAAGTGCGGCCCGATGGCGCCGCGCCACTGGGCGAACCGATCGGAGCCACGAAAATTCTGCTCGTGCGCCTCGACCGATTCCCACTCGACGAGCAGGGTGAAGCGCGACGGCGATTCGACGCCGCGCGTCATCCGGACGGAGCGACAACCCGGCGTCGAGGTGAGCACCTCACGCACGCCGCGATAGGCGGTCTCGAAGTCCTCTTCGGCACCGGGGTTGATCTCGATGAGGGCGACCTCGAGCACATCGTGGGAATCGGTCATGCACGTAGCGTGACAGGCGAACCTGAGCAGGATCGACGGGGTCTCCGCGCGGCGGATTGGTTCACACCAGCCACAACTGGCACACTCGCCCCATGTCCGTCGGCCGGGTCGTCGCTGCGCTCACGGCGTCCCTCGCCGTCGGTGGGTGTGCCGTCGTCGTGTTCGGCATGAGCCACGCGGACAGCACGCCGGACGCGGCAGCCCGCACGACGAGCAGTGCGGCGCCGACCTCGCGGCCCGCCTACGTACCTGTCAGTCCGCCGTCCTCGACCCAACGGCCGGTGGTGACCGCACGCCCTGCCGCGGCGTCGCCGACGCCGGCATCGACGGCCGCACGTGCTGCCGTCACTTCGGCCGTCCCGTCCGCCGTCGTGACGACCACGCACCCCGCGACCCACCCGGTCACGACGGCCCGTCCCTTGGTAGTAGACCCGCAGACGTCCCGGCCGACGACCCGTCCGGGCGCCCAGGTCACCCCGCGCCACGCGGCCCCGGTCGCGCGTGCCGCGCCCAAGGCGACCGGGCAGCGGCTACCGCTGCGGTACTCCACCGGCAGCGCGACGCGCGTCATCACGGTCACCGCTCGCTCGCACGGCAGCACCGTCGCCACCCTGCAGGCCTGGAGGAAGGTCGCCGGCGGCTGGCAGAAGTACGGCACGTCGATCACCGCGCACGTCGGCGCGCAGGGCATCGGCACGGCGAGTGAGATGACGTCGCGCACGCCCGCGGGCACGTTCACGCTGACGCAGGCCTTCGGCCGGATGAGCGACCCTGGCACCGCGCTGCCGTACGTCAAGACGACGCCGTCCGACTACTGGATCAGCGACGGTGGCCGGCTCTACAACACCCGCCAACGGTGCGGGTCTTGCGGCTACAACGACGGCGTCAACGAGCGGCTGTACTACGAGACGCCTTACTACAACTACGCAGTGGTCATCGACTACAACACCCGCAATGCTCCCGGAGGCGTACACGCCGGCAAGGGCAGCGCATTTTTCCTGCATGTCACGGACGGCAAGCCGACCGCCGGCTGCGTCGCCGTTCCGCAGAGCCGATTGGTGCCGTTGCTGAGGTGGCTGACGCCTGCCGCCCACCCGCGGATCCTCATCGGTGTCGTCTGAACGCTGTCAGAGCTCGCGGACGGTGCCGGCGTCGACGGACAGCCGCCGGTTGACGCGCACGGCGTCGAGCAAACGACGGTCGTGACTGACGAGCAGCATCGTGCCCGGATACGTCGCCAGCGCCTGCTCGAGCTGCTCGATGGCCGGCAGGTCGAGGTGGTTGGTGGGCTCGTCGAGCACGAGCAGGTTGACTCCGCGCGCTTGCAGCAGCGCGAGCGCTGCGCGGGTGCGTTCACCGGGGGAGAGGGTCTCTGCGGTGCGTGCGATGTGGTCGGCGCGCAGCCCGAACTTGGCCAGCAGCGTGCGGACCTCGGCGTCGGGCCAGTCGGGCAGCAGCCGGCCGAACGCCCGCGGCAACGTCTCGTCCGAGCCGAGCAGCAACCGGGCCTGATCGACGCCGCCGACCAGGACGCCCGGCCCCAGCGACGACCGCCCGGCCGACAGTTCGACCTGCCCGAGCAGGGCGTTCAGCAGTGTCGTCTTGCCGCTGCCGTTGGGCCCGGTGATCATCATCCGGTCACCCCAATCGACCTGCAGGTCGACGGGCCCGAGCACGAAGCTGCCGCGCTCGACCACCGCGTGATCGAGCACAGCGACCACCGCGCCCGCGCGTGGGGCGGCCGCAATCTCGAGCTGCAGCTGCCATTCCTTGCGCGGTTCCTCCACCACCTCCAGGCGCTCGATCGCCCGCTCCGTCTGGCGCGCCTTGGCGGCCTGTTTCTCGGTGTTCTCCTGCCGGAACTTGCGGGTCAGCTTGTCGGGGTCCGAGCCGGCTTTGCGACGCGCGTTGCGCACGCCGTGCTCCAGCCAGTTGCGCTGCATCTGCGCCCGGTCGCCGAGGTCGGAGAGCCGTCCCGAGTACTCCTCATAGGCCTCGCGGGCGCTCCGACGCGCGGTGGCGCGTTCGTCGAGATAGGCCTGATACCCCCCGTCGAAGTGCGCGATCCGACGCTGCGCGAGGTCCAGCTCGACGATGCCGGTGACCGTCCGGGCGAGGAACTCGCGGTCGTGGCTGACTACCACGACGCCGGCCCGCTGCGCGGTGACGAAGTCCTCCAGCAGGGCGAGCCCATCGAGGTCCAGGTCGTTCGTCGGCTCGTCGAGGGCGAAGACGTCGAAGCGGGCGAGTAGCAACGACGCCAACCCGGCGCGCGCCGCCTGTCCGCCGGACAGCGAGGTCATCAGCGCCCCGGGGCCGACGTCCAGGCCAATACGCACGAGCTCGGGCTCGATGCGCTCGTCGAGGTCGGCCGCGCCCAGCGCGAGCCACCGGTCGAGTGCGTCGGCATAGACGTCGTCGGCACCGGGTGCGCCGTCGGCGAGCGCAGCCGATGCGCTCTCCAACTCGGCGTTGGCATCGGCCACCCCGGTGCGACGCGCCAGGAAGTCGCCGACGGTCTCGCCGGCGCGGCGCTCGGTCTCCTGCGCCAGGTAGCCGACCGTCGCGGTGGCGGGCACCAGGGTGACGGTGCCGGTGTCCGGCTCGACCAACCCGCTGAGCATCCGCAGCAGCGTCGACTTACCGGCCCCGTTGACGCCGACGAGACCGATCACCGAACCCGCAGCGACGACGAGGTCGAGACCGTCGAACAGCACCCGGGCCCCGAACGCGGCACCGGCGTTCTTGACGACGATCGAGGCGGACACTCGATCACCCTAAAGAAGCGGTCAGCCGCCGCCACCACTCGCACCGAGCTGGGCCATGGCGGCGCGGGTGCGGATGCGGATGCTGGCGTGCTGGACGAGCGGTTCGTACGGTCCGCACTCGTCCCACCGCAGTTCCAGCGCGCCGTGCCCGCCGCCGAGGGCGAACAGCTGGTCGGCGAGGACGAGAGTGGCGAACTCGTGGTGCGAGCGGGCCGGCCTGGCATCCTGGGCGATCGCGTCCAGGTGCTCGCGCAACGCGGGGTAGCGGTCCTGCTGGGCACGGAACACCCGACCACCCGGCCGCAGCGGCGCCGCTTTCACCCGCCACTCACCGGCGTCGACGAGGCGTTGGGCGACGTCGCGAGCGCGCACGCGTCCGCGGTCGATCCAGGACGTCTCGCTGTCGAACCCGCCGTGTAGCAACTGGTCGCACACGACGTCCTCGTACTCGCCGTCGGGCGCACCCTCGTCGATGTAGGTGGTGTTGTCGCTGTCGTCGATGCGCCCGGTGAGCCGCAGATCGATCAGGACGCCGGCGCGGACCGCCAGATCCCAGGGTGGCCCGGCCGTCAGCTGACCGCGCCGGTCGATGCCCAGCCGCAGCAACCACAGCGCAACGCTGTCGATCGGCTCGGCGTCCGTGTACCAGTCCTGCCCGCCGCCCGAGGTCACCGGGACATCGTGCCACCCTGGAGGCCGTGCACCGGTCCCGTGTCGTCCTTGCGGCCCTGGCCCTCACGCTCGGCGCGTGTTCGAGCGGGGGCGGCGCGACGGTGGCAAGCCGCCGGCCGTCCAGACCGGTCGCGTCCCTTCCGTCGACCGCGGTCGCACCTACCCCGACGAGCCCGACGACGTCCCAGGCACCGAGCCCGCAGCCCCGCAGCGGACGTGCACTGCCGCTGGCCGTGGGCACCGGCAACTCCGGGCAGGTGATCACCGTGGTGGCGTCCTCGCACGCCAGCACCACAGCCCAGCTGCAGGCCTGGACGAAGGTGCCCGGCGGCTGGCGCAAGGAGGGCCCGGCGATCACCGCGCACGTCGGCTCGGGCGGCATCGGCAAAGCCAGCGAGGGCTCGACGCGCACCCCGGCCGGTAGCTTCACACTGACCCAGGCGTTCGGGCACGACGCGAACCCCGGCACCCGGCTGCCGTTTGTGCACACCACCCCGGCCGACTGGTGGATCAGCGAGCCGTCGTCGCCGCTGTACAACACCCGGCAGCGGTGCGCGTCGGCGTGCAGCTTCACGCGCGGCGACCCGAACGAGCACCTGTACTACGAGACGCCGTACTACGACTACGCCGTGGTCATCGACTACAACACCGCGAACGCGCCGGGTGGCATCCGTGCTGGCGCAGGCAGCGCGTTCTTCCTGCACGTCACCGACAGCGACCCGACGCAGGGGTGTGTGTCGATCCCGAAGGCCCGGCTGATCGCTGTGCTGCGATGGCTGCGCCCGGCCCAACACCCGCGCATCCTGATCGGCGTGGCGTAGCCGGAAAGTCGTGTCATGATTCCCCGGTGCTGACCTGCACCTCTTGCGGCGCCGAGAATCCGCAGCGAGCAAGCTCTGCCACGAGTGCGGCACGTCCTTGGCCCGAGCCTGCAAAGCGTGCGGAGCCGCGCTGTCCGCCATGCAGCGTTTCTGCGGTGAGTGCGGCACTCCCCATGCCGTCACCGCTCCCGCACCGGTGTCGCCGGCGCCGACGCAGACCGAGCGTCGGGTGTGTTCGGTGCTCTTCGTCGACCTCGTGGGGTTCACGCCGCTGTCGGAGGCCCGTGACGCCGAGGACGTCCGGGAGCTGCTGTCGCAGTATTTCGAGCGGGCGCGGACGATCATCGAGCGGTACGGCGGAGTGGTCGAGGAATTCATCGGCGACGCGGTGAGGGCCATCTTGGGCACGCCGGTAGCCGTCGAGGGCGACGCCGAGCGCGCGGTGCGTGCCGGGCTGGACCTTGTCGTGGTGAACACGGCGGCGCGCGTGCAGACCGTGGCAAGCCCCGCAACGGTGTGGGTCGACGGCGTCACCGAGCGCATCACGCACGCCGCCATCGGCTATGTCGACGCTGGTGCCCTACCACTTGGCCCACGGCCTGCTCGACGTCGTCGAGCTGCTGTCCCACATCGACCCCACGTCGGCCGCGGCTCACCTCCAGGAAGCATCCAACATCAACAATTATCTCGGCGCGCCGGCACTGATTCGGCGGCTTCAGCGCAGCTCCATCCAGTCAGACGGCACCGTTCCGGTATGAAGGGCAGCGCTGAGCTCCGGCACGGCTCGCGAACGTGGCACTCCCTTTCGCTACCGTCGATTCGGTGACGCAGGCGTGCGATGTGGTCGTGGTCGGGGCCGGACTGGCAGGTCTGAACGCTGCTCGTCGGCTGCACCGCGCGGGCCTGTCGGTGCTCGTGCTCGAGGCCTCCGACGCAGTGGGCGGACGGGTGCGCACCGACACCGTCAACGGAATGCTGCTCGACCGCGGCTTCCAGCTGCTGAACCCGTTCTACCCGCGCGCCCGGGCTGACCTTGACCTCGCGGCCCTCGACCTGCGGACGTTCCAAGCCGGCGCAATGGTCGGCCACGGCGACGGTCGCTTCGTGGTGGCTGACCCGCGCCGCTCGCCGCGTGATCTGCCCGCCGACCTGCGCCTGCCGGTCGGCTCGCTGCGGGCCAAGGCCAGCTTCGTGCGCTGGGCAGCCACCGTGGGCTTCGGGCCGGCATCGCGGATCAAGCGCAGCCCCGACCGCAGCCTCGCGGAGGAGCTGCGACGGCGCGGGCTCGACGGGCCGCTGACCGAATCCATCCTGCGGCCGTTCCTGTCCGGAGTGTTGGGCGAGGACGAGTTGCGGACGTCGCGTCGTTTCGCGGAGCTGATCGTCCGCTCATTCGTACGCGGCTCGCCGGGGGTGCCGGCCGCGGGGATGCAGGCGATCCCCGACCAGTTGGCCGGCGCGCTGCCCCCGGGCACGGTGCGGTTGTCGACGCCGGTGACCTCCGTCGCCCCGGGCGTCGTTCGCACGGCTGCAGGTGAGTTCATGGCGCGGGCCGTGGTCGTCGCAGCCGACCCGGTCACCGCCGCGGCCCTGACCGGACTGCCCGAACCGGCGATGAACGCGTTGACGACCTTCTACCACCGCGCACCTGTGTCTCCTGCGCAGCGCCGCCTGTTGCACCTCGACGGCGATCGGCGCGGTCCGGTCGCGAACACCGCGGTGCTGACCGACGTCGCGCCGGCGTACGCGCCCGGCCACGCACTCATTGCATCCAGCGTTGTCGGTACGGACTCGTCAGGGGAAATGGCGGCGCGGGTGCGCACCCAGGCCGGCCTGCTGTACGGCGTCGACCCGGGGGAGTGGGAGCACGTCGGCACCTACGCGATCCCACACGCGCTCCCGGCGATGCCGCCCGGCACACCGCTGCGTAAACCCGTACGCCTGGCCGACGGGTTGTACGTCGCCGGTGATCATCGCGACACGGCCTCACAGCAAGGTGCGCTGGTCTCCGGTCACCGAGCAGCCGGAGCTGTGCTGGCTCAGTTCGATGCTGTGTCAATGACTGCATGACGGGCCGTCGTCCGGTTCATATCCGCTACAGTCTGTTAGCCCAAGTCCATCCTGGATCCCCGGGGGATGAGTCTGTGAGCAGCGTGTTCGACGACAAGCCGTCAGCCGAAGCCGCCATGCGCCGTGCTCTCAACGATTCGCCGCAGGCCGGCGCGGACCGCCCGCTGCCCGAGCTACTCACCGACGTCGCCCGCGATCTGCACGGCACCGTTGCGTGCCAGTGGGTGGCCATCGTTGTCTGGGCGAGCGATGGACCGCCCGAACTGCTCGTCACCGCCGGCGACGACGCCGCGGCTCGCACCGAGATCGATGGGCCGCAGAGCGCCGCTGACCTGCTCGAAGACGCCGCGCCTGCGCCGCCGGACGGCGGGCCGGTGACCCGGCTGACCGTGCCGTTGCTGCTGCGTGGGCGGACGGCCGGTGTCGTCGACATGGGTGGAATCTCCCCCGACGCTGATCTGGCGGAGGCCGACTCGGTGGTGCACGCAGCGGCAGCGAACGCGGGCGCCATCGTCGAGCGGGCGCGCACTGCCGACGCTAACCGGCGACGCGAGAAGTGGCTGTCGGGCGGCACCGACATCGCGCGTGCGCTGACGGCCGAACACCATCCCGACCCGCCGGCCATGATCGCCGAGCGGGCCGCGGAGATCGCCAGCGCAGACAACGTCCTGCTGCTGAGTCCCGGTGCACTCCCGGGACTGTTCCGGGTCGACGCGGCGGCCGGCGCGACAGAGATAACGGCGGGGCAGCAGCTGCCCGACACCGAGGACGGTCACCTCGGGCGCGTCCTCGCCGAGGGTCGAGCGGTGCGCATCGACGACGTGGCTGTGGCCACCCCACAGGATCATCTCGCCGTCGGTGCGTCGCTACTCGTGCCCATGTTCGGAAGCACCGGCTTGCGTGGCGTCATGTGCTTCGGCCGTCTCGGACGCAACACGTTCAGCGAGGCCGAACTGGGCATGGCCACCCTGTTCGCCGGAACGGTGGCGCTCGCGCTCGAGCTGGCCGAGTCCCAGAGCCGGCGCGAGCAGGTCGCGCTGATCCTCGAACGCGACCGTATCGCTCGGGACCTGCACGACCACGTGATCCAGCGGCTCTACGCGATCGGGTTGACCGTGCAACACGTGAGCTCGCTCGCCGGCGGCGAGACGGCAGACCGCCTGTTCAACGCGGTCACGGACATCGACGCGGCCATCGCCCAGATCCGTTCGACGATCTTTCGGCTCACCACCCCCATCCTCGGCGCCGACAGGTCGCTGCGCGCCCTCGCCGACGCACTCATCGACGAGTTGGAACCCGTCCTCGGCTACCGACCCGCGCTGCTGTCCGAGGGCCCGCTCGACTTCGGTCTGGACGATGACCTGATCACCGATTGCGAGGCCGTGCTGCGCGAGGGCATCACCAACATCGCGCGGCACGCGCAGGCCACGCGCGCGGACGTCAAGATCGCCGTCGGACGTGATCAGGTGCAGATCGAGATCAGCGACAACGGTCGCGGCCTCGGCGACACCGACCGGCGCAGCGGGCTGGCCAACATGCGCCAGCGTGCAGAACAACACGGCGGCGCGTTCGAGCTCGCCGACGCCCCCGGGTCCGGTACCCGGCTGGTGTGGACCGTCCCGCTGGGGGAGTAGCGCTGCTCGCTGCGGCGAGTCAGTCGGGTGGCGGCCCGTCGGAACGCTGCGCACGCTTTCGACGCTTGCCGGCGTGCATGGCCTGCACTCGGGCCACCGGGATCGCTTGGCCCTCGTCCAGCAGCGCCTGCGGCAGCTCCTGGGGGGCCGGCAGCAGGGTGACCCACGGGTCGCTGTCGCCGAGCAGGTCCGGCACCGTACGGATGGTGAACGCCAACGGATCGACCTCGGCGAGATCGACCCAGGCCACCGGAAACGACACGGGCAGGCCCGGACGTATTCGTGGACTGTAGGCGGCCGCGACGGTGGCGCCACCGGCTCGCGTCGAATCGAGGAAGACCTTGCCCTCGCGTTCGTCACGGACGAAGGCGGTAGTAGCGAGGTCTGGATCGAGCCGTTCGGCCCGAACCGCAATCGCCCGAGACGCGGCAGCAGCCTCATTGGCGCCCGCCGACGCCAGCGGGACGAAGACGTGCACGCCTTTCGCCCCACTCGTCTTCACCGCACCATCGAGCCCGACGTCTGCCAAGGCCTGCCGGACGAGCTGCGCAGCCGCCACGACAACCCCGAAGTCGGAGTCGAGCGGCGGGTCGATGTCCAGCACGAGGTGGGTGGGTCGGGTGTCATCGGCCAACCGGAACAACGTCGGGTGAAATTCAACCGCCCGTTGATTGGCCAGCCAGAGCAGCGTGCGGCGGTCGTCGCAGACCGGATAGGTCACGGTCCGCTTCGAGCGCTGCGCCCAGCTCGACGATCTACGGATCCAGTCCGGCGCATATGTCGGCAGGTTCTTTTGCATGAAAGACGCCGACCCGGGACGCACGCGGATCACGGACAGCGGACGGTCGGCGAGCACCGGGACGAGCCGGTCGGACATAGCGTCGAGGTAGTCCAGCAGCTCGCGCTTGGTGACGTCGGTGTCATCGTGCAGCGGCTCGTCGAGATGCGTGAGCGCGATCCCGTCACGCGCCTCGTTCGCGGCCACGCCCTTATCGTCTCAAACGGGTGCTGTAGTGGCGTCGGCTGAGACCGAAGTTGGTCGCGCACTTCGCTAAGTTTGTTGTGCCGATAATGCACATTATGTCAATTAAAGCAGCTATCGATCCGGGTGAGGCACGGCGCGAACCTCGAGACCCTCGATCCCCTGAAAGTCGTCAGGATTGCAGGTGTGGATCGGAATGTTCTCGGCCAGAGCTGACGCTGCGATGAGCGCGTCGTAGGCCCGAGCACCAGGTTTGCGGCCGGCGGATCGCAGTGACGCCGCCACGCGACCGAACGCGCGGGCCGCCTCGGGTCCGAACGGGATCGCGTCGAAGTCGGACTCGGCCTGCTGCAGATGCGCCTGGCGTGCAGCACGCTCCTTCGCAGTGTGTGCAACGTGCGGACCGACGGACAACTCAGCCAAAGTGATGGCGCTGATGACGGAATCGGTCGGCAAGGTCGAGGGATCGGTGAGCCGGCCGAGCAGGATCACCGTCGAGGTGTCCAACATCCCTCGGTCTTCGGCCTCGGTCACAGTTCGGCATCCAGCACCGTATCCATGTCCCTGCGGAGCGCATCGGGATCGACAACCGGAAGGTGGCGACGTCGCGCGATGAGGTCTGATGCCGACGGGCTCCGGCGGGTGCGAGGCCGCAGCTCGGCAACCTCAGCTCCATCGCGCGTGACGACGAGCGCCTCGCCGCGCGCCACCCGGTCGAGGACCTCTCCCCCGTGGTTGCGCAACTCGCGGACGGTGACCGATTCCATAGCCCTCACTGTATCACCGGTGATACCAGACCGGGCGGTCTGCGCGCCGAATAGTGCCGATCCGAATATTGACGGATACGCAACCCGGACCGCACCGCCCGGTCTGCCAGGGAATTCAACGCGTGGTGCATGACTGCGACCGGTAACCCGGTCATCGCTAGTTCCGGATGGCCGGCGCGGTGGCCCAGCCCGACCGTGTACGCGAACGCCGGGCCGTCGTTGCTGTCGGAGTCGCTGCCGCAGCAGGTGCACGGTGCGTCACCGCCCACCGTGACCACCTGCCACCCGCATCGGATGACCGTTTCGATGCAGCGAGGGTCGTCGGACGCAGCGAACTCATCGACAAGGTCCGGAACGCAGATCCGGCACGCCCAGCCCGACACGGCCGGAGTGGACCCATCGCTGGTGTCCTCATGGCGCGCAGCGTGTCAGGTGGGTCTGACACTTTTGCACGGCTGCCTATAGTGTGGCGGAAGTGCTACGATTGCGCACATGACAACGGTTGCGTCGCGCGATCTCCGGAACCACACGGCCGAAGTCCTGCGTCAGGTCTCCGGTGGCACCAGGGTCACAATCACCGTGAACGGCACGCCGGTAGCCGAGATCGGGCCGGCGCGTTCGACGCGTCCGCAGTTCTTCACCAAGGCTGAGCTCGTCGACCTCGTCCTGCACCATCAGGCCGACTCCGGGCTGTCTCGCGATCTGGAACTACTCGCCGGTGACACCACGGACGGCCTCGACGCGCTGTGAGCACGCGTCCAGGCCTGCTCGACACGAGCGTCCTCATCGCCCACGAATCAGGACGCCGCCTGAACGGTGACGCGCTGCCCGAGCAGACCGCGATCAGCGTGGTGACCATAGGCGAACTGCATGCCGGCGTACTTGCCGCTTCCGACACCCCCACCCGGGCTCGTCGCCTGTCGACGCTCGAGTCTGCCTCGGCCGTCGAACCCCTGCCGATCACCGCGGAGGCCGCTCGCCGGTGGGCCGAGATGCGAGTGCGACTGGCGGAACAAGGTCGCCGCGCCAAGGTAAACGATCTATGGATCGCAGCCGTTGCCACGGCCAACGGGATGGACATCATCACTCAGGACGACGACTTCGACGCCATCGAAGAAGCCGGAGGACCCACAGTCATCCGAGTGTGACGCCGGCACTCCCCCGCGCGGCGGCCGGGTCGGTGGCGCTGGTCCAAGACGACCGCGCCGGCCGCCCGCGTGGGAGTGCCGCTCGTTCGGGGTACTGCGGGAACCCCTCACTGCTGCACCACCGCGTGTTGCCGGCGTGAGTTACAGTGGGACCTTCAGCCCCCGCAGGTTCTGCTGAACACTCCCCCGATGGG
This sequence comes from uncultured Jatrophihabitans sp., assembly GCF_964244045.1. NCBI lineage: Bacteria > Bacillati > Actinomycetota > Actinomycetes > Jatrophihabitantales > Jatrophihabitantaceae > Jatrophihabitans > uncultured Jatrophihabitans sp. The sequence goes on along the minus strand of NZ_CAXTHK010000006.1, from coordinate 104,341 downwards.
GTTCTCCCCACGGCGGCACCTCGGGTCGCACAGGATGCCAGCCACATGCATCTGCAGCAGCCATCTTCGACGCGTGCGTCCAAGCCGTCCACGTGAGTGCGGCTAACCCAAGGACTGGACGCTTTGTCTACGGCATTGACGTGTACGGGCTGGACGAAGTAGCCGAGTTGGACGCCGCTGCAGTCGGGCCGGGCTCCGTCGCAGTGCGGGTCTCCAGGCGCGCCGGTCCCCCCGAGCCACTACATCGCCTCGACGCTGACCGTTCGGTCGAGCCGGCAGGCGCACAGCACCAGTGGGTCTTTGAGCGCAGCGCCGGTACGGCTCACCTCGTCGGACCACCACTCGATCCGGACCTGCTCGCGCATCCCTACTTGGCCTCTGCCGCAATCGCCTTCAATCGATGGGCAGGTCGTGAGTCCTTCCATGCCGCATCGTTCGCAGTGGGCGGGCAGGCCTTCGGCGTCATCGGTCCGCGTACCGCCGGTAAGAGCACGATGATGGCCGGCCTGACCCAGGCGGGGTTCACGGTCCTCTCGGACGACATCGTCATCACCGATGGAGTCGATGCGTTTGCCGGTCCTCGATGCATCGATCTGCGAAGCCATGTCCCCGGCAGTCACCTGGCGGCCACGTCGGCACGACTGGGCACCCGATTCCGGTTGCCGCTACCGAGCGCGCCAGCTCAGCTGCCGCTGGGGGGATGGATCTTCCTTCATTGGGGACCGGAGGTGTCGATGCAACCGTGTCCACCGACTGTTGTCCTGTCCAGGCTTGCTACATGGCGCGGTCGACGAGGCCTGGCCACCGACCCGGGCGTGCTGCTCGACCTCGCAGCTCTACCCGCGTGGGATCTCGTGCGTCCGGCGGATTGGCAGCTGTTCGATCAGACGACCGACACTGTAACCAGGACGCTTCTCGACCATGCCGTGGTGTCTGCATGACCGCCACCATCGCGTCGTGGATCACGGCCGCCCGAGCGCTGGCACTGGATGACGCGGCCGTCGCCACGACCACGCTGCTGCAGGCTGCCGGCATCGAGGTACTGCTGATCAAGGGTCCGCTCACTGCCGCGCGCTTGTACGCCGAGGCGCCGGACGCCCGCAACTACTGCGACGTCGACCTGCTCGTCGCGCCGGACCGGTTCGCCGACGCCCAGGCCGCCTTGGCCCGCGGTGACTTCACCCCGGGCCGCCCCGGGGTCAGGCCGTCCGAGCAGAACGAACGAGAGGTGACGTGGTACTTCCCTGGCAGCGCGCGGCTGGCGATCGACCTGCACCGGTCGTTGGCCTGGGTGGGTGACCCGCCGGTTCTCTGGTCCCGGCTGTGGAGAGATCGAACAACCATGGTGCTTCAGGGAACGGACCTACAGGTACCCGACGCCGCAGGCAGCGCGCTCATCATCGGGTTGCATGCGAGCCGGCCCGGCAACACTCGAAAACCCATGCACGACCTGGCTCGTGCAGCGACGACGTTCGACGACGTCGTATGGCGTCGAGCGATCGACACCGCGCGGGAATGCGACGCGATAACCGGGTTGGTGCTCGGCCTCGACGCCGTGCCGGAAGCTCGTCCGCTGCTGGCCCGTTTCGACCTGCCGACGACTGCGCCGACGGCGATGCGCTTGCACGCCTACGGCACGTCGCCGGCGGGTATGGCCCTGGGACGCCTGCTTGAGGTTCGCGGCCCGCAGGCCCGGATCCGGCACCTCCTGGACCGTGTGGTCCCGTCCGTCGCGCACATGCACACATCGTGGCCCGCTTCGTCCTCCGGTCCCATCGGGCTGCTTCGAGCTCATGCGCAGCGGTGGTCGCGACTGGCTCGAACCCTGCCCCGGGGTCTCGCCGAGCTCGCCCACGCCCGGAAGGGGGGTTCGGCCGGGCGCGACTATTGGACCGTCGATTCGCTCATTGCCGTCCGCGCTCAGGTGGAAGCACGCGGATTGGAGCAGATCCGGCCGATCCGTCCACCCAACCGCGCAGTTACGGAGAGTAGCATGGAGACCATCCTGCAGCGTCAGGGCGCCAGCTGTCTGGAACGCTCGCTGGTCCGTCAGCAGTTCCATCTCGCGAAGGGACAGCAGCGCGCTCTGATCATTGGCTTCGCGCCGTCTACCGAAGCCTTTCGGGCCCATGCCTGGCTTTCCGGTGACGTCGAAGACAAGGACGAGAACTATCTAATACTTCATCGCGCCTAACCGCGGCAATGAAACCTCCACGACAGCATCAAGGGAAAAGGCGAACTCATCATGGGTGACGACGACAAGAGCCACGTTCAGACAGCTGATTACGAGGTGCCAAGAATCGTGCGGCTCGGCACACTCACCGAATTGACACAGGGCGGCACGGTGGGGCTCGACGACGGGACCGGCGGAGCCGGCGACAGCGGATCGTTCTAGACCACAAGGCATATGACACCGTCTTGTCCACGTGAATGAGCAAAGCGACCTGACGCCCACAGCGCTCGAGATCGCCAGCTGTACCGCCGACGGCACAGCCGCCGCTCCCTGCCGCCGACTGGCCCACCTCTGAGTCCGCTTGCTGCACTGGAGGAAGCAGTCCTGCCGGCGCTTCAGCGGTCGCCCTGTGTCGTCAGCTTCTCCGGTGGTATGGACTCCTCGTTTGTGCTGTCCGTAGCCGCCCGTGTTGCCCGCGGCGCCGGCCTGCCCGCCCCGATACCGGTGACCTGGCGATTCAGCGGGGCGCCGCGCGCCCAGGAGTCAGCGTGGCAGGAGCGGGTCATCGCAACGATGCCCGACCTCGCGTGGCAGGTGCTACGAGCCGACGACGACCTCGACCTGATCGGACCCGTGGCGCAACGCGTACTGACCCGACACGGGGTCCTGCTGCCACCCAACGTCCACCTGCACCTACCCATCGTCGAACTGGCCCGCGGTGGCTCGGTGCTTACCGGGGTCGGCGGAGACCAGATGCTCATCGGCCACGGGTCACGCAGCCGGTCGATCCGGATCCGCTCGCGCGCCCCGGATCGCCTGGTCGCGGTTGTTCGGCAGCTCCAGGGACGCAACCAGTACCCCTGGCTGCAGCGATCGGCCGCGCGAAGGGTGCTTCGTGCGCAACGACGCACCAACCGCCACGAGCCGCGACCGCTGGACCGACGCATCGCCTGGCGTGCCCGGCAACGAGCACTGCTGATGGCGTGCGCCAGCCTGAACACGATCGCAGTGGCGTCCGACACCCGGGTCGTCAACCCCCTGCTCGACGCCGGGTTTCTCGCCGCGCTGTCAGGGGTGGGACCGGTCCGCGCAGGATCCACGCGAGCGGACCTGCTCCGCATGATTGCCGGCGGCGCCCTTCCGGCCGCCGCCACCGATCTGCGTCCGAAGGCGAGCTTTCTCGAGGTGTTCCTGCGCAACCCCACCCGGGAATTCGTCCAGTCGTGGGACGGCCTCGGTGCCGACGAGACCGTCGTCGATGCGCCCACCTTGCGTGCTATCTGGGCACGCTGGCCAATACCCGCTGATACCGCAGCACTCGTGCAGCAACTGTGGCTCACGAAACGCCAAACACGAGAATTAGATGTCATGGAGGATCACAAATGAGTCCGGCTAATGAGTTACTTGTCGTCGGCGGGCCTGATGTTGCGTGGCGCGAGACCGGTGGAGAAATCGTTGTTCTCGACCTGGCTGGATCCGTCTATTTCGGGTTGAACGGGATGGGTGCGGAGCTATGGAAGACATTGCTGGCTGGTTCCAGCAGAGCAGAGCTCACCGCTCAATTGTCCCGGCGCGCGGGCCGCGTCGGTCCGCAATTGCAAGTTGACGTAGATCAGTTTCTGGCTGACCTCGATGAGCACGGATTGCTGCGCCGCACGCTGGTCTAGCGGCCGGGGTGACTCGCGATTGGGCGGGCATCATCTGTGTGAAATCGGCGTAGTGGACAGAACACGCTGCGTTGCTGGTTTGCCCCCCGGATGGAAGCACTCCACGGCGGCACCTCGTGCCAAGGACCTCTGATCGAGCGTCCTGCTGGAGGACCACCGTGAGTCGAAGCTCCCGCCTGCGACGCCCGGTCGCGATGATCACTGCCCGCACGCTCGCGATCTCCGGCCTGCTGATCGTTCTCGCCGCCTCATGAGCTACGTCGACACCGACGGATCGGCCGGCGTCGGCGCCCGACGTTCAATTCCTGCACTGCGACGGTGACGGTCCCTGCCGGGACCACCGTGCTGTACGCCGGGTTGAGCTGCGGCACGTTCTGGTTCGGCTAAGACGTCGACGCCACCACGAGCAGCGGTACCTAGGCGCCGGCGATCATCAGGACCGCGTCGACGCTGCGTGGCCCCCACTGCTGCCGTGCGGCGCCGACTTCACGCCAACCCCGCCGCAGGTAGAAGTCGCGAGCCGCACTGTCCGGATCGACGAGGAGCACGGGCACCCTGTCGATGTCGGCCGCGGCCCGCACCGCATGTGCCAACAGCGTCGTCCCGTTTCCCGGCACCGACCGGTCGGTGACGAATCGGGAGAGCACAGCCAATCGACCGACGGCGACACCGGTGGCGTGCTGCCACTGCACGGCCGCTGCGTCCTCTCCCGCATCGTTCCCAGGGACGGCCGTCGGGTGTAGCGCGATGTGGCCGATCACCCGCCTGTCGTGCTCGGCGACCAGCCCGGCGAGCTCACGCGGCGCGGCGAGCCAATCGGCGCGTACCGCTGACGCGCGAACCGGGTATCCCTCGCGCTCGTGGGTCCGCTGCAGCATGGTCAACAGGACGGGGAGGTCAGCGTCCCGCCTCGGCCGCACCGAGATGTGCGCACCTGCAGCCACTGTCGGATCCTAAGCCGGCCCGCCGCGCTGCAGGTCGGTCAGGCGCGCGGCCTGCCTGGTGAGGTGATCACGTTCCGCCACGTTCGGGGCGGTTCGGGCGGCGTCGGCGTACAGCCGCGCCGCGTGCGCGTGCTCGCCGGCCCGCTCGCGTAGGTGGGCCTCGACCGCCCCGTACCGCGGGACGTCGCGATCCACACCTGCTTCAGTGCAGCGCGCCGCGCGGCGTGCCCGGTGCAGCAGCATTAGCGCCAGCAGGCCGCACACCTCCTCGTCGTCGGACATTGCCCGCACCTGCCGAGCCAGGCGGATCGCCTCGTCGGCAAGGTCCACCTCGCCGCTGTACCCTCCCGCGCATGCCGTGACTGATCGGCGCGGGCTGCATCCAGGAACTTGCGCCAGGCAACCGTGATCAGCCAACCCTTGGGATCGGCCGGCGGGTCGGCCGGCCATGACGTGAGGGCCCGGACCAGCGCCTCCTGCACGGCGTCCTCGGCCGTCGCGAAGTCGGCTCCGCGACGGACGAGAACCCCGGTCATTGCCGGGATCAGCTCCCGCAGCAGCGCATCGTTCGCTCGCCGTCGATGGGCGGCGCCGACATGAACGGCCGCAGCTCGATCCACTCGTAGATCGGGTCGCCCTTGGGGCCGGGTGCCGCCGACAGCTCACCGGCCAGCTGAAGCGCGCGGTCGTAGGTGTCGACGTCGATCACCATCCAGCCGGCGATGAGATCCTTCGTCTCGGCGAAGGGCCCGTCGGTGACGGCCGGGCGCCCGGCGCCGTCGTAGCGGACGAACGTGCCCTCTGCAGACAAGCCCTGGGCGTCGACGAACTCGCCGGTCCCCTGCAGCCGGCGGGCGAAGTCGTGCATGAAGCGGATGTGCGCGTCGACCTCCGCCGGCGTCCACTGGTCCATCGTGCCGAAGTCGACGTGCGGGGTCGGGCCGCCGCGGTAATGCTTGAGCAGCAGGTACTTGGCCATGAGCGTTCTCCCTCGGTGCGGCGCGACCATTGTGGTCGCGTTCATATCAGGGACGGCGCCGGGCAAGGATTCTCGACATGCTCGGGCAGCGAATTCTGAAATACCGGACGCGGTCTTGCCGGCTCCCGCAGGTCCGCTCAGCATGGCGTCGTGACCGGTCGTGCAAAGAGTTTCGGCTCAGCCGCAGCGGCCTACGAGCGGTACCGGCCGGGGTACCCGGACGAGCTGGTGGACACTGTGCTCATCTACGCCGGGCGGCCCGTCCGAACCGCGCTCGAGATCGGTGCCGGTACCGGGAAGGCCACCCGCGCGTTCGCCGATCGCGGCATTGCCGTCACGGCCACCGAGCCGGACGAGGCAATGCTCGACGAGCTGCGCCGGCACGTGCCGGCGTCGGTGACGACGGTGCAGGCCACCTTCGAGAACCTGTCGACCACCCGGACGTACGACCTGGTGTTTGCCGCGGCGTCGTTGCACTGGACGGCGCCGGTGGGTCGGTGGCCGCGCGTGGCGGCGCTGCTCGCGACATCGGGCACCTTCGCCTGCTTCGGCGGGCAGCTGGAGCTGAGCGACCTGGACGTCGAGCGGGCCGCGCGGTCGGCACGCGAGCCCTATCTGCGTGACGACGACATCGTCGTGCCCGACCTGCGACCGGCCGGTTCGCAACTGCGCTGGCCGGGATCCGAGCTGCTCGACTGCGGTCTGTTCACTGATGTCCGGGAATCAACGATCCCCCAATCCGAGACCGTCTCGGCATCGGACTACGTCGGCCACCTCTCGACGGTTTCCGCCTACCTTTTGCTGCCGCCCGCGGTCCGCCGGGTGGCCCTGACCCGCATGCTGGAGGTGCTGCCCGACCAGGTGAACGTCACGGCCGACATCACGCTGCACACCGCCCGGCTTGCGTGAAGCAACTCAGGACGATCGGCGCAACGCCTTCCAACGATCGCGCGACGCGCGCATCGAACGCCGAGACGAGAAAGGGTTTCGGTTCCACCCCATACGCGAGTACCCCGGCCCCACAACGCGTTATTGGCGATTGCGGGTATGCCAGAGGAAGAGAACGGCCAACAGAGGCCTTTCCTCGGTGGATCGGTCCCCATGCAGCTTCTCGTCACCTTCGCTCGGCGGCGCGTCAAGGCCACCTCCGGCTCGTCGTTCACTGCGGTGCTCGTCGCGTTGGCCGGCCTGCTGATCGGGTTGCAGATCGCCTATCCCGTCACGGACGGGCTGCTGCGCGCTCGCATCACGGTCGCTGTGGTGGTGGTGTTCGCCACGTTGTGCGTGCTCGACGCGGCGGCCAGTCGTGGCCCGCGCCGAGCGCTGACCATGCTGGGCGTAACCGCGATACCTGGCCTGTTGGTCGAGATGGTCGGGGTGGGCACGGGCGTGCCGTTCGGTACGTACAGCTACACCGGCGCGCTGGGTCCACGCGTCCTGGACGTCCCGTTGCTCGTCGGCCTGGCCTGGACGATGCTCGCCTGGCCGGCAGCGCTCGTCGCACGGCGGCTGACGGCCAACCGGGCCGGCCGGGTGCTCATCGGCGCCTGGGCGATGACGGCCGGCGATCTGTTCCTCGACCCGCAGATGGTGTCGGCAGGCATGTGGCGGTGGCGCGACCCCAGCCCGCATCTGCCGGGAGTGCCGGACGTCCCGCTGACCAATCTGGCCGGCTGGTTGCTCGTGACCGTTGTGCTTTCGGCACTGGTCCAAGGTGTGATCGGCGACGGCGCAGACACCCTTGGCATTGCGATGTACGTGTGGTTGTGGGTCGGCTGGACGGTCGCCCTCGGCGTCTTCCTGCACCTGCCCGCCGCGGCCGGGTGGGGCGCGCTGGCGATGGGTTCGGTTGCCATCCCGGTGCTGGCCCGAGTCGCGGAGCAACGACGCGTCGAGCAACGGCGGGAACCGGTTGGGATGGCGTCGTGGTAACGCCGGTATTGGACTGGTCCGCGCGCATCGCCAGCCACGTCGCCGAAGTCGAGCAGCTGCTCGACAGCCGCCTGGCCGGCCTGCGGCGTCGCTGGCACGCGGAGGTGGTCGGAGAGAGTGGCGGCGGCGCTGCGTTCGACGTCGATCCGCCGGCACTGCTGCGCGACATGCTTGAGCGCGGGGGCAAGCGCACCCGCCCGGTGATGACCTACCTCGGCTGGATCGCCGGCGACGGGCACCGCCGCGATGTCGGTCACCCTGATGTCGTGCGGGCCGGCGCTGCGGTAGAGCTGCTGCACGCTTTCGCGCTGGTCCACGACGACGTCATGGACGAGTCCGACACCCGCCGGGGAAGGCCGACGCTGCATCGCAACGTCGCGCGTCTGCACCGAGCCGGCGGCGGCCGCGGCAGCAGCGAGCGCTTCGGCGAGAGCGTCGCCGTGCTCGTCGGAGACCTCGCACACGCCGAGGCCGACCGGCTCGCCGCAACGCTGCCCGCCCCGCTCAGCGACGTCTGGCAGCAGCTTGTGCTCGAGCTCGTTGCCGGCCAGCTCTGGGACCTCACCGGTAGCGCAGCCGCCGATCGGCGCTTGTCGTTCGCCCGATCGGTCGCCCGGCAGAAGACCGGGAACTACACCGTGGCCCGCCCGCTGCAGCTCGGCGCCGCCGCCGCTCAGGGCTCTCCCGAGCTGCTGGCGGCGCTGGGCGAGTACGGCCGGCACGCGGGTGAGGCGTTCGCGCTGCGCGACGACATGCTCGGTGCCTACGGCGACCCGGCGGTGACAGGCAAGCCGGCCGGCGACGACCTACGCTCTGGCAAGCCGACGGTGCTGCTGGCGATGTCAGCGCAGCTGCTCACCGGTCCCGCAATCGACGCGCTGGCAGTCGCGGGCACCGCGGAGATGACCGCTGCGCAGGTCTGCACATTGCAGCAGGCCATGCTCGAGCAGGGCGTCGTCGAACGGGTCGAAGCCATGATCGACGAACGCATCGGCGACGCGCTCGACGCGCTGGCGCCGGGGGTCGTCTCCGCGGACGGCATCGAACAGTTGACCCGCGTCGTCGACGAGCTCACCCGAAGAGGACGATGAGATTATGCGCCCAGTTGTGATCATTGGGGCCGGTTTGTCCGGCCTCGCGACGGCTTGTCACCTGTCGCAACGCGGGTACGACGTGACCGTCCTGGAGGCCACCGACGCCCCTGGTGGCCGCAGTGCGCAACTGCGCGACGCCGGCTTCACCTTCGATCTCGGCCCCACCGTGTTGACCATGCCGGGCATCATCGCCGACACCCTGGCCGCAGCCGGCACCACGATGACCGACGTCCTGCCCCTGCGCCGTCTGGACCCGGCCTACCGGGCGCGCTACGCCGATGGCAGCACCATCCACGTGCGATCGGCGCTCGAGGACATGCGAGCCGAGATTGCCGCCACCTGCGGAGCCGGCGACGCCGAGGGTTTCGACCGATTCGCCGAGTGGCTGAAGAAGATCTACGACGTCGAGATGCCGAACTTCATCGACCGCAACCTCGGCTCGCCACTCGACCTCCTCGCGTCCCCCGCAGCGGCGGCCACGTTGCTTCGGTTGCGCGGATTCGGTCGGCTCGGTCCCGCCGTGCGCCGCTTCTTCACCGACGAACGGTTGCAGCGACTGTTCAGCTTCCAGGCGCTCTACGCGGGGCTAGACCCGGAACGGGCGTTGGCCCTGTACGCGGTAATTACCTACATGGACACCGTCGAGGGCGTGTGGGTTGCCGACGGTGGCATGCATGTACTGCCGGTGGCGCTGGCCGACGCCGCGACAGCCGCCGGCGTCGACATCCGCTACGGCGCCCGGGTCGGCGAGATCCTGCGGCGCAGCGACGGCGCCGGCGTGGCCGGGGTTGCGCTGGAGGACGGCGAACGGCTCGCTGCCGACGCGGTCGTGTGCACCATCGACACCGCCGAGGCCTATCACCGGCTGCTGCCCGACCTGCGTGCGCCGCGCGGGGTACGTCGGGGTCGGTACGCGCCGTCTGCGGTGGTCTGGCACGTCGGCGTACGGGGGGTACCTGGACCCGAGGTCGTGCACCACAACATCCACTTCGGCGAGCAGTGGACGGAGGCGTTCGACGCGCTGATCAACCACGGCCGACTGATGCCCGACCCGTCGCGGTTGGTGTCCGTGCCGTCCGTCGACGACCGCTCGCTGGCGCCGGAGGGCTGCTCGACGCTGTACGTGCTCGAGCCGGTACCGAACCTGAACGGCGAGCCGGACTGGGCCACCGAGGCCGAGCCGATGCGCGAGCGGCTGTTCAAGTTCCTTGACGCCGAGGGTTACCCCACCGACATCGTCACCGAGCGGCTCGTCACGCCGCAGGACTGGGCCGACGAGGGCCTCACCGCCGGCACCCCGTTCGCACTCGCGCACACCTTCGCCCAGACCGGACCGTTCCGTCCGAAGAACACCGAGCGGCAACTGCCTGGACTCGTGTTCGCCGGGGCCGGCACCACCCCAGGGGTCGGTGTGCCGATGGTGTTGCTGTCCGGACGGCTCGCGGCCGAGCGGGTCAGCGCGTTCCTGCCCGGTGCCGGCTGAGCACCGGTGCCATGGCACCTGCAGTCAGCACAGCTGCTCGAGTCGCTCGCGCAGGACGTCGGTGCCGTCGTCGGCGATGCGCTTCATGACGCTCGGCACCATCCGCTCGCCGAGGCGGGCGATGCCCGCCAGGGTCACCTCGACGGTGTGGTCCACGACGGTGCCGCCCCCGTCAGCGGGGTGGAAACGGAACTCCTCGCGGCCGGTGGCCATCGGGTGGCCGCCCGACCAGGCCACCAGCGTGCCGGGCTCGAAGGCAACGACCTCGACGTCCAAGGTGACCTCGTAACCGTGGAACTCGCGGGTGTGCGCGTAGCGGGTGCCCACTCCGATCGAGCCGTGGTCGAGCCGGCGACAGGCCACGGTGTGCGGGTCCCATTGGACACTGGTAGTCAGGTCGCCGAGGTAGTCCGCGACGCGGTCGATCGTCGTGGTCACCACAAGCGATTGACTCAGCGACGACATCCGGACTCCTGATGGGCACGTGGGCAGGAACATGAGGAGCCTTCCGTCGTCGACGGACGGGCTAACGACGCTTCGATGACACGAGGGTGGAGACGATGAAGCCAGCGACGGGGTCTGCCGCAGCGACTCTCGAGCGGGAGTTCGACGCGACTGCCTACCGCTACGACTTGATGGTGGGGCTGAACCCGGGGTACCACGAGCACCTGCGCACTGCGGCCGACGTGCTCGCCGCCGCGTTGCCGGCGGCACCGCCTGTTCGCGCATTGGACCTCGGTTGCGGGTCGGGCGCCTCGACGGTGGCGCTGCTCGATGCGTTGGGTGAGCGGGCGGCGTCGGCCCAGGTGGTCGGCCTCGATGCCTCCGACGGCATGCTCGACGTCGCGCGGGGCAAGTCATGGGTCGGGGGTGTGCGCTTCGTCCACGGCATGGCCGAGGACATCGCCACGCGAGCCGGTCAGTGGGCGCTGCCCGTGCCCGTCGACGGGGTGTTCGCCTGCTACCTGTTCCGCAACGTCGGTGATCGCGACGCCACCCTGTCGGCCGTCTTCGACGTCCTCGCACCCGGCGGCCGGCTGGTGACCCAGGAGTACTCCGTAACCGGTTCCCGGCGCTCGGCGGTGCTGTGGAGCGCCGTCTGCTGGACGGTGGTGATCCCGCTCAGCCTCGTGCTGACGCGGCGCACGAAGCTGTACCGCTACCTCTGGCGCAGCGTGCTGCGCTTCGACTCGGTCGAGCGGTTCAGCTCCCGCCTGTGCGCGGCCGGGTTCGAGGACGTCCAGGTCACCACCGTCGACGGGTGGCAGCGCGGCATCCTGCACACGTTCTCGGCCCGGCGGCCGGCAGCGTGAGCCGGCGGCAGTGGGCGCCGGGGCGGGACGCCCATGCCGAGCGCCACCCCGGCCCGACCGGCGCAGTGAGTGACGGCCGTACGCACCGAGTGGGCGTGTTGGGTGGCGGCGTCGCCGGGTTGGCCGCGGCCACGGCGCTGGCTGAACGCGGAGTGGCCGTCACGCTGTTCGAAGCCCAACAGCAGCTCGGCGGCCGGGTGCGCGCCTGGCCGGTGCAGCACCCGGACGGGCCGACCACCATGAGCCGCGGTTTCCACGCGTTCTTCCGCCAGTACTACAACCTGCGGGCCCTGCTGCGCCGCGCCGACCCGGACCTGCACCGGTTGATCCCGATCGATGACTATCCGCTCGTCTCCGCCGACGGCTTCCGCGACTCGTTCGCCCGTACCCCGCGCCGCCCGCCGCTGAACCTCGCCAGCTTCGTGCTGCACAGCGATACCTTCACCCTCGCCGACCTGCGTCGCATCGACACCGACGCGGCGGCCGAGCTGCTCGACGTCGAGTTCCCTCGCAGCTTCGCAGCTCACGACGGCGAGAGCGCCGACGCGTTCCTGCGCCGGCTCAACTTCCCGTCCGCCGCCCGCCATCTGGCGTTGGAGGTGTTCGCCCGCAGTTTCTTCGCCCGGCCCGAGCACTTCTCGGCCGGCGAGCTGGTGGCGATGTTCCACACCTACTTCCTCGGCTCGTCCGAAGGCTTGCTGTTCGACGTTCCCGACGACGACTACGACACCGCGCTGTGGGCACCGCTCGGCCGCTACCTGCACGGCCGCGGAGTCGAGATCCGCACCAGCACGCCTGTCGATCAGGTGCGCTCGACGGGGAGCGGGGTCGTCGTCGACACGGCCGACGGTTCGTTCGAGTTTGACGCCCTCGTGGTCGCCACCGACCTGGCCACTACCCAGCGGCTCGTCACGGCTGACGGCGCGCTGGACGCCGACGCGGCCTGGCGCGAGCGGGTGAGCAGGCTGCGGAGCGCCCCGGACTTCGCGGTGTGGCGGCTCTGGCTCGAGCGGCCGGCGAACGCCGAGCGTGATCCGTTTCTGGCGACGGCGGGTTTCGGCTGCGTCGACAACATCAGCGTGCTGGAGCGCTTCGAACGTGGCGCCACAGACTGGGCCCGTCAGCACGGTGGTTCGGTCGTCGAGCTGCACGCGTACGCCCTCGACGACGAGATATCGGACGACGCCGTCCGCACCGAGATGCGTTCCGTACTCGACGGTATGTATCCCGAGCTCGCCGGTGCACGCATCGTGGCCGAGGAGTACGTGCGCAGCGCGGACTGCCCGCTGATCGGCACGGCGCCGTGGGCCGACCGGCCCGGCGTGAACACTCCGGACCCGCGGGTCATGCTGGCCGGCGACGGCGTGCGCTGCGCCTATCCCGTGGCGCTCATGGAGCGCGCGGCGACGACCGGGCTGCTCGCCGCCAATCAGCTGCTGACCGGGTGGGGCGTCGCAGGACACGACGTGTGGACGGTGCCGATGCAGGCGCGCACCTGGCTGGCCCGGCACGCCGGGCGAAGCGCCCGCAAGGCTCAGCCCAGCTCGCCGGCCCGGACCGCGTAGGTCCGCTCGGCGTAGGCGAGGTCGTCGACCCACAGCTGTCGCGCGGTGCGGCGCATCGCCGGTCGCAGCAACCCGGCCAGTCGGGTCGCGGCGCGGAAGCCGGAACGGTCGGAGTAGGCGATGGTCGCCTCGGTGACCTGGGTAATCGGGCCACCCTGCTCATCGCGGCCGATCGGGGTGGCGTGCGTCTCGACCACGCTGCCCGTGCCTTCGCCGTCGACGATCTGCATGACGATCGTGCGCGCGTCAGGGCAGAAGAACTCAGCGCGCACGGGCACGCCGTACTTGCGGCCGAGCCGGAACGCGACGTCGACCACGAGCCGCCCGGTCGTGCTGGCGTCGTCGTCCACGGTGAGGTGGCTGAACGCGTACGGGTGCAGCCACGAACCGTGCCAGGGGTCGAGCCGGTTGGCGATGACGTCACGCGGCTCGCAGCGGCCCCGGACGGCGATGACGGCAGCCACTGACCGGTCCGGCGCCGGCCGCGGGGGAAGCACCGGCGGGCCGTCGGAAAGTTCGGCGTCGGCGCCGGGCAGCTGCACCCAGATCAGCACGCCGTCATCGTGCGCGCGGATGGCCGGCCAGTCCGCACGTCCCTTCGGGGTGAAGCCGAGTCCGTGCCACTTGCAGTGCAGCGTGCTGCCGGTGACGGGACAGTCGGCGAGTGACGCGCCCAGGTGCGGGCACGCACCGGGACCGGCGTGCAGCCGGCCGTCCTCGCCGCGCCAGAGGACGACCTCACGGCCCGCGACGGTCTGCACGACCGACCGACCCACCGGGACGTCTCCCGTCGCGCCGACGACCAGCCAACCACCGGGGCTGCGGGTCTGCGCGTCGGCGAGCGCGGCGGCGATGCGTGCGGGATCGGCCTGCCGCCAGGTCGGCGCCAGCCGGTTGGTCGGGGTGCGCGGCATCCGCACGATCGGGACGCGTGGTCGTGACGTCGGCGTTGTTGGCGTCGTCAATGCGGCCGGGACGGCTCGACTAGCGTGAAGCACACCCTCATGCCTACCCGGAGGTGCTGTGCGCGCACGCAATTCGGCCGTGGTGCGCGCCGCCAGTTGGCTCGCACTCGCCGGCACCGTGCACGCGGCCCTCAACGCCCGCCTGCTGCGCCGCCCGGGCGGTACCGGGTCTGGAACGCCGGTATCGGTGCTCGTCCCCGCTCGCAACGAGGCGCGGAACATCGTCGACTGCCTGCGTGCTCTGGCCGGGTCCTACGAGGTACTCGTGCTCGACGACCGCTCCGACGACGCCACGGCTACGTTGGCGAGTTCGGCAGGCGCCCGTGTCCTGACTGGCACTCCCCCGCCGGACGGCTGGCTGGGCAAGGCCTGGGCCTGCGCGCAGCTCGTCGAGGCCGCCGACGCGAATAGCGAGGTGTTGGTCTTCGTCGACGCCGACGTGCGGCTGGCTCCGGGGGCGGTAGCCGCAGCGGTCGGCCTACTCGAGCGCCACGGTCTCGACATCGTCTGCCCGGTCCCCCGCCAGCTCGCAGGGACCGCGGTCGAGCGGCTCGTGCAACCTCTCGTGCAGTGGTCATGGCTCACGACGCTGCCGTTGCGGGTGGCGGAGCGCTCCGCCCGCCCGTCGCTCACCGCAGCGTGCGGGCAGTTCGTCGTGGTTCGGTGCGCAGCGCTGACCCGCGCCGGTGGTTTCGCGAGCGTCCGCGCCGATGTCCTGGACGACGTCGCACTCGTTCGGGCGATCAAGGCGGCCGGGGGCCGCGGCGGGGTGGCCGACGGCTGCGCGCTGGCCGGCTGCCGGATGTACGTCGGCTGGATCGAACTCCGGGACGGGTACTCGAAGTCATTGTGGTCGGCGTTCGGCGGCGACGCCGGCGCGGCCGCTGTCGTCGCCGCACTGGGGTTCGTGTGGGTGCTCCCCGCAGCCGCCGCGCTGCGCGGGTCGCGCGCCGGCCTAGCCGGCTACGCCGCCGGGGTGGCGGGCCGGGTGATCGCTGCGCGCAGTACCGGTGGGCGCGTCGTCCCCGACGCACTCGCGCATCCGTTGTCGGTTGTGGTGTTCGGCTGGCTCACTGCTCGCTCGGTGGTGCTGCACCGCCGCGGGGCGCTGCAGTGGAAGGGCCGCCCCGTGGCGTTCGCAGCAGCTGGCCGATCCCGGCCACGCCTGCCCCGATCCATACCGCCGCGCTGAAGGTGCCAGGGTTCCGTGGCCGCCCCGCCGCGGCGGCGAGCGCGGCGAGTACGGCGCAGATGGCGAACGTAGGACGCTCCGCGACGGTGATCCGGTCCGGGGTGCGCCGCATCCTGCGCAGGGTGTCGACGCCGACGGCCAAGCCTGCCGCACTCGCGGCCGCCCACCGCGGCGCGCCGAGCCGGCCGAGCACGCCAGCGAACGCGACGTCGCAGAGCCGGTCGGCCACCGCATCGGCGCGTCGCCCCGACGTCGTCGCGTGCCCTCCGACGACCGCTACGGCACCGTCGAGCCCGTCGCACAGTGCGGCTGCGGCGACGGTGACGGCGGCGAACCCGGGGCGGGTGGGCGCCGCCGCCACCGCCCCGCCGGCCAGCACGACACCAGCCACGGTGATGGCCGTCGGCGACACACCGGCCGCTGCGAGCGGGCGGGCCAGCGACCACATCCCGCGCAACCAGCCGGACAGGATCGGCACGGACGCAGGGTCGATCCCGTGGTGCAGGGCCGACCAGCGTTCGGCGGGGCCGTCCGCGTCGTGGAAGGCGCCCAGCACGTCGTCGGTCACGTCGTTCAGGGTGGCACGACGCTCGCAAGCCAGCCTTATCGCGGTGGCCCGCAGCGATAGAGTGTGGCCATGAGTGACACCGTGCCGCGCTTCGGCGTGGTCCCCTCTGCCCAGCGACTGGCAAGCGCCGAGCGCGACGCCATCCTGGCCGCGCCCGGCTTCGGCAAGTTCTTCACCGACCACATGGCCCGCGCCGTCTGGACGCGCGACGCCGGCTGGCACGACGCCGACGTGCGCGCCCTCGAGCCGCTCGTACTGCACCCGAGTGCTGCGGTGCTGCACTACGGGCAGGAGATCTTCGAGGGGCTCAAGGCCTACCGACAGCCCGACGGCTCCGTCGCCCTGTTCCGCCCCGAGATGAACGCCGAACGCTTCCGCCGTTCCGCCGCCCGGATGGCCCTGCCACAGCTGCCGGTGGAGATGTTTCTCGACAGCGTCGAGCAGCTCGTGCGCACCGAACTCGACTGGGTGCCCGCCGGTGACAACGAGGCCAGCCTGTACCTGCGGCCGTACTGCGTCGCCACCGAGGCCTACCTGGGCGTCCGGCCTGCCGACGAGGTCTTCTACGGCGTCATCGCCTCCCCCGCCGGCCCGTACTTCGCCTTCGGCGCCACCGGCATCACGCTGTGGGTGTCCACCGATTTCATCCGCGCGGCGCCCGGTGGCACCGGCGCGGCCAAGTGCGGCGGGAACTACGCCGCGAGCCTGCTGCCGCAGGTCCAGGCCCAGCAGAAGGGTTGCGACCAGGTGCTCTACACCGTCGACGTCGGCGGTGAGCCCTACATCGACGAGTCCGGCACCATGAACGTCTTCCTCGTGACGAGCGACGGTGAGTTGATCACGCCGTCACTGGCCGGCGGCACGATCCTCTCGGGTGTCACCCGCGACAGCGTCCTGACCCTCGCGAAGTCCTTCGACCTCAACCCGGTCGAGCGGCAGGTCAGCCTCGCCGAGGTGCTCGACGGTGTCGCCAACGGTTCGATCGTCGAGGTGTTCGCCGCCGGGACGGCCGCGGTCATCACGCCCATTACCGGGCTGAAGACCGGCGAGCGCGAGTTCACCGTCGCCGACGGGACGCCGGGTCCGCGCAGCGAGCAGTTGCGCCGGCACATCGTCGACATCCAGTTCGGCCGCCGTCCCGACGAGCACGGCTGGTTGCACCCGATCGCCTGATCTGCAGCTCGATTGCGGATACGCTGCCCGCCGGCACATCGGTCTCGATGGGCGGGGGTCCCTGATTATGAGCATGCGACGAGCACACTGGCGAACGTTGGTGTTGGGCACCGTCTGCGAGTTACCGCTGCCGCCGAGCCGATGCTGCGCCGGCGCCGCGGGCCCAGTCCGCGCATGCGCCCGTTGTGCTGTTCCCGGCGTTCCACTTCACGAAGCTGCTGGTGACGGTTCACGACCAGCGGATCGCGCCGAACTGCCCGCGTAACGGCAGCTTCCAGGACTGGTTCCAGAACCCGGCCAGGAGTTCGTTCTCGCAGGTGTGCAAGGACGAGCTGATGACGTTGCGCTGCCGGACGAACCCGGAGCTGGCCTGGTCGAAGCGTTTCGTCGACCACGCCGGCGTCAAGATCAGGGTTCTGCACGACGGCTCGGTGTGAGCGCGCCGTTCTACAAGCCACTGTTCGCAGCTCTCGAAGCACCCGGCTGAAAGGCCAACAAGGACATCCGGGTCGCCGGATACGACTCCCGGCTCGCCCCCTACCAGGGTGGCTTCCTGAAGCGGACGAAGGCGCTCATCGAGCAGACGTAGCGGCAGAACAAGCACCGTCGCGTCTTCCTCGTCCGCCACTCGAACGGCCCGCTGTACGCGCAGTACCCACATGCGTGGTTACCACTTCAGCCCCACCGACAATGCCGGCGTCGGGCACTTCGACCTGCCCAGCAACAAGGCGGTGCTCGCCCGGCTCGTCAAGCACGCGACCAAGGCGCGGTAGACCGGTTAGCCGTGCGGCCGTCGTGGCATTCTCCAGTCATGCACTCACGCAGTCTGGGCAACGACACCGTCGGCCGGCACGAGGTGGGAGCTATCGGGCTGGGCCTGATGACCTTCGACCAGACCGGCAGCCAGCCACGTGAGCAGCTGCTCGACACCGTACGAGCCGCGCTCGATGCCGGCGTCACCCTCTTCGACACCGCCGACGCGTACGGGCCGGGCGCCGATCTGGGCGACAAGGCCCAGGGGGCGAACGAGGAGCTCATCGCCGGGCTGCTCGACGAGCTCGGCGTGCGCGACCAGGTGCTGCTCGCCACCAAGGCCGGGCACGTGCGCACCGACGGCGGTGGCTGGGCCCTCGACGGCTCCCCCGCCCACCTGCGCGAGGCCGTCGAGGCCAGCCGGCGTCGGCTCGGCGTCGAGCAGCTTGCGCTGTGGCAGCACCACCGCCCGGACCCGGCCGTCGACTACGCCGACACGCTGGGTGCATTGAAGGACGTCTACGACTCCGGGGCGGTGGCCATGATCGGGCTCTCGAACGCCGACCCCGAGCAGATCCGCCAGGCGCACGCCATCCTGGGCGACGCCCTGGTCAGCGTGCAGAACCAGTTCTCCCCCGCGTTCCGCAGCAGCCGCCCGGAGGTCGACGTCTGCGCTGAGCTGGGGCTGGTCTTCCTGCCATGGAGCCCGCTCGGCGGACTGGGCAGCGCGAAGGAGCTCGCCGGCAAGCACCCCGCCTTCGCCGAGGTGGCCGCCGAGCTCGACGTCAGCGCCCAGCAGGTGGCACTGGCGTGGGAACTCGCACAGAGCCCCGTCGTCATCTCGATCCCGGGCGCCAAACGCCCGCAGTCGATCGCCGACTCCGCGGCGGCCGCCGACCTCGTACTCACTGACGATCAGCTGGTCCGGCTGAACCAGGACTGACGTGCCCGACCGCCCGAGCAAGAGCTGCCAGTCGTGCGGTCGCACGATCGAGTGGCGCAAGAAGTGGGCGCGCGACTGGGACAACGTTCGCTACTGCAGCGACGCGTGCCGTCGCCACGGCGTCAACGACACCGACCGCAAGCTGGAGGACTCGATCCGTCAGCTGCTCTCGACGCGTACCGGCACCATCTGCCCGTCCGACGCGGCCCGCGACGTGGGGACGGCCGAGGGCTGGCGGGACCTCATGGAACCGGCCCGGCGCGCGGCACGTCGGCTCGTTGCGGCTGGGGAGGTCGAGATCACCCAGGGCGGTCGGGTCGTCGACGGTTCAACCGCCAAGGGCCCGATCCGCATTCGCAAGCTCCGGTGAACCGACGCGAACAGTCATGTCTTCGGTCGTGTCTTCCGCCTGAAACACCCGTCTGCCCAACGTGACGCCGTCACCCGAGACGACATCACCGCCCGCATCGTCGCCCAGCGCCTGGCCAAGGGGCTCACCTGGCAGCAGCTTGCGACTGCTCTGGACCGTCCAATTGTGTGCACCGTCTCGACCCTGCTCGGCCAGCACCCGCTGCCCCTGCCGCTCGCCCGGCAGGTGGTCGAGCTGCTCGAGCTGCCGCAGGAATCCGTGCCGGTCCTGGCCGCGGTACCGCACCGCGGGACGCAGGTGAGCGTGCCGCCCACCGATCCCACGATCTACCGCTTCTACGAGGCGCTCGCCGTGTAGGGCCCGGCGCTCAAAGAGCTGATCCACGAGCAGTTTCGGAGACGGCATCGTGAGCGCCATTAATTTCGGGATGACGCTGGAGAAGAAGGCGCACCCGGCGGGTGACCGGGTCGTCGTCACCTTCGACGGCAAATTCCTGCCCTATGACTGGACCTTTGCGCAGGAGTAAGACCAGCCCGACGGTGTGGGTCACGCCGGCTGGTCGAAGATCGAGTTGTCAACGAAGTCGCACCCACGTAGCGGTGCGTTCTCGTTGAACCAGCCAACCGAATCACGCTGAGCGCCAAGGACGGCAAGCCCACGAACAGCTGCAGGGCCACCGGGAAAGGTCCGGGGGTCTGACACGATCGGCGGATGGAGCTACGCGAGGCCCCGATAGACGTCCAACTTGTTGAACTATTTTGACGCCGCCGAGCTGAGCTGGGACGCAGAAGACCACGCGATCCGGTCAACCGCGGATGCGCTGGCCGACCTTGGTGCGAACGTTGAACTCCGCAACGAAGCGCGGGTTCACCTCTGGTACGAAGCTAGATTCGGGATGCCCTGCCCTGCGTACCGCGATACACGCCACGCCATCTCGACCTTTCCCAATTGCAGCTCCTGCCTCGGGTGTGCGACCCGCCGACGGTTACCTGGAGGTATTCGCGCCCTACGGGTTCACTGACCTCTTCTCTATGACAACCCGGCCCAACCCGATCCTGGCACCGGCGAGTGTGTACGAAGCCAAGACGATGCGCTGGGCACAGCAATGGCCCCAGCTGACCGTGCTGCCCTGGCCAAGGCCGGCTTGACCGGGCGCCGGCACCTGCCGATGAGCGTGCGATCTCTGCATTGCAGCTGACATGTACGACTCGGAAATTGAACTGTACGATTCGGTGATGGCGACGATGAACATGAGTGACGCGCGGGACCACTTGCCCGAGGTGATGGAGACCGCACGCACCGAGGCGGTATTCCTTGAGCGCCGAGGCCGTCTGGCTGGGGTGTTGGTGAGCCCTGAACGCTACGACCAGCTCATGACCGCTCTGGAGGACGCCGAGGACGTCGCCGCCTTCGATGAGGCAATGGCTGAGGAAGGGCCCAACATCCCTTGGGCCCAAGTCAAGGCGGATCTCGGCTGGGAGTGAGCGCGTATCGCATCGAGCTTCGCCCTGCCGCGGTGCGCGCACTGCGCAGACTCGACCCCCAAGTTCGGCGTCGCATTCAAGGCGCGATTGCGTTGCTTGGCCAGGATCCACGCCCGCCGGGTGCCCGTGCACTCCAAGGTCGCCCGGGGCTCCGCGTCCGGGTCGGCGATTACCGCATCATCTATACGGTGAAGGACGACGTGTTGTTGGTCGTCGTCGTACGTCTTGGACGTCGACGCGACGTCTACGAACAGTAGCGACCGGTGCTCTGCAGACTGCCTGGCTGCGCACCGACGCCAAGACGTCAGCGCAGCGGCGCGCCCCACGCCACGTCGGAGCGCAGCCGGGACTTGAGCAGCTTGCCGCCGGCGTTGCGGGGCAACGGCCCGGCCACGACGCTGACGAACTGCGGGATCTTGTAGTCGGCGAGCCGCGTGCGGCAGTGCGCGAGCACCGCCTCGACGTCCGGGTCGACACCGTCGAGCCCCACCAGCACCGCACCGACCTTCTCGCCCATCACCTCGTCAGGGACGGCGATGACGGCCGCGTCGGCCACCCCGGGCGCGGAGGCGAGCGTGTCCTCGACCTCTACGCTGGAGACGTTCTCGCCACCCCGGTTGATGATGTCCTTGGCCCGGTCGACGATGTGCACCCGACCGTCCTCGTCGACCCGCACGATGTCGCCGGTGTGCAGCCAGCCGTCCACGACGGTCGCCGCCGTCTCCTCGGGCCGCTGCCAGTAGGCGGTCATGACGTTGGGCCCGCGGGCGAGCAACTCGCCGGTCGTCCGGTCATCGCCGATCGGTGCGATCGCCAGATCGACGACGGGCATGGCGTAACCGACCGAGTCGGCGTGCGCGACTGCGTCGGCGTCGGGCAGCACCGTCATCAGCGACGCCGTCTCGGTCATGCCGTAGCCGTTCGAGACGCCGCTGTTCGGGAACGCCTTCTTGAGCTCGATCACCAGTGACGGCGCGATGGGCGCACCGCCATAGCCGACCCACCGCACGCCCGTGACGTCGGCGTCCGCGAAGCTGGGGTGGCGCATCAGCAGCGTGTAGACCGCGGGCACGGTGACCAGGAAGGTGACCCGTTCGCTGACCAACGCGTCGACGATCCCGGCAAGGTCGAGGGCGGGCATGATCACCGCCGCCCCGCCGACGTACAGCGCCACAATCAGCTGCGAGTTGCAGCCGGTGACGTGGAACAGCGGCACCGAGATCAGCGTGCGCAGCTCGGGCCCGACGTCGCCGGTCATGGCCAGTGAGGTCAGCATGTTGCGTGCGTTGCTGACGAACGCGCGATGCGTTGTCGGCACGCCCTTCGGTTTGCCCGTCGTTCCCGAGGTGTAGAAGAACGCGGCGACATCGTCGGGGCCGAGGTCGCCCACGGAGACCGGTTCACCGTCGGGCAGTGGGGTGCCGGGCGCGAGATCGACGAGGGCTCCGCAGTCGGCAAGTACGAACTCGACCTCGGGCGGCGCCAGGCGGGTGTTGACCGCCACCGCGATGCCGCCGGCCAGGACGGTGCCGAAGAACGCGAGCACCCAGTCGACGCCGGCCGGGTAGCGGATCGCCACCCGATCTCCGCGGCCGACGCCGTGCGCCCGCAGCCCGCCGGCCACCCGCTCGGCGGCGTCCCACAGCTGGCGATAGGTCACCCGCCGGCCACCCAACTCGACGACCGCCTCCGCGTCGGGCCGCGCATCGACATGAGTACGCAGCATCGCGACGAGCGAGCCGGGCACGTCCTCGAAGTAGGCGATGCCGTGAGCGTCACGAGCCACGCCCGTCAGGGGATAGGGGTAGGCGTCGGTGCGCGGGATGGGCACCACGAACTCGGCGGTCATCGTCAGGCCGACGTGGTCTCGAAGTAGCGGCGCGGGTTGTCGACGAGCATGGTCGTGAGCTGCTCGTCGGTGACGCCCGCGTCGCGCAGGGCGGGCAGCACGGTGTCGTGGATGAACGTGAAGTGCCAGTTCGGGGCAAATTCCGCGACCATGCCCGGCGGGAACCAGTCGATGTGACACGACGCGTCGTGAGCGAGCACGAGCTGGTTGGCGTACCCCTGCTCGACGAGGCTGGCGATGGTCTGCACCCGCTGATCGGTCGGCAGCAGGACGTCGAGCCCGAAGCGGTCCATGCCCAGATAGGCGCCGGAGTCCAGCAGTTGACGCAGATAGTCCAGGTCGGGGCTGTCGCCGCTGTGCCCGAGCACGACGCGTGACATGTCGACGCCCTGCTTGCTGAAGATCTCGAGGGCGACGAGGCCGGTGCGGTGCGGCGCGCTCGTGTGCACGGTGATCGGTACGCCGGTGCGCTTGTGGGTCTCGGCCACCGCGTTCATCACCCGCTCTACGCCGGGTGTCAGCTGGTCCTCGATGGCGCACTTGAGGAACGCAGCCTTGATCCCGGTGCCCGCGATGCCCTCGGTGATGTCGCCGAAGAACATGTCGACCATCGGCTCGTCGCCGCCGAACATGGTGTCCGGCCCGACGTAGTGGAAGAAGAACGGGACCGTGTCGTAGGTGTACAGACCGGTGGCCGGGACGATGTTGATGTCGACCTGCTCGTTGACCCGCGCCACCCGCTCGACGTCACGACCGAGCCCGACCACCGTGGGGTCGACGATGGTGTCGACGCCGCGGTCCTTCAGGGCCTGCAGCCGGGTGACGGCGTCGCCGACGCGGGCGTCCTCGTCCCACGTCTTCGGGTAGTTGCGCCGGATCTCTTCGCTCAGCACGAACACGTGCTCGTGCATGAGCGTCGTACCCAACGCGTCGGACGAGATCGGACCGCGGACTGTGTCGACGTTGACCATGATCCGACGCTAGCGATCGACGCGGGCTGTGACTAGTGCGCTCAGCGCCACCCGAGTGCCGGCGCCACGTGGGTCAGCAGCGCGTCCAGCTGGTGCGCGCAATAGTCGACGCCCAGTTGGTTGGGGACGGTGACGAGCAGCGTGTCGGCCGCGGCGATCGCCTCGTCCTGAGCTAGCTGCTCGATGAGCGCATCGGGCTCGCCGGCGTAGGTCTTGCCGAAGCGCGCCTTCCCGCCGTCGAGGATGCCGACCTGGTCCTGCGACCGTCCCTCGCGGCCGAAATAGGCGTAGTCGAGGTCGTCGACGATCGGGAAGATGCTGCGGCTGACGGACACGCGCGGCTCGCGGATGTGGCCGGCGTCGGCCCAGGCTTTGCGGAACCGCTCGATCTGCTCGGCCTGCAGCTCGTGGAACGGCACGCCGGTGTCCTCGCTGAGCAACGTCGAGCTCATCAGGTTCATGCCCTGCACAGCGGCCCACTCGGCCGTCGCCCGGGTGCCGGCGCCCCACCAGATGCGCTCGCGCAACCCCGCCGAGTACGGCTCGAGGCGCAGCAGGCCCGGCGGGTTGGCAAACATCGGTCGTGGGCTCGGCTCAGCGAAGCCCTCGCCGCGCAAGACGTCGAGCAGGACGGCGGTGTGCTCGCGCGCCATGTCGGCGTGGTCGCTGCCCTCGGCCGGGACGTAGCCGAAGTACCGGTAGCCGTCGATGACCTGCTCGGGTGATCCCCGGCTGATGCCGAGCTGCAGGCGCCCGCCCGAGATGAGGTCGGCCGAGCCGGCGTCCTCAGCCATGTAAAGCGGGTTCTCGTACCGCATGTCGATCACGCCGGTGCCGATCTCGACCCGGCTCGTCCGCGCGCCGACAGCGGCGAGCAACGGGAACGGGGACGCGAGCTGCTTGGCGAAGTGGTGCACGCGGAAGTACGCCCCGTCGACGCCGAGCAGCTCCGCGGCGACCGCCAGCTCGATGGACTGCAGCAGCACGTCGGAGGCCGAACGGGTCTGCGAGTGCTGCGTGTCCGACCAGTGCCCGAAGGACAGGAAACCGATGTTCTTCATGTCAGGTCGAACGCTGCGGCGGCCGCCCGTCTTCCGTCGGGACGTGTGGAGTCAGCAGCAGACCGTCCGAGACCACACGCGCTTCCATGGCGAAGGCGAACGCGTCGACCCGAACCGCAAGCTCGACATCGCGTGGGTCGACGTGGCTGCGGCCCAGGGCGAGCGTCACTGCCGCCTCGCGGCTGGTTGCGACAGCGCGAGCGGTGGCGTCGGCCTCGACGGGTGCGCCGACGCGTACTCGCTCGATCAGCTGCGCAGTAAGCAGGTCGTCCTCGCCGCGCTGGTCGGCGCTGCGGCGGCCGGTGATCACATAGGTCGGTTCGCCGAGGCCGGCGGCGGTGACGGCGTTCGCAGTGGCGGTGGCGCACACCAGGCTCGCGCACCAGCGGCGCTCGGCACCGGTCGCCGCCACCACACCCCGGGTGCCGGCCGACGTGCGCTGGACGAGTTCCCGACCTGCGAGGTCGGCCTGTGAGACCTCCCACGGCGAGTTGGCGAAGTCGAACCCGACGATCCGCCGGCCACCGTCCTCGCCCATCGCAAGCAGCTCCGGATGCGCAGCCTTCAGGGTGAGCGCCTGGTCCACCGAGTCGACCAGCCAGATGGCCGTCGCTCCCGCGGCGAACGAATACGCAGCGGTACTGAAGGCGCGCAAGACGTCGACGACCACCACCGCGCCACGGGCTTCGCCGGCCTCCCCGGCGTCGAGAAAACGGGTCACACCCGCACGGCGGCGAGGCCCACCGGAATGTCCTGACCGTCCCACGTGCCCGTTAGCCGAGCCCGGCCGGGCACCGCGTCGCCGAGCACCCGCTGGACCACGAACTCGCAACCGCCCGCGCGGATCAGCGTGCTCAGGTCCTCATCGATCACGGAGACGTCGTCGATCAGCGGCACCTCGCTGCGCTCGCCGTCCACCGTCACCCGGACCGACGGCTCCCGTCGCTCGGGGGTGCCGTCGACGTCGTACCAAAGCTCGGCCTGGGGTGCGCCGGTGAACAGCGCCACCGCCAGCGCGTTGACGTACGCCGGGTCCGTGCAGCCGTCGTAGACCCAGCGGTGGCCGAGCACGGAGTGTTCGGTGGTGCCGATCAACTCTGCGGACGGGTACTCCGCCCGGCGGTAGGTGACCGGGAGCTGGAACAACCCGTCCCCGGAGCGCACGATGTGCGTCTCGATGCCGACCTCGCCGGCCGGGTCGTCCCAGCGGAAGGCGCCGATCGCCTCGAGCGGACCGCCGTCGGTGAACCACGACCGCCCCGGGACGAACTGCTGCAACAGTTCGAGCTTGGACGGGGTCAGGGTTGCCTGGTGGAGGAGGGCCACGACTCGACCGTACCGAGATCGGTGAACGCGGCCCGCACCGACTGCTCGGCGACGGCCAGCAGCTGCTCCGGCGTGAGCCCCACCTCGTCGACGGCTGTCCGGTGCTCCTGCGACAGCGTCACGTTGCTGACCCGCGGGTCGTCGGTGTTGATCGTCACCGGCACGCCGGCGGCCAGCAGGGCGTGGATCTGGTGATCCCGCAGGCTCGGTGAGGCGCCGGTCTGGGTGTTGCTCGTCAAGGCGACGTCGAGGGTGATGCCGCGCTTGGCCAGGTGCTCGAGCAGGGCCGGATCTTCGACGGAGCGCACGCCGTGCCCGATGCGCTCGGCGCCGAGGTGCCGGACGGCGGCCCAGACGCTGGTGCAGTCCGGCGTCGCGCGCCGACGCGAAGGCGGGCGCGAACAGCTCGGCCGGAAAACCGGCCTCGTTGCCGGCCAGGTCGGCACCGCACAACCGCTCGCGCCGCGTCAGCATCGTCGCTACCTGCTCTCTCGCGGACTTTGGGCCGAGCGGGCCCAATCCTGTTCGGTGGTCTGAGCCGACTCTGCGACGTCGACCTTGGGCAGGTAGGGCAGCAACCCGGGCAGCGGCTCGTCGGCGACGAGCGCCGCGCGCGGGTCCGCCAGCGAGGCCAGTGGATGGCCGGTACGCCGAGCGATCTCGAGCACCGTGCTCGTGCGGATAGACCCCTCGAGGTGTCGGTGCAGGTCGATCAGCGGGAGCGCACCGTTCACAGCGCCGCGATTGCCTCGTTCAGGGTCTTCGACGGACGCATGACGGCCGACACCTTCTCGGCGTCGGGGCGGTAGTAACCCCCGATGTCGGCCGGCGAGCCCTGCACCGCGAGCAGCTCGTCGGTGATCGTCTGCTCGTTCTCGCGCAGCGCACCGGCCAGCTGGGCGAAGGCCTTGCCGAGCTCGGCGTCGCCGTCCTGCTTCGCCAGCTCCTCGGCCCAGTACAGCGCCAGGTAGAAGTGGCTGCCGCGGTTGTCGATCGTGCCCAGCTTGCGACCCGGCGACCGGTTCTCGTCCAGGAACGTCGCTGTGGCGCGGTCGAGGGTGTCGGCCAGGATCTGCGCGCGTGGGTTGTCGCTGGTCTGTGCCAGGTGCTCGAAGCTGACCGCCAGGGCCAGGAACTCACCTAGGCTGTCCCAGCGCAGGTAGTTCTCCTTGATCAGCTGCTGGACGTGCTTGGGCGCCGAGCCGCCGGCGCCCGTCTCGAACAGCCCGCCACCGTTGATGAGCGGGACGACCGAGAGCATCTTGGCCGACGTGCCGAGCTCGAGGATCGGGAACAGGTCGGTGAGGTAGTCGCGCAGCACGTTGCCGGTGACCGAGATGGTGTCCTCGCCCTTGCGGATGCGCTCGAGGGAGAACGCGATCGCCTCGTCCGGGGCCATGATCTCGATCTGCAACCCGTCGGTGTCGTGCTCACCCAAGTACTCGCGCACCTTGCCGATAAGGACGGCGTCGTGCGCGCGAGTCTCGTCCAGCCAGAAGATCGTCGGCGCGCCGGTGGCCCGCGCCCGGGTGACGGCCAGCTTGACCCAGTCGCGGATCGGGACGTCCTTCGTCTGGCACATGCGCCAGATGTCGCCCTCGGAGACAACGTGCTCGAGCACGACGTCGCCGGCGGCGTTCGTGACGCGCACGGTGCCCGTCGTCGGGATCTCGAAGGTCTTGTCGTGCGAGCCGTACTCCTCGGCCGCCTGGGCCATCAAACCGACGTTGGGCACCGAGCCCATGGTCGCGGGGTCGTAGGCGCCGTTCGTGCGGCAGTCGTCTATGGCGACCTGGTAGATACCGGCGTAGCTCGAGTCGGGGATGACGGCCAAGGTGTCGGCCTCGTCGCCGTCGGGGCCCCACATGTGTCCGGACGTGCGGATCATTGCCGGCATCGAGGCGTCGACGATGACGTCACTCGGCACGTGCAGGTTGGTGATGCCGCGATCGGAGTCGACCATGGCAAGCGCGGGCCCTTCGGCGATGCCCTTCTCGAAGGCGGCCTTGATCTCGGCGCCGTTCTCAACCTTCTCGAGGCCATTGAGGATTGCGCCGAGTCCGTCGTTCGGGCTCAACCCGGCGGCGGCCAACGCCTCGCCGTACTGAGCGAACACGTCCGGGAAGAAGGCCCGCACGACGTGGCCGAAGATGATCGGGTCAGACACCTTCATCATCGTGGCCTTGAGGTGCACCGAGAACAGGACGTCGTCGTCCTTTGCCCGCTGGATCTGGGCGGTGAGGAACTCGCGCAGCGGGCCCACGCGCATGGCGGTCGCGTCGACGACCTCGTCCTTCAGCACCGGCACCGACTCGCGCAGGACGGTGTTGCTGCCGTCGTCGCCGGCCAGGGTGATCGTCAACGTGTCGTCGGCCGGGAGGACGGCCGACTTCTCCGAGGAGCGGAAGTCATCGGCGGTCATGTGCGCGACGTTCGTCTTCGACTCGGGCGTCCAGGCACCCATGCGGTGTGGGTGCTTTCGGGCGTACTGCTTCACCGACGCCGGGGCGCGCCGGTCGGAGTTGCCCTCGCGCAGCACCGGGTTCACGGCGCTGCCCTTGGTCTTGTCGTAACGGGCGCGCGCGTCCTTCTGCTCGTCGGTCTTCGGGTCATCCGGATAGTCGGGCAGGTCGTAACCCTGCTCTTGCAGCTCCGTGATCGCTGCCTTCAGCTGCGGGATCGAGGCGCTGATGTTCGGCAGCTTGATGATGTTGGCCTCAGGCGTCTTGGCCAACTCGCCGAGCTCGGCGAGTGCATCGTCCTGGTGCTGCTCGTCGGTGAGGCGGTCGGGGAACTGCGCGATGATGCGCCCGGCCAGCGAGATGTCACGAGTCTCGACCTCGACGCCGGCCGTCGAGGCAAACGCCTCGATGATCGGCAGGAACGAGTAGGTGGCCAATAACGGCGCCTCGTCGGTGTGCGTGTAGATGATCTTGGCCATGTGGCGGCTGCTCCCCGATCGAGTGCGACAAACTTCCTTGACGTCAAGATACCTTGCGATTAGATATAGCGGTCCCGCAGCTGCCCTTCACGAGCTTGCCCGTCGGCGTGCGTGGCAGCTCGTCGACGAAGTCGAACGAGCTCGGCACCTTGTAATGCGCGATGCGCTCACGCAGGAAGGCCCGCAGCTCGTCGGCTAGGTCGGCGCCCGGCTCGACGCCCGCAGCAGGCTGGATGACGGCCTTGACCGCCTCCCCCATCTCGGGGTCGGGCACGCCGATGACCGCACCATCGAGCACTTTCGGGTGCAGTGCGAGCGCGTCCTCGATCTCCTGCGGGTAGACGTTCACCCCGCCCGAGATGATCATGAATGCCTTGCGGTCGGTGAGGAACAGGTACCCGTCGTCGTCGATGTAGCCGATGTCGCCGTTGGTGGCCCAGTTGTCGTGGCGGGGATGTCGGCTGCCGCGGGTCTTGTCCGGGTCGTTGTGGTACTCGAAGGTGGGTTCGTCGCGTTCGAAGTAGACGGTGCCGATCTTGCCCACCGGCAAGTTCGTTCCGTCGTCGTCGCAGACCTGCAGGATGCCGAGCGCGGACGGGCCCACCGAGCCCGGTTTCGCCAGCCACTGCGCCGAGTCGATGAGCGTGACTCCGATGGATTCCGTCGACGAGTAGTACTCCTCGAGGATCGGCCCCCACCAGTCGATCATCGCCCGCTTCACCTCGACGGGGCAGGGCGCGGCGGCGTGGATAGCGACCCGCAGGCTCGACAGGTCGTACCGCGCGCGGGTGGCGTCGTCGAGCTTGAGCATGCGCACGAACATGGTCGGCACCCATTGGCTGTGCGTGATCTTGTATTGCTCGATCGCGGTTAGCGCGGCCTCGGCGTCAAAATGATCCATCATCACGACGGTGCCGCCGAGCGCCTGCACCGCACCCCCGAACCGCAGCGGCGCTGCGTGATACACCGGCGCGGGCGAGAGGTACACGGTGTCGGTGTCAAAGCCGTACTTCGTCCCGAACACCGCGGCCACGGTGTCACCGGGTTCCTCGACCTGCCGGTCCGGCAGCGGTGGCTCGATGCCCTTGGGTCGGCCGGTAGTGCCCGAGGAGTACAGCATGTCGGTGCCGCGAGGCTGGCTCGGTAGCGGCTCGTCGGCGGCCCCGGCCAGCGCGTCCTCGTACGAGTCGTGACAGGCCAGGCTGTCCGCGTCTCCTGACGCGCCGAAAACGAGACGTTGCTCGACCTGCGGCGTGTGCTCGACGACAGCCGCGGCGAGCTCGCTGAGCCGGGCCGACACGATCAGCACCCGGGCGCCGCAGTCGTCGACGATGTAGCTGACCTCGGCCGGCGCGAGGTGCCGGTTGACCGCCGTGATGTACAGGCCGGAGCGCAGGGCGGCCCAGTAGATCTCGAACGCCGTCGTCTCGTTGCCGGTCAACATGGCGATGTGGTCGCCGCGACGCAGGCCGAGGTCGTAGAGGTGACGGGCCAACCGTCGCGACCGGTCATCGAGCTGGGCGAAGGTCAGCTGGTCATCCGAACCGGCGATCTGCACGGCCGGCTTGTCTGGGAACCGATCGACGTAGGCGCCCGGATACATGCGGCCTCCTACTAGCGGACATGACGACGGTCACGCTCACCCTAGTCATGCGAGGCGGGACGCTCGCTTCAGCAAGATCGGCATCGAGAGCTCATGGCCAGGGGCGATCGCCCGCCACAGCAGCCGTCCGACCTTGGTGTGCGTCCGGACGACGGTCACCCAAGTGATGGTGTCGCCGTCTCGGACGAAGTGGTGCTGGCACTCGAGTAACGGCGAGCCGGCCGAGATGGTGGCCTGCTGATCGGTGCTGGCGATGACGTACCAACCCAACACGGTGGTCGGGGATCGGCGCGGGCCAAGTCGAAGCCGAAGCCCCTTGGTCCAGCCGAGCACCAGCATCGCGCGCAACCAACCCGGTGCGCCCTCGAGGCAGCCGCGCGCCCACTGCTCCGGCGAGGCACCCGGCCCGCCGTCGAGCCGGACGGCCGTCGAGTAGTCGGCCTTGCGGGCCTCGGAGGTTTCGGCGACCTGCGCGGGCACGGCGACGCGGTGCGTACGGACGGTCGAGGTGGCAGGACTCATGCCCCCACGCTAATCATGCTGCTCGGCGCGGGTGGGTGGAGTGGTACACGAGGTCGACGACTCGAACCTGGGTGGCAAACACCACGCTCGTTCTACCTGGTGGGTCGGGCTGTTGGCTGCGGTAGTGCTGGCCGGTGGGGGTTTCGGTGATGATGGTGCCGTTGGTGGTGGCGCCGGCTCGCCAGCCGGGTGCTTGTTTGGCGTAGTTGCAGGCTTCGCACAGTCCCTGACCATTGCCGACGTCGGTGCGCCCGCCCTGACCGTGCGCTCGGATGTGGTCGGTGTGTCGGATCGGCGCTCCGCACCAGGGGGTGCGGCAGGTGCCGTGGTCGCGCAGGCGGATGAAGCGGCGTTCGTTGTCGGTGAACAGTCGGCTGGTGGATTCCATGGCGGCGAGTTGTCTGGTGCTGGGGTGCAGGAACAGGCGACGGATCCGGCGGCGGACGGTGTCGCCTTCGCAGCCGAGGGCCAGTTCGCGGGCCAGTCCGGCTGGGATGGGCCCGAACCCGACGAGCAGGCCTGGCTCGTCATCAGCGCCACCCTCGACGTCCTCTACATCGAGGTCGAGGTCTGCATCCGCATCGGCATCGAGGTCGTCGGTGTTGGTGGTGTCGGGGGTGAACAGGGTGGTGTCGGTCATGATGAGCTCGATCTCGACGGGTACGGCGGTGGCGGTGGTTTGTCCGGTGATGCGCTCGACGAGGGTGTCGGCCATGATCTGTCCGCGGCCGCGTTCGTCGCCGCCGGCGGTGGTGGTGGTGTCGGCGGCCTGGCACAAGGCTTGGTAGGTGGCGACGCCTTGGGCGACGGGTAGCAGGGCGGTGAGCCGGGCCATGGCGTCGGGTACGGGTCGCATGTTGACCCGGCGGTCCTTGTCCGCACCGCGGACGCGGGCGAGGAATCCTTGCGGGTCCAGGCGGTAGCCGGCTTTGCGGGTTTCGGCTTCGACCCGCCGGTCGCTCCATGCTTCGAGCTGCGGGGCGAGTTCGGCGTCCACCGTCTCGCGGTCCTGGCGGGAGAGCCAGATCGTTTCGCGTGCGATGAGGGTGGCGCGCCATTCGGTGATCCGCCCGGCTTGCAGCGCGGCGAAGGTGTGCGGTAGTTCGGTGGGCAGGATCGTGGCCCAGCCCAGGTAGCGCTGCGCGGCCCAGGGAGAGATCCGCCGAGCCAACCCGATCTGGGCGGCGATGCCGCGGCCCTGCTGCTTGACGGGCACCCCGACGATGGCCTGCTGCGCCCGCTGGGACACCTCGAAATCCCGCGCCTCGACCACCTGAGCCGCGGCCGCGGCCGCCTTGAGTTCCTCGAACAGTCGGACCCGATCGATACGGTCGGCATCATCGACCGCCGGGCTTAGCGAACCGAGGGCAGCGACTAGGGCACACACCGCATCGGTGTCCGTCGATGAACCCGTCGCCATCTGTCCATCGTCGAACATATAAGCTAATAAGTCAACGGATGGGCATTGATCGTCGTGTCTCGGGCCAGTGCTGACAAGAGCTGCGCGGTCGTTTACCGGGTTGCGAACGCACCTGCCCACGGCGGGCCAGGATGCGCGATCGCGGCCCGCGAGGGCACTGGCGTGATGCCCTGGGCGGCGAGCCGGTCGGCGATGCTGAACGGGCCGTTGGAGTCACCGTCGTTGGCGAGTTCCCTCCGGGCGCGCACGACCGCGTCCTCGACCTCACCCGGCGTCGCGTTCACGATCACGTTCGGTCGCCGGGATCGATCTTTCAGCCCTCCCAGACCCTCATGATCGAACGCTTCTTCCACTTGTAATAGCTCTGCCGGGAGATGCCCTGCGCCAGCGCAACCGCCATCCGAACGTCCATCGCAACTAACGTTCCGGCTAATGAGCAGCAGCCCACAGCACCTCAGGTGTCAGCGATGTCCCGAGACGTAAACCTGCCAGCGAAGTCCTGAGACTCGACAGCCTAGGAGGGCAACTTGTCGTGTGTCCGGACAGTGCTGACACGGGTCACGAACGTGCTTCAACCTGCCAACTACACGACGCAAGACGTCAGGCGATGGAAACGCGGAGGCGGACGCTCCCAGCCGTCGTCACCGAACACATTCGAGACCTCCTACGGCGTGGGGTCTGTCGATGTCGTCAAGATCAATGACGACGCCGGCGCGCTCGGCCGGGAGCTCTTCGCGGACGTAGATGTCGTACGCCGCCATGTACCGGTCTTCGTAGGCGTTGCGGGCGCCGTCGATCCCGCCGAACGCCGCGGCGTCGCGTGCGGCGCCGCGAGCGACAGCGACGTCTCGACGCACCTGCAGGTAGATGACCTCGTCCCAGTGATCTCGCAGCAATCCGCGCTGCAGGAAGGTGCAGTCGAAGACGACGATCGCGTCCTCAGGTGCAACGGCAACGAGCTTTTCCTCGACCCGGTCGGTGGCGAGGTCGTGGACCTTGGGCGCATAGATACGCGTGCCGTCCGGCCCCAACGGAAGGAGCACGCGCTCCACCAGCGCGTCGAAGTCGTAGGCGTCCTCGTAGTACCCACGCGCCGAGTCGCGGCCCTGCCGGTAACGGACGTCCCGTGGATGGTGGAAGCCGTCGGAGTCGATGTGCACCGCGGGGCGTCCACGCCTGGTGATGGCCGCCACCAGCTCACCGGCCAGCGTCGACTTGCCCGACCCGCACGGACCGTCGACGCCCACCCGCACCGGATGGCCGACCTCGACCGCAGCCAGCTGGGCCGCCAGCTCGGACACGAGCTCGGTTCGACGGGTCATGCCTACCGGCTACCTACGGAACCGGCGTCGTTTGGGCACGAACGTGCCGGCGAAGAAGGCCGTCGGGATGCCGGGCACCGGTTGCTGGGTGGCGTAGCGGTAGATGAGCGCGCGGGCATAGGTGGTGATCGCGCCGATCACCGAGAGCAGCGCGACGAAGCTGCCAAAGCCGAGGACGATCAAGACGATGCCAAGCGGCAGGGAGCCGGCCTCGGCAACGGCAGCTCCGACGATGCCGACGACCAGCAACGGGATCGAGACCAGCGTCGCACCGATGCCGACGCGCAGGGTTGTGCGCAGGCTCGTCCCCCACGTCTGCCGGATCAGCTCGCTCGACCGTTTGACCGATTCGATCGGCCCGGTGCGCTCGGCAATGAGGACGGGAACGGCAAGGAAGGTGGCGATTGCCCACGTAATGCCACCAAGGAACCCCAAGAGCTTGCCGACGATGCCCAAACGCTGTTCCACGGCTCGGATCACCGCACCGACGGTCGACGTCACCACCGCCCAGGCCAGGATCTGGCCCTTGCGGTCCCACGCAGCGGACAGCACGCCGCCGAGGGTTGGGCGCCGTCCCGCGGCGCGCTCGAACGCACCGATGACGAGTGCGGACTGGAAGAAGATGCTGATCACCGACAGCGCGAACCCGGCGAACGCCGCTCCGACGTAGACACCGGCGCGGCGGTGACCCACCACGGCGTCACCGAGCAGGTAGCCCGGAACGAAGAACGCCGCCGCCGCGAGCAGCCCGGTCACGGTCGAGATGGCGGGCAACCACAGCAGCTGACGGTCCTCGCGGAGCAGGCGCCAACTGGCGGACACCACCTGCTTGCCGGTCGGGTTGGACGTCGCCGGCGGCTCGGGTGGGCCGTAGCGATAGGGATCGACGCCGTCGGTCATGGAGCCTCCTGTGCGCGGATGACCATGAGATCGCGTCCGGATGGCAGCGTCAACGATGCCCGGTCGGCCTCTTCTCAGCCGGTGACGGCAGTGAACCCCGACGCCTCAACGCCCGCGACGGCAGCGGATTCATCGTTGTCGGAGCTGTCGCCCGTGACCCCGACCGCGCCGATCGTGACACCGGCGGCGTCGCGCACCAGCACCCCGCCAGGCACCGGCACAAGCGCGCCGCCGATGGCCGACGTCGCGGCGGCGATGAAGTATGGCTGCTGCTCCGCCCGCTGCATCAACGCACGCGAGCCCACCCCCATGGCCAGGGCGCCATGCGCCTTACCGAAAGCGATCTGGAACCGCATGTTCGCCGCTCCGTCCTCCCGCTCGAACGCGGTGACGTGTCCACCGGCGTCGAGCACGACGACGGACAGCGGTTGGAAGCCCCGCTCCCGGCCGTAGGCCTGCGCAGCGGCAATGATCACGCGCGCGTTGTCCAGGCTCAGTTGGGGCATCAGCGGGCCTCGACGCTTCTCGACTTCCGGACCTGACGATGCCGATGCAGCAGCGGTTCGGTGTAACCGGCGGGCTGCACGAGACCTTCGACGATCAGGTCGCGGGCAGCGTGGAAAGCCTCGCCGTCGAAGCTCGGCGCCATGGGCTCGTAGTGCGGGTCGTCGCCGTTCTGCTCGTCGACGATCGCGGCCATCTTGCGCAGGGCCGCATCGACGCGGTCGAGGGTGACGACGTCGTGGTGCAACCAGTTCGCGATGTGCTGCGAGGAGATGCGGCAGGTCGCGCGGTCCTCCATCAGCTCGACGCCGGAGAGGTCGGGCACCTTCGAGCAACCCACGCCCTGATCCACCCAGCGCACGACGTAGCCGAGGATCCCCTGCGCGTTGTTCTGGACCTCGGCGTCGATGTCGTCCTCGCTCCAGGGGCGATCGGGCTCGATGGGGATCGTCAGCAGGTCGGCGGGCTGCGCTCGGGAGCCGCCGGCTGCGAGTTCGGACTGCCGCTGCGCGACGTCGACCTCGTGGTAGTGCGTGGCGTGCAGGGTCGCCGCAGTCGGCGAGGGAACCCACGCGCACGAGGCACCGGCGCGCGGATGGCCGCCCTTCTCGGTCAGCATCTGCTGCATGCGGTCAGGCGCGGCCCACATGCCCTTGCCGATCTGCGCCCGTCCCTGCAGGCCGCAGGCCAGCCCGACGTCGACGTTGTTGTCCTCGTAGGCGGTGATCCACGGTTGCGCCTTCATGTCGGCCTTGCGGACCATCGGCCCGGCCTGCATCGACGTGTGGATCTCGTCGCCGGTGCGGTCGAGGAAGCCGGTGTTGATGAAGGCCACCCTTGATCGCGCGGCGCGGATGCACTCGGCAAGGTTCACCGTCGTCCGGCGCTCCTCGTCCATGATGCCGATCTTGACGGTGTTCGGCGGGAGCTCGAACACCTCCTCGACCACGGTGAAGATCGCGTCGGCGAAGGCGACCTCGTCAGGCCCGTGCATCTTCGGTTTCACGATGTACACCGAACCGGCCGGCGAATTGACGCGACGCCCGGACGGCCCGACGTCGACCAGCGCGGCGAGCACGGTGATCACCGCGTCGAGCAATCCTTCGGGTATCTCGTGCCCGTCGGCGTCGCGAACCGCGGGCGTCGTCATCAGGTGCCCGACGTTGCGGGCGAGGAGCAGAGCGTGCGGACGGACGGCGCGTTCGGAGCCTTCGGGCGTGCCGATCGTTCGCTCCGGGTTCAACCGTCGGGTGAAGCTCTGGCCGCCCTTGCTGACCTCCTCAGCCAGCTCCCCAGTCATCAGCCCCAGCCAGTTGCGGTAGCAGGTGACCTTGTCCTCGGCGTCGACTGCAGCAACCGAGTCCTCGAAGTCGACGATCGTGGTGACCGCGGACTCGATGACGACGTCGGAGACGCCGGCGATGTCGGTCCGGCCCACCGGGGTGTCGGAGTCGAACACGATCTCGACACCGAGGCCGTGGTGGGTCAGCAGCACGCTCGAGGGATCGTCGGCGGGCCCGG
This sequence comes from uncultured Jatrophihabitans sp., assembly GCF_964244045.1. Lineage (NCBI taxonomy): Bacteria > Bacillati > Actinomycetota > Actinomycetes > Jatrophihabitantales > Jatrophihabitantaceae > Jatrophihabitans > uncultured Jatrophihabitans sp. The sequence continues at coordinate 67,803 of NZ_CAXTHK010000006.1, read as the reverse complement.
TCCAGCCGGTGAACGCCGACGGGTCGACGAGCGCGGACCACGCACCCTCGACGGCTACAGCCAGCGCACCGTCGAATACCGCATACCGGTCGGCGTTGGCGTGCGAGCCGTTCGCCAGTGGGACGGCGCGGTCGAGGAACGCCCGCGTCCAGGCGACGACCTCCGCGCCGCGAGCGTCGTCGTACGGACCGGCCGGGGGCGTCGAACCCAGCGCATCGGTGCCGTACAGCGCGTCGTAGAGCGAACCCCACCGCGCGTTCGCGGCGTTGAGCGCATAGCGCGCGTTCGAAGCCGGCACGACGAGCTGCGGCCCGGCCAGCGTCGCGATCTCGTCGTCCACATTCAGCGTGTCGATGGTGAACGGCTCGCCCGCAGGAACGAGGTAGCCGAGTTCGGTGAGCAGGGCTCGGTACTCGTCAGGGTCGATCGGTTGCCCGACCCGCTCGCGGTGCCATTCGTCGAGGACGTCCTGCAGGCGGGTGCGCTCGGCCAACAGCTCACGGTTGCGCGGTCCCAGCTCGGCCACTACCCGCGCAAGCCCGGCCCACACGACGTCGGGATCGACTTTCGCCGCCGGCACAGCCTCGTGTTCGACGAAGTCGACCAGCCGGATATCGACGGCCAGGCCGGAACGCTCGACGTACTCAGGCCCACTCATATGAGGATCGCTCCTGGGTTGAGGATGTTGTCGGGGTCGAGCGCCTGCTTGATGCGCCGGGTGACGTCCAGGACGTCGGCGCCGACCTGGCCTTCGAGCCACGGCTGCTTCATCCGCCCGACGCCGTGCTCGCCGGTGATCGTCCCGCCCAGGGCGATCGCGAGATCCATGATTTCGCCGAACGCGAGTTGCGCGCGCTGCTCCATCTCCGGCTGCGACGGGTCGAACACGATCAACGGGTGGGTGTTGCCGTCGCCGGCGTGCGCGATCAACGCAATGGTGAGCTCGCGCGCCGCGGCGATCTGCTCGATGCCAGCGACGAGATCGGGCAGCCGCGGCAGCGGCACGCCGACGTCCTCGAGCAGCAGCCGGCCGTGCTTCTCGACGGCCGGGATGGCGCCGCGGCGTGCGGCGACGAACAGCTCACCCTCGGCCTCGTCTGCGGTCGAGTAGATCTCCGTGGCCTGGTGCCGTTCGCACGCCGCAGTGATGATCTCGAGCTCGCGCGCGTCACCGCTGTCGGTGCGCGCGATGAGCAGTGCGGCGGCGGTCCGGTCGAGGCCCATGTGCAGCTCGTCCTCGACGGCGTTGATCGTCGCGCGGTCCATGTACTCGAGCATCGACGGACGGATCTGCGCGGTGATGTCGAGGATCGCAGCAGTGGCGTCCTCGGTGGTGGCGAACCAGGTGGCCAGCGTGTGCGCCGGCGGCGCCGGCGGCATGAGCCGCAGCGTCACCTCTGTGATGATTCCGAGGGTTCCCTCGCTGCCCACGAACAGCTTGTGCAGCGCCAATCCCGCAACGTCTTTCACGCGCGGGCCGCCGAAGCGCACCGCCCGGCCGTCGCTGAGTACGACCTGCATGCCGAGCACGTAGTCGGTGGTGACGCCGTACTTAACGCAGCACAAGCCACCGGCATTCGTCGCGATGTTGCCGCCGATCGAGCAGATCTCGTACGACGACGGGTCGGGTGGGTACCAGAGCCCGTGCGCAGCAGCGGCCGCCTTCACCTCGGCGTTGAGCAAGCCCGGTTGGACGACGGCCACCCGGGTCGTCGGGTCGATGCTGATCGCGCGCATCCGTTCGGTGCAGATCACGATGCCGTGCGCCAAGGCGGTCGCGCCGCCCGACAGCCCGGTTCCGGCCCCCCGCGGCACCACCGGTACGCGGTGCTCGGCCGCCCAGCGCATCGCGACCTGGACGTGCTCGGTGCTCTCGGCCCGTACCGCGGCCATCGGCCGCTCGGCTGCCGGGTCCAGCGCGCGGTCCCAGCGGTACTTGTCCAACCCGTCGGTGTCGGTGAGCACGACGCCGGCCGGCAGGGCATCGACCAGGTCCTGGACCGAGATGTCAACGTCGAGCATTGGCTGACCCTAACGCCAGACGTTGGGGAGACCCTGCGGTTTAGGGTCGAGCTGTGGTGGCGGGGCAGGTCGACGTGGACGAGCGCGCCGGGCGCCGCGCACAGTCCGCCGTCATCACGGTGTTCTTCGTGCACGGCCTGCTGTTCGCGTCCTGGGCCGCGCACATCCCGCACATCAAAGCCAGCCTCGGGCTCGATGACGGCAGCCTGGGTATCGCGCTGCTCGGTACGCCTATCGGCTCGGTGTCGGCCATCGCCATCGCAGCCCGGCTGGTGCCCCGGTTGGGCAGCCGGCGGGTCGTCCAGATCAGCCTCGTCGGGTACTGCCTGTCCGGTCCGCTGATCGGGCTGAGCGGTTCGGTGGTCGGGCTGATGCTCGCGCTGTTCGTCTGGGGGTTGTTCCAGGGCATCCTCGACGTCTCGATGAATACCCAGGCCATCGCGGTCGAGGGGGCCCGCCGCCGGCCCCTGATGAACGGCATCCACGCCTACTGGAGCGTCGGGGCTTTCGCCGGCGCGGGGGCAGGCACGCTCGGTGTCGCGGTGGGTGTCGAGCTGTCGCTACAGCTGCTCGTGCTCGGCATCCCGGTCATGATCGTCGCCGGGCTGCTCACAGCTCGCATGCTGTCCGATCGCATCGACGCGGCGCCCGCCGGCACCGTGAATCTCAGCGAACCCATCCGGCGCTTCTCGCGCGGCATGCTCGCCCTGGGCGGCATTGCGTTCGCATCGATGCTCTGCGAGGGGGCGGCGGCGGACTGGTCGTCGGTGTATCTACGCGACTCGCTCGGGGGCAGCGCGGCGGCGGCGGGACTCGGTTACACCGCCTTCGCGCTTGCCATGTTCGTGGTGCGCGTCGGCGGCGATCGCTTGGTGGCCGCCCTCCCCGTCCATCGTCTGCTGCCGCTGCTGGCAGCGGTCGCCGCGCTGGTGTTCCTCGCTGCCCTGCTCATCGGCCAGGTGGCCGTCGGCATCGCCGGGTTCTTCGTGCTCGGTCTCGGGCTGGGTGCGGTCGTCCCGTCGGCGTTCAGCGCCGCCGGTCGATTACCCGGCGTGCATCCGGGGGTCGGCGTGGCCGGGGTGTCCGGCCTCGGGTGGGCCGGCTTCGTCTGCGGGCCGCCGGTCATCGGCCAGGTCGCGAGCCTGACGTCGCTGCCCGTCGCCCTGGGCCTGGTGCCCTTATTGGTCGCCGGGGTGGCCGTCGGCTGCGCGCGAGTGGTGGCTCTGCGCCAGGGGTAACCGTCGCGGGGTATCAAGGTCGTATGACAAAGACCTGGTTCATCACCGGCGCATCCCGCGGCTTCGGCCGCGAATGGTCGATCGCGGCCCTCGAACGCGGTGACTCGGTTGCGGCCACCGCTCGCGACACGTGCACCCTCGACGACCTCGCGGCGAAGTACGGCGACCGCCTCCTGCCCATCCAGCTCGACGTGACCGACCGCGCGGCCGACTTTGCCGCCGTGCAGCAGGCCCACGAGCACTTCGGCCGACTCGACGTGATCGTCAACAACGCCGGCTACGGCCAGTTCGGCATGATCGAGGAGATCAGCGAGGACGAGGCCCGCGCCCAGATCGAGACCAACGTGTTCGGTGCCCTCTGGGTCACGCAAGCCGCATTGCCGTTCCTGCGCGCACAGGGTTCGGGGCACATCCTGCAGGTCTCGTCCATCGGCGGCATCAGCGCCTTCCAGAACGTCGGCATGTACCACGCGTCGAAGTGGGCGCTGGAGGGCTTCAGCCAGGCTCTAGCCCTCGAGGTCGCCGACTTCGGCATCAAGGTCACCCTCATCGAGCCGGGCGGCTTCTCCACCGACTGGGGCGGCTCGTCGGCCAAGCACGCCACAGACCTGCCTGCCTACGACGGCGTCCGTGCGGCGGCGACCACGGCCCGCGCGAGTCGGATGTCCGCACCCGGCAACCCCAACGCCAGCGCCGCTGCGGTGCTCAAGATCGTCGACGCCGACGAGCCGCCGCTGCGCGTCTTCTTCGGGGAGGCGCCGCTCGCGATCGCCACAAAGGACTACGAGTCGCGGCTGGCCGAATGGAACGCCTGGCGGCACGTCTCGCTCTTGGCGCAGGGCTGAGCAGGTGGCGGCAGACACTGAGGACACCACGTCGGCCGGCACGTTCGAACGCGACCAGAATTACCTGACGACCCGCATCACCGCGGACGGCCGCGACGGCTACCCGGTGCAGGCCGGCCGCTACCGGCTCGTCGTGGCCCGGGCGTGCCCGTGGGCGAACCGCGCGACGATCGTGCGTCGTCTGCTCGGGCTCGAATCGGCGATCTCGCAAGGCATCTGCGGGCCGACGCACGATGACCGCAGCTGGACGTTCGACCTCGACCCGGGTGGTCTCGACCCGGTGTTGAAGATCGAACGGCTGCAGCAGGCGTTCTTCGCCCGTGACCCCGACTACCCGCGCGGGATCACCGTGCCGGCGTTCGTGGACGTGCCCACCGGTGCGGTCGTCACCAACGACTACGCGCAGATGACCATCGACATGTCGCTGGAGTGGACGGCCTTCCATCGCGACGGCGCACCCGAGCTGTACCCCGACGCGCTGCGCGACGAGATCAACGAGGTCGCGGAAATGGTGTTCACCGACGTCAACAACGGCGTCTACCGCTGCGGCTTCGCCACCGCGCAGGACGCGTACGAGCAGGCGTACGCCGACCTGTTCGCTCGACTGGACTGGCTCGAGGACCGGTTGACGGACCGCCGATACCTCGTCGGTGACACGATCACCGAGGCTGACGTCCGCCTGTTCACGACGCTCGCCCGCTTCGACGCCGTTTACCACGGGCACTTCAAGGCCAACCGGCAAAAGCTCGTCGAGTTCCCCGCGTTGTGGGCCTATGCCCGCGACCTGTTCCAGACGCCCGGGTTCGGCGACACCACCGACTTCGTGCAGATCAAGCAGCACTACTACGGCGTGCACAAGAATCTGAACCCGTCCGGCATCGTGCCGGCTGGGCCGGACACGGCGGGCTGGCTCGTGCCGCACGGACGGGAATCGCTGAGCGGCAGGCCGTTCGGCGACGGCACGCCACCGGGCCCGGTGGCCGCTGCCGAGACGGTCCTGGCCGGCCACGGTGCCCACTTGGCGAGCAACGGGTAAGCGCACGGATTTTGTCTGGCCGGATCACGTCGTCGCGTCGCTTTGTGGCATAGCATCAGCGTTGCGGTTAGGCAGTTAGCCGTGCTCCGGACCGTTGTCCCGAGCACCTGCTGCTTGAGGGCTGCCGATGACCTCCAATCCGGACCTTTCCGACCGGCTCGTACGCCTACATCCCACCGCCGACGGTGTCGTGGTAGCCGTCGTCACCGGCGAACTCGACTTGTTCGTCTCGCCCGCAGTGCGCCGGCGGCTTGTCGAAGCCTCTGGCCCGCAGGTCGATCTGCTGCTCGTCGATCTCGACGAGGTGGCCCTGTTGTCGGGCGCGGGCATCGGCATGCTCCTCGACGTCCTGCGGCTCGCCGGCGACCGTGGCACCACGGTCCGCTTAGTCTCGACGTCGCGGGTGGTGCTCCGTCCGCTGGCGATCACCGGCGACGGCGCCCACCTCCCGCTGTTCCCGTCGCAGGCCGCCGCGTTGGGCGCCTGATCGAACAGGGTGCTTGACTGGCCCGATGATCGCCACCCCCCGACGAGTGCAGTCCAGCGACGGTGTGAGCCTGGCCGTCTACGAGTCCGGTGACCCGGACTCCCCCGCGCTCGTGCTGATGCACGGCTACCCCGACAACCACACCGTCTGGGACCCGGCCGCCGCGCTGCTGGCCGAGCGCTTTCACGTTGTGCAGTACGACGTGCGCGGCACCGGCGAGTCCGACAAGCCGGGCAGCACGAGCGCCTACCGCATCGAGCACCTCGTCGCGGACTTCACGGCGGTCATCGACGCGACCAGCCCGGACGCGCCGGTCCACGTCCTGGGCCACGACTGGGGCTCGACGCAGGCTTGGGCCGCGGTCACCACGCCGGAGTTGCAAGGTCGCATCACGTCCTACACCTCGATCTCGGCACCCTCGCTCGACTACGCCGGCGCGTGGCTGCGCGACCTCGGGCACGACACCGGGACGAAGCTGCGGCAGCTGGCACACTCGACCTACATCGGCATTTTCCAGCTGCCCGCGCTGCCCGAGCTGCTGGCTCGCGCCGGCGTTCTGGACCGTCTCGCCCAGTTCCAGGCGCGCGGCACGCACAGCTCGCGCAGCGTGCCGGTCGAGCCCCAACGCGGGTTGCCCGACAAGATCAACGGCCTGGAGCTGTACCGAGCGAACATCGGCCACCGTCCGCAGCCGGTGCGCACGACGATCCCGGTGCAGATCATCGTGCCACGCAAGGACCCCTACATCGGACGCGACGTCGCGGTCGAATCCGCCCGCCCGTGGGTCGACGACCTCACGGTGCACGAGGTCGCCGGTGGCCATTGGATAGTCAGTGAGCGGCCCGACGTGATCGCCCGGCTCGCCACCGAGTTCATCGACGGCCTGGGCGCGCCCCGCCCCGCACCGCGCCCGGCCAGCCGCGGACCGCACGCCGGGCACTTCGTCATCGTCACGGGCGGCGCTCGCGGCATCGGCCGGGCCACCGCGTTGGAGTACGCCCGGCAGGGCGCCGACGTGCTCATCGCCGACATCGACGACGTCGCCGCGAAGGAGACCGTCGGCGAGCTGAGGGAGCTCGGCGTCGACGCCTGGTCGTGGCACCTCGACGTCAGTGACGTCGACGCGTGGGAGGCCTTTGCCCGCGAGGTCCAAGCTGAGCACGGCGCGCCGGATGTCATGGTCAACAACGCCGGCATCGGCATGGGCGGGCCGCTGCTGGGCACCACCGCCGCCGACTGGGGACGCGTGGTCAACGTCAACATGTGGTCGGTGATCCACGGCAGTCGGCTGTTCGCAGCGCAGCTGGTCGAGCGCGGCCAGGGCGGCACCATCGTCAACGTTGCCTCGGCCGCGGCCTACACGCCGTCGACTGCCTGGCCGGCGTACGCGACCACCAAGGCCGCTGTGCTGATGCTGACCGAGTGCCTGCGGGCCGAGCTGGCCTGCGAAGGCATCACCGTCACCGCCGTCTGCCCGGGCATCGTCGACTCGAACATCGCGGCCAGCACCGTGCACGTCGGGGTGGACAGCCAGACTGCGGAGGCCCGGCGCGAGCACCAGATCGCGTCCTACCAGCGCCGCAACTACTCCCCCGACAAGGTCGCCCGCCAGCTCGTGCGGGCTGCGACGGCCGGCCGGCCGATCGTCCATGTGACGCCGGAGGCGAGGGCGATGCGCGCGCTCAGCCGCATCTCACCGCGACTCATGCAGCGCCTCGCACGGGTGGACCTCAACGCACTCTGAACCAGGCGCGGCTGTCAGCTGCCGTAACCCCCCTTGGTGATCACGTTGCCGAGGGTCAGCACCAGGATCGCAACGACATTGAGGACGGCGGCGACCAGGCCGACGATGCCGAACGCGCGGGCAGCCCCGGTGTGCGGTTCGCCGTCCTTGGTCAGGCCGCCGAGCCAGGCAGCGAGACCGCCGAAGATTGCCGGGCCACCGGCCCAAAAGACCGGAATCGACAACACCGACAGCGCGCCGAGCACGATCGCGCCGACCTTGCTGCGGCTCGCCGGCCGGGTCGCAAGGGCAATGCCGAAGCCAACGATGAGGCAGACCGCGGCGACGACGGAGATGCTCACCAGCGACGCTTTGACGCCCTGGGAGCGGTGGATGTCGTGGTCGCTCGCGACGAACATGCCGACGCCGAACACGGCGAGCTGGACGCCGGCGGACAGCGCGATGGCCGCGCCGATGACCAGGGCTGCGGAGGGCGCGCGGTGGGGCTTCGTGGTGACCACAGTGTGGGAGGCGGTCTGGGACATGGTGTTCTCCTGAGAATTCGGCCCGGACGCTCCGGGGCTGTCAGCAGAATTGGCCGCGCACTGTCCCGGAGGCGATGCCCCGGCCGTCCCGCCGTGTCATCGGACGTCCCGTGAGTGTCCCAGGGGTGTCCCGCTGTGTCCGGGAACCGTCCCGCAACCTCCGTATTCGTCCTCGATCGACCATCATGGCGACCATGACTGTCGCGTCGACCGCTGGAGCCGGGCGGCCGGGTTTCCCGACCGCGGTCCTCGGCGCCGCGCTGGCAACCGGCGTCGGGACGATCCCGGTCTTCGCCGGGATCACCGAGAACCGGTTACCGACCGCCGCGATCGTCAGCGCCGGCTGGGTGGCTCTCGGTCTGGCCGCGGCGCTGTTGGTGGACCGAACGGATACGAGGCGCGTGGGCGCAGTGTTCGCGGCGTGCGCAGTCATCCCGGCTTTGGTCGGCGGGATAGCGAAGACCCAGGACGCAGATCGGCCCTGGGTCGCGTTCTCCCGGCTCTGGGACCGCTTCGATTGGCTTGCCGTCGCCGCCGCGCTAGTTGCGATCGCCTGGATCGTCGACCGGGCCGGAGATCGGGTGTCCCGCCGCCGGCCGGTGTGGCTCGTCGTCTGGGCCGCCGTCCTGTTCGGCCTCGTCCTGGCCGGCCGGTTCATCACCGACGATCGCCGGGCCGCGCTTGTGACGATGATCGGGCTGTGGGCTTTCGCGGCGGCGGCGACCCGGGTGCTGCTCGCCCGTGAGCTGCGCCCGATCGGCGAGCCGCTGGTCGACGCCGCCCTCGTCGTCGGGGCCGTCGCGATCAGCGCTGCCCTCGGCCAGGGCGTCCGCGCGGCGGGACGCTGGGCGGATCTGCCGTCGCCGGACGCGTCCGCAGCGTTCGTCACGTTCGCGGCTGCTGCCCTGTCCTGGCCGCTGGGGCTCTGGCTGCGACGTACCTACCTCGAACGCCGATACGGGCGCGGCACGCTGACGCCCGCCGATGTCGCGGCGATCACTGCGGGCCTGCACCGGGAGGCCGATCCGCGCGAACTGCTGGAAAACGCAGCCGTCATGGTGGCCGCGGCCAGCGGTCACCGGGCGGTGAGCATCGTGCTCGGCGCGGACGAGCCGGACGACTCGGACGGCGTGTTGCACCATGCGCTCGTAGTCGCGGGCGACCGGGTCGGCACGCTCTCGATCCGGTTGGACCATCCCGAAGGTCCCGAGCCGCGCCAGAGTCGGATGGTCACCGGGCTGCTGCCGACGGTATCGCTGGTCGCCCGTGCAGTCGGGCTGGCCATCGAGGCCGACCACGCCCGGCAGGACGTCGCCCGCGAACGCGACCTGGAACGGTCCCGCATCCTCGGCGACCTGCACGACGGCGTCGGGCCCGTCCTGGCCGGGTTGAGCATGCGGGTCCAGGCCCAGCTGCGTCGCCAGCCGACACCGCTGCTCGAAGCTGTGGCGAAGGAGCTGGCCGACTGCCGGGGGGATTTGCGACGGATCGTGTCGGGGCTGACACCGTCCGCCCTTCACGACGGCGACCTGGCCGGGGCCCTGGCCCGGTTGGTCGACAGCTTCGCCAGCGAGGGCCGCACGGTGAGCCTTCGTACCGCGCTCCCCGCGGCACTGGCGCCTGAGGTCACGGTCGCCGTCTACCGCTGCGTTGCCGAAGGCATCACCAACGCACTCCGGCACGGCAACCCAACGCAGGTGAACGTCAACGTCCGCGTCGGCCTGGCCGGGCGGATCGAGGTCGACGTATGCGACGACGGGATCGGGGGGCCTGTCGTACCGGGCGTCGGTCTCACCTCGCTGCTGCGGCGCGCCGAGCAACTCGGGGGGCGCCTGCAGGTCGAGCCGGCGCAACCGAGCGGCGTCCGCCTGCACGTCGAGCTGCCGCTCGCGGGAGCGGCCGCGTGAACGCCCTCCGCTGCGCTGCGGGCGCCGAAGGCCATGCCCATTTGTCCTGCTCCGACTGCGTCGTCGCATGATCACCGTGTTGCTGGTCGACGATCACCCGATCGTGCTGTCCGGGCTTGCCGCCCTGGTGCAGTCCGACGACGGGCTGGAGCTGCAGGCAACGGCGCGATCAGTCGCCGAGGCATCGGCCGTGACGGCCACCCCCGACGTCGCGCTCGTCGATCTCGACCTCCCTGACGGCGACGGGATCTCGCTCGGCGCAAGCCTGAAGGCCCGCTGGCCGGCGGCCCGCGTCGTCGTGCTCACGATGCACGCCGACGATAAGGCGGTCATACGCAGCCTCGGCGCCGGCCTGGACGGATACCTGCTGAAGGATGCCGATCCGGAGGACATCCTCGCCGCGATCCACACCGTCGCTCGCGGGACGATGGTGCTGGGTCGAGGGACCACGGCGGCCGTCGTCGCGGCCGCCGCCGTCGCGCCGCGGACCGACGGGCTGGCCCGCCTGGACGCACGTGAACTGGAGATTCTCGAACTGCTGGTCCAGGGCCTGACGACATCCCAGGTCGCCGCCCGACTGTTCCTGGCGCCGAAGACGATCCGCAACCGGGTCTCCGATCTTGTCGGCAAGCTCGGCGTCGCGTCACGGGAAGACGCGATCGAGTTCGCGAAGGCGTCCGGGATCGGACCCCGCCGCTGACCTCCGTCCTCAGACCCCGAACGCCTCCTCGAGCGCGTCGAGCTCGTCGCCGAGGTACGTCAGCATGACCTGCAGGTGCGGCACCGTGCGGCGACAGCCGGTGAGCCCGAACGCGATCTCGTCGGAGTAGGTGGTGCACGTGATGTTCAGGCCCTGGCCGTCGAGCGGGATCGACAGCGGGTAGAGCCCGTCGAGGCGGGCACCGTTCCAGTACAGCGGCTCGGTCGGACCTGGCACGTTGGAGATGATGACGTTGAACGGCGGGCGGACGCGTTCGGTCAGCCGCAGTGCGGGCCACAGCCCGAGTGGACTGATGCCGAGCGCGCTCATGGCGAGGATCTGCGTCTGGCTCATGCTGCCGAGCGCCGCCTTGCCCTCGGTCATCGAGGAGTGGACGGTGGCCAGCCGCTCGGCCGGATCGGACAGGTCGGTGCCCAGACGGCACATGACGGCGCCGACCGCGTTGCCGCCACCGTCGGGGCTGCCGCTGCTGTCCGGGCGGTGCAGCGACACCGGCACCATGGCAATCAGTGACTGCTCGGGCAGCTGGTCGAGGTCGGCCATGTAGCGACGCAGCGCTCCCGAGCACATGGCCAGGACGACGTCGTTCACGGTGGCCTCGGACGCCTTGCCCACGCTCTTGATTCGCTCCATCGGCCAGGACTGGCCGGCGAACCGTCGGGCGCCGGTGATGCCCACGTTGAACATCGAGCGCGGTGCCGACAGCGACACCGCACCCGCTTCGTCGCGCAACGCATTGCGGGCGGTCCGGGCCAGCGCAGGGGCGAGACCGGCGATGTCGCTCAGCACGGCGGCTGCGGTCGCCGCAGGAGTGCGGTGGTGTTGCGAGCTCGATCGGCTGCTTCGCTCGTGCGGTGCCCAGGGCGGTGGCATGTCGCGCTCGTCCGGGTCGGTACTCAACGTCTTCGAGATCATCCGCATCGCCGACACCCCGTCAAGGAGCGAGTGGTGGACCTTGAAATAGATGGCGTAGCGCCCGTCCTCGAGGCCCTCGATGAGGTGCATCTCCCACAGCGGCCGGTGGCGGTCGAGCAACGTGGAGTGCAGCCGTGAGCAGAGCACGAGCAGATCGCGGATCTTGCCCGGCTGCGGCAGGGCGCTGCGTCGCACGTGATGCTCGAGGTCGAACGCGTCGTCGGGCGCCCACCCCCACTGCCCGAGCGAGGTGAGCGAGCGCTTCGGCCGTTTCTGGAACAGCGGCGCAACCTGGTCGAGCTCGATGGCCTGCTCGAACTGCGCTCGCACGTCCAGCGCGGTGGACCCTTCGGGTGGTTGGAACAGCTGCAGGCTGGCCACGTGCATCGGGTTCTCGCGCGTCTCGGCCATGAGAAACATCGAGCTCGTCGGCGACATGGGCAGCAGCATGGGTTGATCATGCCACTCGACGTGACGTCTATCACCTCGCGCGGGGCGCGGATGGGTTTCCGTTCAGCGCAGCGTGCCGGGTGCGGAGTGGATGACGCCGTGCGAGTCGGTGCACTGCTCGGCGCGGTGCGCGCGGTGCTCCTGCGCATCGGCGTGATCGACCTGCAGGGTCACGTGGCTGATCCCGTAGCGCTCGGCGAGTAGGGCCCGCAACTGCGCGGATACCGCATGGCAGTCGTATTCGCGGTCGACCAGGACGTGCGCCGACAGTGCGGTGTCGCTGGCACCGATGTTCCAGACGTGCAGGTCGTGCACCTCGGCCACCCCGTCGCCGGCCACGAGTGCGCCGCCGATGTCGGCGGGGTCCAGACCCTGCGGTGCTGCCTCGAGGAACACCCGGTTGGCGGCTCGCACCAGGCCAGTACCGGTCCACGCCATCAGGCCGGCGACCACGAACGTGGCTACCGCGTCGGCGCGCAACCAGCCGGTGGTGAGCACGACGACGCCGGACACGAGGGTGGCACCGAAGGCCCATACGTCGTTGAGCAGGTGGGCCAGGACCCCGCGCACGTTGAGGCCCGAGCGGTCGGCGCGCCCGGCCAGCCAGGTGGCCAGCACGCTGACGCCGGCGCCGATCGCGGCGACCACGACGACGATGCCGCCCTGCACCTCGGCCGGGTCGAGCAGTCGGCGCACGCCCTCGACGACGAACCAGACGGCGAGCAGCAGCAGGGTGATGCCGTTGGCCTGGCCGGACAGCGCGTCGACCCGGGCGAAGCCGTAGGTGAAGGCGCCCCGCGCCGGTCGTTCGGCGATGCGCGAGGCGATGACCGCCAGACCGAGCGCCGCTGCGTCGGTGAGCATGTGCCCGGCGTCGGCGATCAAGGCCAGCGAGTTGGCCAGCAGGCCGGCGACGACCTCGGCGACCATGAAGACGAGGATGACGCCGAGGCTGGCCAGCAGCCAGCGCCGGTCGGCCGCGCCGACGTGCGTCCCGTGCTCGTGTCCGTGGCCCACCCGTCCACTGTCCCACTGGCCGCGGGGTGCGGCCACCGACACGCGACCTACCAGCCGGCGTGCAGCGGACGACCCTCGGCGTAACCGGCGGAACTCTGGATGCCGACGACGGCCCGCTCGTGCAGTTCGGCAAGGGTGGCCGCGCCGGCGTAGGTGCAGGCCGACCGCACACCGGCAGTGATTCCGTCGATGAGGTCCTCGACGCCGGGCCGGGCCGGGTCGACGAACATCCGGCCGCTGGAGATGCCCTCCTCGAACAGCGTCTTGCGGGACCGTTCGAAGGCGCTCTCGCCGCTGGTCCGACTGGCGACCGCGCGCGCGGAGGCCATGCCGAAGCTGTCCTTGTAGGCGCGCCCGTCGGGCGCGACGTGTAGGTCGCCCGGCGACTCGTGCGTGCCGGCGAACCACGAGCCGATCATCACCGACGACGCCCCGGCGGCAAGTGCCAACGCGACGTCGCGTGGGTGCCGCACTCCCCCGTCGGCCCATACGTGCTTGCCCAACTCACGAGCCGCAGTGGCGCACTCCAGCACCGCGGAGAACTGTGGGCGCCCGACGCCGGTCATCATCCGCGTCGTGCACATGGCGCCCGGTCCGACTCCGACCTTGATGATGTCCGCGCCGGCTTCGATCAGCTCACGGGTGCCCTCGGCCGACACGATGTTGCCCGCGACTACAGGGACGGACGGCGCCAGCGCGCGGACGGCCTGCAGGGCCTCGATCATGCGCTGCTGGTGGCCGTGTGCGGTGTCGATCACCAGCACGTCGACGCCGGTGTCGAGCAGCTCGGCGGCCCGGCTCTTGACGTCGCCGTTGACACCCATGGCCGCCGCGACCCGCAGCCGGCCAGCGTCGTCGAGCGCCGGCTGGTAGATCGTCGAACGCAGGGCCCCGGTGCGGGTGAGGATGCCGACCAGCACGCCGTCGGCGTCGACGACCGGCGCCAGCTTGCGTCGATGACGGTCAAGCTCGGCGAAGGCGTGCGCCGGGTCGATGGGTGCGGTCAGAGTGAGCGGCTGGGGCGTCATGACCCGTTCCAGCTGGGCGAAGCGCTCAGCACCGGCACAGTCGGCCTCGGTCACGACGCCGACCGGGCGCCGATTCTCATCGACGACAACGAGCGCTCCGTGCGCCCGCTTGGGCAGCAGGGCCACCGCGTCGCTGACCGTGCTGTGCGGCGAGAGCGTGATGGCGGTGTCGACGACGAGATCGCGCTGCTTGACCCAGCCCACCACCTCGCGCACGACGTCGACGGGGATGTCCTGGGGCAGGACGGTCAGGCCGCCGCGCCGGGCGACGGTCTCGGCCATCCGGCGTCCGGCCACCGCGGTCATGTTGGCCACGACCAGCGGGATGGTCGCGCCGCTGCCGTCCGTGGTCGCCAGGTCGACGTCGAAGCGGGACTGCACGTCGGAGCGGGCCGGCACCATGAACACGTCGTCGTAGGTGAGGTCGAATGTCGCGGGAGATCCGAGGAAGCGCACGAGTTAACGATCGCACGGGCTCTCTAGGCTGGCCTTATGCTGGCCGTCTTCGACATCGACGGGGTGGTCGCGGACGTCCGGCACCGGTTGCACCACCTCGAGCGGCACGCGTGGGACGACTTCTTCGACGAGGCCTGCGCCGATCCGTTGCTCGACGAGGGCGCGCGCTTGGTGAAAGAGCTGGCTCTGCAGCATGACATTGTCTGGCTGACCGGACGCCCGGAATGGTTACGCGACGTAACTGGTTCGTGGCTGAGCGCACACGGCCTGCCCGGAGCCGAGCTGCACATGCGGCCCTGGGGCGACTACCGCCCAGCGCGCCGCTACAAGCTGTCGGTGCTCACCGAACTGGCTCCGCGTGGTGTGGCCGCACTGATCGATGACGATGACGAGGTCGTGCGAGCGGCAGTGCGGGCTGGGTTCCCTGCGGTATTGGCCGATTGGGTGCCGCGCGAGCGGGTGCTGCGGCGGGCTCAGGAGCGCGACGGCCGGACCTGACGGTCCGGTTTGAGAGGGTCAGCCGGCATGTTAGGTCACGGTTTGGTCACGGTCTCACACGGATCTCACACAGAGCCTGCGACACGGTGTCTGATTGAGGGAGCAAGTTCCGGCGGGGATGCTTTACAACCGAGAATTCGCGTGCACACTGGTCCGAGCCACACCGCAAGCGATTACAGGACACCAACATGATCAAAACCCAGATCACCACCGACGCAGAGGCCAACCACTCCATGGCCACAACCACCTGCCGGCACACCCCGTGCTGCCCGGCTGCCGATGCCTTCGACCGCGATGCCGCCCACGTCATCTCGGCCCGCCCGGAACAGGGGTGGAGCCTGTTGTGCAACGGCGTGGTCGTCTTCGAGGACTTCGGCGAGCTGCTGCCGAACGGTCAGAGCATCGACTCGCGCCGAGTCGACCTGCTCGCCGCCTCGCCGCACCGCCGCAGCGCCTAGACCGCTGTAACGCTCAGACCGACATAGGTTGGGTCCGCCGCCGCGAACGCAGCGGGCCGCCGATCAGCCGGGACAGCAGGTAGAGCCCGAAGCTGATCGCCGTGATCGGCACGCTGGGCGTCACGTCGACGGCCAGGCTGACGAAGATCCCACCGTCGGCCGCGACCAACGCGACCAGCACCGATACGACGGTCACCAGCACTGGGCTCGCGGATACCCGATGCGCGGCCGCTGCCGGCGTGATCACCAGGCACAGCACGAGCGTGGTGCCGACGATCTGCGCGGCCTCGGTCACGGTCAACGCCAGTAGGGCCAGGAAGACCAGTCCGACCAGGCGAACAGGCACCCCGCGAGCCTGGGCGAGTTCCGGGTCGACGGACGCGAACAGCAGCGGACGATAGATCGCCAGCGTCACGACGAGGACGCCGACCGCGATGCCGACCAGGACCCAGATCTCGGTCGTGCTGACCCCGAAGATCTGCCCGAACAGCAACCGCGTCGCCTGGGACGCGAAGTTGTGCATCAGACCGAGCAGGTAGACGCCCAGACCGAGCCCGAACGCGAGCGTCACGCCGATTGCGCTGTCTCGCTCGTGGTCGCGGGCGCCGAGGGCGGCAATGGCCGCCGCCACCACGATGCTGCCCAGCAGCGCTCCGAGCAGGGCGTCGTCGAAGAGCAGCAGACCGGCCGCAGCCCCGGTGAACGACAGTTCGGACACCCCGTGCACGGCGAACGCGGCATGCCGGGTGATGACGAACGGCCCGAGCAGACCGCTCACCACCGCCACCAGCGAGGCCGCGATGAACGCGTGCTGCACCGCGGGCAGCCCGAGCAGGTAGCCAATCATCGGAACCCGCCGTGGGCTGAGTCCGGCGCGCCCACGACCACGATGCGGTCCCGGATGCGCAGCACGTCGATCTGCGTGCCGTACAGCGCGCTCAGCCGCTGCGTGGTCATGACCTCGTCCGGGGTGCCGACCGCCCAGCGGGCGCCCACGAGGTACAGCACCCGGTCGACGAACGGCAGGATCGGGTTGATCTCGTGCGTCACGAAGACCACGGACGTGCCGGTCTTGCGCCGCTGTTCGTCGATGAGCGCGCTGGTGCTGTGCTGACGCTGCAGGTCCAGGCTGAGCAACGGCTCGTCGCACAGCAGCAAGCGCGGATCACCGAGCAGCGCCTGGGCAATGCGCAGCCGCTGTTGCTCACCGCCGGACAGCGTGCCGAGCGGTGCGTCGGCGTAGGACTGCGCGCCGACCTCGGCGATGACGTGTTCGACGGCGTCGCGGGTGGCGCGGTCGGCGCGGCCTATTCCCCAGCGGTGGCCGTCACGGCCGAGGCGTACCAGATCGCGGCCGCGCATCGGGACATCGCGGTCGAATGCCTTCTGCTGCGGGATGTAGCCGACCAGGTCGCTGCCCCGGTGCGGCACCCGGCCGCACACCTCGACCGAGCCGGCAGCCAAGCCCTGCAGGCCCAACAGCACCTTCAGCAGGGTCGTCTTGCCGCTGCCGTTCGGGCCGAGCACGGCCACGAACTCCCCCGCCGCGACGTCGAGGTCGAGGTCGCCCCACAACGTGCGCGCGCCGAAGCGGACGCTCGCGCCGCGCAGGCGCACGGTGGCCCGGTCATCCTCGTGGGCCTCAGGCACCGAGGGCCCCCAGCAGCGCCGTGGCCTGTGCGGCCTGCCAGGTCTGGAAGTGCTCACCCTTGGGCAGCGTCTCGGTGACCCGCACGACCGGCACCTCGGCTGCCAACGCCAGCTTCTGGAGTCGGTCGGTCTCCGTATCAGTGACCTGGGTGTTGAGCAGCAGTGCCTTGATCGTGCCCTTGGTGACCGACTGCTCGAAACGGGCGTTGTCGCCCGGCGTCGGATCGGTGCCGTTCTCGAGCGCCAGGGAGAAGTCTTTCGGCGTACCCAATCTCAACCCCGCGGCCTCGACGAGATAACCAGGCACCGGTTCGGTGTAGCCGACCGCCGCGCCGGCGTGCAGCGCCCTGATGGTGGCGATGATGCGGTTGACCTTCGCCATCCCGGTGGTGAACCGGGCCAGCCCGGCGGCGAAGTCGGCGCGGTGCGCGGGCTGCTCGCGGACCAGGGCGGCTTCGATGGCGCCGGCCGCGCGCAGCGCGTACGACGGGCGGTACCAGAGGTGCGGGTTGTTGCCACTCTTCGCGCCGACCACCGTGCTGATGGTGATCACCGTGCGCGACGGCTTCTTGTCCACGCCCAGCAGGCGGTCCATGAACGGGTCGTAGTCAGCCCCGTTGACGATGACGAGGTCGGCCCGGCTGGTCGACGCGGCGTCGGAGACCGAGCTCTCGTACTCGTGCGGATCCTGGTTGGGATCGGCGAGGATGGAGGTGACGTCGACGTGCGTGCCGCCTACTTGCGCTGCGATGTCACCCCACAGGCTCTCGGCGGCCAGGACCTGCACGCGTCCCTGATGGGTAGCCGCCGCTGAGGCCGGCAGGCCGTTGCCCGCGGCGCTGCTCGCAGCCGAGCAGGCGGACAGCGTGGCGGCAACCAGGACGGCAAGCGCGGTGCCACGGAACGAACGCATAATGGAACAGTACTGGATATGAAAACGGTTCCCAACAAGGGGCGAGTGAGAATGCAACGCCTCCCCCCTTGGTGATCAACTGCGGATTTCGGCCGTCAAGCGACGCGAATGCGCAGTTGATCACCACGCGGAGGGGGCCGTTCAGCCTCGCCGCCCGCGGCTGTGGGCGACGGGTTATCCGGAGACGGCGGCGCGAGCCAGGATGGCCGCAGTGTCGAGGCCGGTGGGCAGGGTGCCGTAGGCGACGCCCGAGTGCTCCGCCAGCCGGGACGCGACGAACGCGTCGGCGACGGCGTGGTTGCCGTGCCGGATGAGCAGCGAACCCTGCAGCAGCAGTGCCATCCGCTCGACGATGCGCCGCGCGCGGAACGGCATTTCGTCGAGATCGGCGATTTCCTTGTGCAGCAGCGCGAGCGCGTCGTCGTAGCGGGGGTCGATGCCACTGGCGAGCGCGAGCTCGGCAAGAAAGGCCTCCACCGCCGCCGGTTCGCGACCCAGCGCTCGCAACGTGTCGAGCGCGGCGACATTGCCCGAACCCTCCCAGATCGAGATCAGTGGCGCCTCGCGGTACAGGCGCGGCAGGCCGGAGTCCTCGACGTAGCCGTTGCCACCCAGGCATTCCAGGGCCTCGACGGTGTGCGGCGCAAGGCGCTTGCAGAGGTAGTACTTCGTCACCGACAGCGCCACGCGGCGAAACGCCTTCTCGGCCTCGTCACCGCGGGTCGCACGGTCGACCGCGCCGGCAATGCGCATGATGACCGTGCTCGCGGCCTCGCTGTCGATGGCGAGGTCGGCAAGCACGTTGATCATGGCCGGCTGGTCGAGCAGCCGGGCGCCGAAAGCTGAGCGGTGCGTGGCGTGGTGCACGGCGTGCGCGACGTTCAGCCGCATGCCGCCCGCGGCCATCAGCGAGCAGTCCAGCCGGGTCATGTTGACCATCTCGATGATGGTGGCGACACCGCGCCCCTCGTCGCCGACGAGCCAGCCGCACGCATTGTCGTACTCGACTTCGCCGCTGGCGTTGGACTTGTTGCCGAGCTTGTCCTTCAGGCGCTGCAGGAAGAAGGCGTTGCGGGTGCCGTCGGGCAGCACGCGCGGCACGAGGAAGCACGACAGCCCGCCCGGAGCCTGGGCCAGGGTGAGGAAGAGGTCTGACATCGGGGCGGACGTGAACCATTTGTGCCCGGTGAGCCGGTAGCTGCCGTCGGCGGTGGGCACCGCCCGCGTCGTGTTGGCGCGCACGTCCGAGCCGCCCTGTTTCTCGGTCATCGACATGCCGGCGATGAGCCCGCCCTTGTCCAACGGGGCGCGTAGTTGCGACTCGTAGACGTTGTTCGTCAGCAGCGGCTCGTACTGCGCTGCGAGATCGGGCGTGGTGCGCAGCGCCGGCACCACCGCGTACGTCATGGAGATCGGGCACAGGTGGCCGGCGTCGGCCACGCCCCATGCGATGACCTTGGCGGCGCGGGCGACGTGCGCGCCCTCGCGTGCGTCGGTCCACGGGGCACCGTGCAGGCCGTGCTCGACGGCAGTCCGCATCAGGTCGTGGTACTGCGGCAGGTAGTCGACCTCGTCGACGCGGTTGCCGTACCGGTCGTGAGTGCGCAGCACCGGCGGGTGATCGTTCGCGAGCCGGCCCGCTTCCTGCCAGGCCGCACTGTTGCCGAGCAGCGCGAGCTCGCGGACCTCGGTCTCGGCCCACCCGGCGCCCTCGCGCCGCAGGCCTTCGAGCAGCGCCGGCGAGGTGCTGATATCGCGTCCGACGATCGGCGGGACCTGGTTGGTGACGTCATGCGTGGCTGCCATGCCGTCGAGTGCAGCACTGATCCCGCGCTCGGGCAACGCGGCTAGCCGAACACCGCGACGGCCCCGCACTCGGGGCACGTCCAGCGGTCGCCGGCGGCAGTCAGCTCACCATGGGCGATGCACGCCGGCCGGCCGTTCGGACCGAGCACGACGTTGCCTAGGCTGACGTCCCAGCCGCCGTCCGGGTCGCGCAGCACCGCGCCGCTCGGCGCACTGGCCACTCGTGATCGCTCGAGGGCGCGGAGGGCGTCGGCGGCGGCCAGCCACGCGTCGCAGCTGCGGGTCCAGTCCGTGGGCAGGCTTGCCTCGGCGACGTCTACGGTGTCGGCGTCGGTGATCTGCACGACGGCGGTCTGCTCACTGCCGTCGCCGCGTCGGAAGGTGACCGCCCACCGCCCGTCACCGGGCAGGGCCTCGAGTCGGTGCAGAACCGCGTCCACAGCCAGAGCATGCCGCAGCCGCCCCCGGCTCAGGCAGGGGGCAGCACAGGCAGGCGCGGTAGCGTGTCCCATGGCCGACTTCGAGGACGTCCGCCGGATCGCGCTCGCCCTGCCGGAGACCGTCGAGGACAACGACGCGTTCAGCGTCGTGGGCAAGGGTTTCGTGTGGCCGTGGCGCGAGCGGGTTAACCCGAAGAGGAAGAAGGTCAAGCGCTTTGACATCGTGGCCCTGCGCACCGATGGCGTCGCCGAGAAGGACGCGCTGATCAAGTCCGACCCGCGCAGGTTCTTCACCGAGGACCACTACAACGGCTACGCCGCCGTGCTGTTGCGCCTCGACGAGGTCGACGTAGACGAGCTGCGTGAACTCCTCACCGACGCGTGGCGGGTGCAGGCCCCGAAGCGGCTGCGCAAGGTGCTCGAGGCGAGCTGACACCCGCGGCGGCGCAGCCGTGGCACAGTGGCGGCATGTGCCGCAACATCCGAACCCTGCACAACTTCGCCCCGCCTGCCACGACGGACGAGGTGCACGCCGCTGCGCTGCAGTACGTCCGCAAGATCAGCGGCACGGCCAAACCGTCCGCGGCGAACCAGGCCGCCTTCGACCGCGCCGTCGCCGAGGTCGCGCACGTCACCAGGCATCTGCTCGAGGACCTCGTCACCGCGGCGCCGCCCAAGGACCGCGACGTCGAGGCGGCCAAGGCGCGGGTCCGTGCGGCCGAGCGCTACCAGCGCGCCTGAGCCAGGCTCTATCGCGCCGCGTTGAGCGCGTCGACCAGCTCGCTCGCGGTGCGACACCGGTCGAGCAATTCCCCCACGTGCGCCTGCGTGCCGCGCAGCGGTTCGAGCATCGGGACCCGCACCAGCGAGTCGCGCCCGACGTCGAAGATCACCGAGTCCCAGGACGCCGCAGCCACTGATTGGCCGTAGCGACGTAGACACTCGCCGCGGAAGAAGGCGCGGGTGTCGGCCGGCGGCGTGGCCACGGCGCTCTGCGCGTCCCCGTCGGCGAGCAGCGTCTCGAACGCGCCGCGCGAGACGAGGCGGTTGTAGAGCCCCTTCTCGGGCCGCACGTCGCTGTACTGCAGGTCGACGAGCTGCAGGCGCGAGGAGTCCCAGTCGAGGTTGTCGCGGTCGCGATAACCCTCCAGCAGGCGCAGCTTGGCCACCCAGTCCAGTTCGCGGGCCAACAGGAACGCGTCCTGCTTCAGTCGGCTGAGCACGGACTCCCAGCGGGCGAGCACGTCGCGGGTCTGGCTGTCGGCGTCGGCGCCGAGGCGGTCGTCGACGAACTTGCGGGCGCGGTCGAGGTACTCGCCCTGCAGGTCGAGGGCGGTGATCGTCCGCCCGTCCACCAGCTGGATGGGGTGCGTGAGCGACGGATCGTGCGATACCTCGTGCAGCTCGCGCACGGGCTGCGTCACGGCGAGGTCGTCGCCCAGGAAATTGGCCTCGATCATGGCCAGCACCAGCGACGTCGTCCCTACCTTGAGGTATGTCGAGATCTCGGACATGTTGGCGTCGCCGATGATCACGTGCAGGCGGCGGTAGCGGTCCGCGTCCGCGTGCGGCTCGTCGCGGGTGTTGATGATCGGCCGCTTGAGCGTCGTCTCGAGCCCGACCTCGACCTCGAAGAAGTCGGCGCGTTGCGAGATCTGGAACCCACTGGTCCGCCCGTCCTGACCCAGCCCGACCCGGCCGGCTCCGGTGATCACCTGGCGGGTGACGAAGAACGGGATCAAGCCGCGCACGATGGCCGCGAACGGGGTGTCGCGGCTGCAGAGGTAGTTCTCGTGGGCGCCGTAGGACGCACCCTTGTTGTCGGTGTTGTTCTTGTAGAGGTTGATGACGGCCCCGGAAGAAGTGCTACTGGCGCCGGACATGCTCGGCAGCCGGCGGATGGCCTCGAGCATCACCAGCTCGCCGGCCTTGTCCCAGCGCACGGCGTCGAGCGGGTTGGTGACCTCGGGGCTCGAGTACTCGGGGTGCGCATGGTCGACGTACAGCCGGGCGCCGTTGGGCAGGATGACGTTCGCCATCCCGGCGTCCTCCTCGGCGTCGATGAACTCCTGCGCCACGGTGCCGCTGCCGCCGCCGAGGTCGAACCCGCGCGCATCGCGCAGCGGGGACTCCTCCTCGAAGTCCCAGCTGGCCCGCCGGGCCCGGCCCGCCGGCAGCGTACTGGCGTAGGAGTTCACGACCTGGGCCGAGAGCAGCATGGCGTTGGCCGCGGGCTGCCCCGGCAGGCTCACGCCGTACTCGACCTCGGTGCCCATCACACGTCTGACTGTCACTCTCTCAACCTACGTGTCACCCCGCCGAAGCACGTCACTCCAGTCAAAGCAGCAGCTTGACGAGCGCGGCGATGCCGACCACGACGATGGTCGCGCGCAGCACGGTCGGCGAGAGGCGGCGGCCGATGCGGGCGCCGAGCAGGCCGCCGGCGATCGAGCCGGCGGCGACCAGTCCGGCGGCCACCCAGTCGATGTGGTCGGTGGCCACGACGACGAAGACCACTGCCGCAACCAGGTTGACCAGCCCGGCCAGGACGTTCTTCAGGGCGTTCTGCCGTTGTAGCGACTCGGCGAGGAACAGGCCGAGGAAGCCCATCAGCAGGATGCCCTGGGCGGCGCCGAAGTAGCCGCCGTAGACGCCGGTGCCGAAACTCGTGAACACGAGAGCCGGACCGACCCGTTCGCTCGCGCCGCCGCCACGCGCCTGCATCCAGGCCGTCACGCGCTTGCCGAAGACCACCAGGAGCAGTGCGATGACGATGAGCACCGGGACGATGGCCTGGAAGGCGCTGGCCGGCAGCTTCAGCAGCAGGATGGCCCCCACCAGTGCGCCGAGCGCGGTGGTCGGCCCGAGCACCAGCACCCGCGAGCGCTGGCCGACGAGCTCGCGGCGGTAGCCGTAGGCGCCGACGAACGAACCCGGGAACAGGCCCAGGGCGTTGGTGACGTTGGCGGTGACCGGCGACAGTCCCACCCCGAGCAGTACCGGGAACGACACCAGCGTGCCCGAACCGACGACGGTGTTGATCGTGCCGGCCCAGACGCCGGCGATGAAGACGAGCACTCCCTCCCAGCACGTCACGCAGCGAGTCTGTCAGGCTGGCTGACGTGCCGATGAGCTCGCCGGAGGGCAAGGACTGGACCCATGACCGCATCGCCGCGCTCGCGGCCGACGGGTCGGTATCGGTGCTCGACATCGGCCCCGGTGTCGGCACGTACGCCAAGCTGCTGCGCGACCTGCCGGTGAGCAGGATCGTCGGCCTGGAGGCGTGGGAGCCGTACGTCACGACGTACCGGCTCGGCGAGTACTACGACGAGCTGATCATCGGCGACGCCCGCACCACCGAGCTGCCGGCCGCCGACATCGTCATCCTCGGCGACGTCGTCGAGCACATGACCCGCGCCGAGGGCGTCGAGCTGTGGCGGCGCTGCGCCGTCGCCGCGCGGCGGGCGGTGTACCTGTCGATCCCGATCGTGCACTACCCGCAGGACGAGATCGAGGGCAATCCGTACGAGGTGCACGTCGAGGAGGACTGGTCGCACGACGACGTCCTGGCCACCTTCGAGGGCATCGGCGCGACGTGGCGCGGCACCGAGGTCGGGGTGTACGAGCGGCTGATTACTCCTGTCTGAGGGCAGCTGCCAGATCGACGTGCGTCCACGGCCGGGGTCCGGTGCGGTCGTGGCGGCCGAACAGCGCGTAGGCCAGCGCCGCGGCGTCGCCGGTCGACCAGCGGGCGGCCCGCCGCACGGCGCGCGCCGAGCGCACTCGCATGGCCGGCGTGCGCACCTCACCGAGTCGGTCGACGTCGGCGGCCATCGCCGTGAGTTCGCCGAGGTCGGTGGGCCCGTCGAGATCCACCATGCACGACGCCCGGGCCAGGACGTCATCGGCCGGCGGGCCGATTTGTACCCGTGGGTCGGCCAGGACGAGTTCGGCGCGCGGACCGCTGACCCCGGCCAGGTGCAACATGCAATCGGCGCCGGCGCCGAAGGCTGAACGGGCCGTAGCCAGCGCGTCGACATCGGACATCGCCGGTCCCCGCACGACGATCGAGGGGTAGGGCCACCAGCTGCCCGTGCCGCGCGCGTCGGGGTCCGGCAGCAGGCCGGCCAGCGTGAGCGTCTCGAGGTTCTTTGCCGCTGCGGCCTCGCCGCGTTCGGCCCAGTCCGGCCCGTCGTGCCACGCCACTGCGGACGGGACGTGAGCGAAGACCGCGCCCGCCGCGTACAGCCGGTGCGCGAGCTCCCAGTCCTCGCCGCCGTAGCCGACGAAGCGCTCGTCGAAGCCGCCGACCTCGGCGAACAGCCGTGCCGGCAGGGCGAGCACGGCACTGATGAGGAAGCGGTACGAGCGGCGGTCCACGCGCAGCAGGTTGCCGCTGGCGCGGTAGGCGTCGATCAGCCACTGCGGCTCGGTGAGCTCGGTGATCGGAACCGTCGACAGGTCAGCGTGCCGGCGGCGTCCGACGGTGACGGCGTCGGGGCAAACCGTCGGCAGTGCGAGCAGCGCCCGCAGGTAGTCCGGTTCGGGGACGGTGTCGGCGTCGAGGAAGGCCAGCAGCTCCCCGGAGGCAGCCGTAGCCCCGAGGGTGCGGGCCCGCGCGGCGCGAAACCCCTCGTCGGCCTGGCGCAGGACCTGCACGGTCAGCCCACCGGCCGCCGAGACGTCCGGCGGGTGCTGCGAACCGTCGTCGACGACCATCACCTCGACTCGCTCGCTCGGGTAGGTCTGAGCCGCGAGCGCGGCGAGGACGAGATCAAGCTGGCGCTGAGCCTCGAAATATGGCACGACCACCGAGACGCTCGGCTGCGTGCTGGCCGGTGGCAGCAGGTCCCAGCGGTTGCCGGGCACCACGTAACCGCCCGAACTCAGCGCGCGGGCCCGCGGCGGCTGGCAGGCCTGCAGGTGCTCCGCGTACTCCGCGGCGACGTCAGCCGGCGACGGCCCGCGCGGCACATCCGGGCCCAGCCAGGTGCGCTCGGGTTCGCTCAGGGCGACGCGCAGCGCGTCGGGCAGGTCGGCCGGGTCGTCGGGGTCGTAGATCCACAGTGCGCCGGGTCGGGTGGCCGCCACTTCGCGGGCATAAGGGCCGTCGGGAACCAGCGGGCGGCGCCCGTGCGCCAGCCAGGTGTTGATGGACGCCGACGCCGTGACTCGTCGGTTCGGCGCCACCGGTACCGCCGCCACCCGCAGCTGGGCGGCGAGCTCGTCGTCGGGCACGAACCCGACAGCCCGGAACCGGCCGTCGGCCAGGGTGGCGTAGCGCTCGAGCAGATCGTCATGGCCCTCGGACGCGCGCCCGAGGGCGACCAGCGAGGCATCGTCAGGAAGCGCGGTTATGACGTCCTCGTAACCACGATCAGGGAAGACGAAGCCCAGGACGGTGATCTCTGCGCGGGGGGCCGGGCCTGGCGTCGGGACAGCTCGGACCTGCTCGACCGGCAACCGGATGCGGCGCAGCGAGTGCACCGCGACAGCCCAGGGAGTGACGAGGTCGAGCTCGACATCGCTGTTGACGACGACCCCGCGCGCAGCGCCGACCACCTGTTCGTAGAACAGCGCCCGCCGGGTCTGAAACGGACTCTTGTCGTGGGGCAGGTCGTGCAACGTCACCGACAGCGCCGCACCGGCAGCGTGGACGGCGTCGGCCAGGTGGGTGAAAGCCGCTGCGGCGGTGTCCAGGTCGCGGCCGAACAGCTGCTCGGTGACGGGGACGTGCACCACGTCGTACGCCGACAGGGTGGGCAGCTCGATGTGCCCGGTGCCCTCGACGCGCAGCACCTCGTGGCCGCACGAGTGCGCCACGTCCACCGCGTGCCGCACGACGCCGTGTTCGGCCGGTCCGGGCACGAGGTGCAACACGCGCACCGTCATAGACGCACCGTGCGGCGGGCCACCTCGCGGTAGAGCACGTCGTGTGCGGCGCGCACGAGGTCGCGCTCGACCTCGCGGGCCCGCCGGTCGGCCGGCAGTGCGGGCGGTCGCCGGCACGCCTCGGCCACGGCCACGCGCAGGCTGGCTGCGTCGAGGCCGACGTCCTCGTTGTGGACGTAGCTCAACGCGCCGTCCGCCTGGTCGGCGGCGTGACCGCCGTCGGGCGCGACAACGTGGCTGCCGAGGTCACGGGCCAGTTCGGCCCAGCCCGAGTGCGTGCCGAAGCGATAGGGCAGCACCACCGCCTGCGCCGCGGCGACGAGCGCATACAGCTTGTCGGCCGGCAGGTAGTCCGTCAGGTGCAGGTCGATCTCGCCGCGGGCTGCCGCCGCCACCGTTGCGGCGACCTCCGCGCGGTCGGCGTGCCGGGGTTGCAGCAGCACCTGCACGCGAGCGCCGGCGAGCGCAGCTCCTTCGACCGCGGCGATCACCACCGCGTCGGGCTCCACGATGTTGCGGCGCAGCGCTTTGAGCGGCACGAGCACGGCGGGTCGATCCGTCCTCGACGTCGATCTCGCCCGATCGATCTCGGCGGCCTCGAGCAGCGTGGGGTGGGCGAGCACCTCGGGACGGCGGCCGAATCGCAGCTCGCACTCGCCTGCCGCGGCGGCCGTCAGTGTGATGACGCGCTCAGCCGCTGCGAGCAACAGCGTCAGGTGTTCGTCGTGGCGATCCCGGTCGGCGTGGTGTGGATTGCGCAGGTCGTGCACGGTGACAACCAGTGCGACGCCCAACTCGTCGAGCCGGGCCAACCACCGGGTGAGGTCGAGCGGGTCGAGGTGGTCGTAGCCGAAGTGGACGTGCACCACGTCGGTCTCGTCGAGGTGCGAGCCGCCGAGGGGTGAGTCGACGTCGAGCAGGGGGTCGGGCTCCCATCCCGTCACCCGGTCGGGCGCCACCCGCACCACCGAGGTCGGCAGCACGGCGTCGAGATACGGATGGCGAGCCGGAACGGTGGCGACCCGCGGGGCGTCGCAACGCCGCGGCGCGCCGGACGGGCCCACCTCGACCAGTCCGGCCGTCGTGAAGTCGCGCAGCCAACCCGTCATCGGCAATGTTGCGTGCCGGCGCAGGTAGATGGCGCTGTTCCGCACGATGTCGTCGAGGTGCTCGACGGGCGGCCGGCTCACCGGGTGGTGCTGGTGATAGGCGTCGACCCCCCCGGCCATCAGCAATGGCACCCCGGCCGCGGAGGCGCTCACGCCGAAATCGGTGTCCTCGGCCCCGTAGCCGACGTAACCGGCCCAGAACCCGCCGAAGCGGCGCCACCCGGCGGCCGTGACGGCGAACGACAGCGACCAGAACAACGCCGGCTCGAGCGGCGCGAAGCTCCCGGACGCCGGATCGGGACGGGCCTCGTGCGCGTGGCGGTGCGCTGCCGGGTCGTCGACGCGCCAGCCGCGTGCGGACGCGGGCGGCAGGTAGGTCACCGGCCCGCACAGCAGTGCCTCGGGATGCTCGGCCAGTGCGGCGACATAACCCGCAAGCAGTCCGGAAGCGGGCAGGCAGTCGACGTCGAGAAAGACCAGATTCGTGGCGCCGGCGGCCAGCGCTGCCTCGGCGCCGGCGTTGCGAGCGGCGGCCACCGGCAACCCGGCCGGAGTCGTAGCCAACGGCACGACCAGCGTCGGGATCACGGGTTCGCGGGCCACCACGACGTCGATCGCGGGGTCGTCGACGGCGACGACCACGTGCAGCAGCGGAGCACACGTCGACCGCGCGAGGTGGTGGCGCTGCACGCTCAGGTGCTCGTGCCGCCCGCTCACCACCGTGACGACGGCCGGCCCGCTCGTCTCAGCCACCGTGCGCCACCTCGGTGACGACACGGGCGAACCGGGCCGCGCCGCGCCCGTCGTTCCAGCGCGTCCACTGCTGTCCCTGCGCGGCAGCGGCGTCGAGCAGTCCGGGCCAGTCGCCGGCCGCGGGCCAGGCGTCGAGCACGGTGGCCAGGCCGGCAGACCGCAGCGCGTCCCCAGTGGTCCGCTGTTCGTCGAAGGGGCGACCCTGCGGCACGACGATCGCCGGACGGCGCGCGGCGGCGACCTCGGCCAGCGCGTTCAACCCGGCGTGCGTGACCACGACGTCCGCGTCCTGCAGCGCCGTCCAGACGTCGTCGCTCCACCGCCCGGCGCCGCCCAGGGTGCTCCACTGCCAACCCGCCGACCGGCCGGTCGCGACGGGGACGTCGGTGCCGCCGGACCCGAGCAGCAGCAGCGCCCGCTTGTCGCCGGTGACCGGACCAGCCGGTTTGCCGTCGAAGCGCGAGAACGCACCGGTGAAGACGACCTTGCCGGCGTGAGCCGTCAGGTGCGGTGGGTCGTACACCTCGCCGGGCCACGGAGCCACGATCGCCGCGGCGAGCCGGTAGGCCGTCGTGTGCGGGTCATCGGCGCGCCCGCCCGGCAGGGTCACCACGACGGTGGGCGTGCCCAGCAGTCGGATGAGCGCAGCGACCTCGACGGACACGTCGACGACGACCAGGCGCGGGGCGTCCTGGGCCACCCACCGGGCCAGCTGGTGCATGCGCCGCTCGTAACCCGGCGAGTTGATCGGTGCCCAGTGCAACGCTCCCCCGGCATGCAGGTCCGCCGCGCCCTCGAACGCGTCGTCGGGCGCGAGCTGGACCCAGTCGGCGAACGGCGCGTCCGCGGGCGGCGGCCGCGACGAGAGCCCGACGACCGGCTCGTCGAGCTGCTGCGCCAGGCTCAGTGCGCGGTGCAGATGGCCGTGGCCGTGGTGGTGGACGTAATACCCGATCAAGCGGCCACGGTCTCGCCCAGCAACAGCTCGTACTCGTCCATCATGCGTTCGATCGAGCAGTGCTCGAGCGCCCGCCGGCGGGCGGCGCGACGGTCGAGCGCAGCCGCTTCGGTGATCGCACGGGCCAGGGAGTGGACGTCGTCGGGCACGGCCAGCCGCGCACACGTCTCGTCGACGACCTCGACAGTGCCGCCGCGCGCGAAGGTGGCCACCGGGGTGCCGGAGGCCAGCGCCTCGGCGAGCACGAGCCCGTACGGCTCGTCCCACACCGGGGTGGCCACCGCGACGGCAGACGTACGCACGAGCCGCGACAGCGCGTTCTGGTCGAGGTGCCCGGCGTAGTGCGCGTCCGGGCCGAGCAGCGGGCGCACGCAGGCGGCGAAGTACACCGGGTCGGCGACGGGCCCGGCGAGCACGATGCGTCGGCCGGCCAGCCGAGCTGCCTCGATGGCGAGATGCGGTGCCTTCTCGGGCACCATCCGGCCGGACCACACGAGGTCGGTGCCGCCCGGGCCGGGCGTCCAATGCTCGCAGTCGACCCCGTTCGCGACCACGTCCACCGCGCCCAGCAGCGGGCTCCACTGATCGGCGGTGAACTGGCTGACGGCGACGAAGCGCATCGCCAGCGTGGGGCCGACCTGCACGGCCGACTCGAGCCAAGGGGTGGGCGGCGTGTGCAGCGTGGTGACCATGGGCGTGGCCAGCAGATAGGACAGCGCGATCGGCAGGTGGTGCTGGCTGTGGTTGTGGATCACGTCGAAACGGTTGCGCTGCCGGGCCAGGCTCGTCATCAGTCCGAGGTAGGCGTGGTGTTCGTGCATGAATACCTCGGGCGGCATCGAGACGTCCTGGCGAGCATCGTCGGACAGCCGCAGGTTCATCGCCAGCTCGACGACGGGCAGCTTCCGGTCGGAACCGGGGGCGGCGAAGAGCGTCACATCGTGGCCGCGCTGGCACAGCCGTTCGGTCAGTGCGCCGATGTGTGCGGTCAGTCCTCCGGAGAAGGGTTCGGAGATCGGGGTGCGGGCAGGCCCGATGATGGCAATGCGTCGTCGGGTCACGGTTTGACCTCGGTCAGTAGAAGTCCGCCGCTGCTCCATTTATTGGAAGCGCATACGTAACCCAGCCGATTCAAGCAGACGGGCGCTATAACGCCGCAATTCGGCCTTTCGGGGGTCAGCGGTGGGCGACGACGTTGATGACGTTGCCGTCCGGGTCGCGAAAGAAAAAGCGGCGAACCCCCCACTGCTCCTCCTGCAGCTCGTGCACGATGTCGGCGCCCGCTTCGCGGACCCGCCGGTAAGCCTCGTCGACGTCGTCGACGGCAATGCTGACCACGGACTCGACCGGCGCGGTCTCGTCGTGAGTGACGGTGTGCAATTCGACAGGGCCGGATTCGGGGGCCGTCAGGAAACCGACCCACCCGAAATCGTCCGCGATCGTGAAGCCGAGCGTGTCGGCGTAGAACCGATTCGCCGCTGCGGTGTCGGACACCGTCAGGTTCGGGACAACTCGGGTGACCCGCACGCCGGCCTACAGATACTGGCCGGTGTTACCGACGGTGTCGATGGAACGCCCTGCCTCCGTGCCCTTGCCCCCGGAGACAAGCGTGCGGATGTAGACGATCCGCTCACCCTTCTTGCCGGAGATCCGCGCCCAGTCGTCAGGGTTGGTCGTGTTGGGCAGGTCTTCGTTCTCGCGGAACTCGTCGACGCACGCGGCGAGCAGGTGCTGCATGCGCAGCCCGCGCTCACCGGTCGTGAGTAGGTCCTTGATCGCCATCTTCTTGCCGCGGTCGACGATGTTCTGGATCATCGCGCCGGAGTTGAAGTCCTTGAAGTACAGGATCTCCTTGTCACCGTTGGCGTAGGTGACCTCGAGGAAGCGGTTCTCCTCGGACTCCGTGTACATCCGCTCGACGGTGTTCTGGATCATCGAAGCCACCGTGGCCTCCGGGTCCCCACCGTTCTCCTTGAGGTCCTCGTCGTGGATCGGCAGGCCCGGGAGGATGTACTTGCTGAAGATGTCGGCCGCGGCCTGCGCGTCGGGACGCTCGATCTTGATCTTGACGTCCAGCCGGCCGGGCCGCAGGATCGCCGGGTCGATCATGTCCTCGCGGTTCGACGCACCGATGACGATGACGTTCTTCAGCCCCTCGACGCCGTCGATCTCACTGAGCAGCTGGGGGACGATCGTGTTCTCGACGTCAGAGCTGACGCCCGACCCGCGGGTGCGGAAGATCGAGTCCATCTCGTCGAAGAACACGATCACGGGGGTGCCGTCGGACGCCTTCTCGCGAGCGCGCTGGAAGACCAGGCGGATATGCCGCTCGGTCTCGCCGACGTACTTGTTGAGCAGCTCTGGGCCCTTGATGTTCAGGAAGAACGCGGTGGCCTTCTCGTCGCCGCCGTGCACCTTCTGGACCTGCTTGGCCAGCGAGTTCGCGACCGCCTTGGCGATCAGCGTCTTGCCGCAACCGGGCGGTCCGTAGAGCAGGATGCCCTTCGGCGGGCGGAGCTGGTGCTCGCGGAACAGGTCGCCGTGCAGGAAGGGCAGTTCGACCGCGTCGCGGATGGACTCGATCTGCCCGGCCAGGCCGCCGATGTCGGTGTAGTCGATGTCGGGAACCTCTTCGAGGATGAGCTCCTCGACCTCGCTCTTGGGCACGCGCTCGTAGGCGTAGGACGAGCGGGACTCCATGAGCAGCGAGTCGCCGGCGCGCAGCGGCTTGTCGCGCAGCAGGTCGGCGAGATAGACGACGCGCTCCTCGTCGGTGTGGCCGACGACCAGCGCGCGATCGCCGCCATCGAGGATCTCCTTGAGCATCACGACCTCACCCGAGCGCTCGAACCCACGCGCGGCGACGACGTTCATGGCCTCGTTGAGCATGACCTCCTGGCCACGATGCAGCTCAAGCACCGGCACCTCGGGCGACACCGCCACCCGCAGCTTGCGCCCGGTCGTGAAGATGTCGACGGTGCCGTCCTCGAAGGCCTCGAGGAAGACGCCGTAGCCGCTCGGCGGCTGAGCGAGGCGGTCGACCTCCTCCTTGAGCTGCACCATCTGGTCGCGGGCCTCGCGCAGCGTGTCGGCGAGCCGCTCGTTGCGGTCGTTCAGCGCGGCGATGCGTGACTGGGACTCGGCGAGCCGGTCCTCGAGCAGCCGCATGTGGCGGGGCGACTCCGAGACCTTGGCCCGCAGCAGTTCGAGCTCCTGCTCGAGGAATGCCGTGCGCCGGCGCAGGTCCGGGTCGCGCGACGCGCCGGCGTTCGAAGCGTCGTCCTGTCCACCTCGTGACTCCTGAGCCACTGCGGCCACCTCCAATGTCGCACCATGTAGCCGTGCGGAGTGTTCGCGAGATTTCACCCTACACACGGCAGGGCAACGTCTCTCGGCAACTACCCTTGAGTGAGTCCTGTTCGTTGTGACAGGCAATCCGCACCGCGTTACCGAGGAGTTTCTGACTGATGAGCGACGCGCTGCGCGTATGGATCGATCAGGACCTGTGCACCGGCGACGGGCTGTGCGTCCAGTACGCACCGGAGGTCTTCGAGTTCGACATCGACGGGCTCGCCTACGTCAAGGACAGCGACGGTGAGCTGCTCGCAGCCCCGCAGGCGCGGGCCGACGTGCCCATGTCGCTCCGCCTCGACGTCATCTCCTCGGCCAAGGAATGTCCCGGTGACTGCATCCACGTCGTGCGCGAGAGCGACGGCGTCGAGGTTGCGGGACCTGAAGCCTGATTGCTCCTGATGCCCGGGCGTGTCGGCCGATAGCGTCGACTCAGGGCAGGCTCGGCCGGAAGGGCACCGTCTCGTCGCGCAGCGGGACGATGGGCTGTTCGGTGGCCGTCGGGCGACGCTGCCGGGCCGGCGCCACCACCCCCGGCGCGAGCCGCCGGGCGGTGACGAGGAACGCGGTGTGCCCGATCATCCGGTGCTCCGGACGCACGGCCAGACCCACCACGTGCCAACCCCGCACCATCGTCTCGAACGAGCTCGGCTCGGTGAACCCGCCGTCGGTCCGCAACGCCTCGACGAGCCGCGACAGCTGCGTCGTCGTGGCGACGTAACCGATCAGCACCCCGCCCGGACGAAGCGCGGCGGTGACGGCAGGCAGCACCTCCCAGGGGCTGAGCATGTCCAACACCACCCGATCGACGGGCTCGTCCGCCGGGTGTTCGACGACGTCACCAAGGCGCAGCGACCAGTTCGGCGGTCGCCCACCGAAGAACATCTCGACGTTGCGCACGGCGACCTCGGCGTGGTCATCGCGGACCTCGTAGGAGACGACCGACCCGGTGGGCCCGACGGCGCGCAGCAGCGAGCACGTCAGAGAACCCGAGCCGGCGCCGGCCTCGAGCACGGTGATCCCGGGGCACACGTCGCCCATGGCGACGATCTGCGCGGCGTCCTTCGGATAGATCACCGCGGCCCCGCGCGGCATCGACAGCACGAAGTCGCTGAGCAGCGGTCGCAGCGCGAGGTACTGCGTGCCCGACGTCGCACTGACGACGCTGCCCTCGAGCGTCCCGATGAGGTGGTCGTGCTCGATCGCGCCGCGATGGGTGTGGAACTGCTTGCCGGGCTCCAGGGTGACCGTGTGCAGCCGACCCTTGGGGTCCGACAGCTGCACCCGCTCGCCGATCTCGAACGGCCCCGACCCCGGGGTGCGCGTCATGCGGTTCCCTTGAGGCGGCGCGCGAAGTCGACGGTGGCGATGATGCCGGCCGGTGCGCCGTCTGCGGCGATCATCAGGTACTCGCGAGCGGGGTGGGCCTGCATGCGGTCGAGCAGATCCCGAGAATCGATGTCCACGGGCAGCACCATGCCGCTTTCGAGCGGACGGGCGACGGTCGACACCTGCGTCCAGGCTCGGCGCTGGGGTGGGACCGCGCTGATGAGGCGCTCGTCGACGATTGCGCTCGGCTGCGCGGACGAGTCGGTCAGGACGATGCCGCCCACGTTGCCCGCCCAGGCCCGCCTCAGCGCGTCGTCGACGGTGACGGTGCTTGGCACGAGTAGGCCGGGACGCAGCAGGTCGATGACCCGTACGAGTGGCAACCGCTCCTGGACATCGGCAACCCGAATTGCTGCCGTGGCGCCCGACCACAGGTAGGCGGCTAGGAACAGCGTGACGAGACCAGCCGCGAACCCGGCCGAGGTGCGATCGACGACGAGCCCGGTGATCGCGACCAGTACGGCCACACCACGGCCGAACCAGCCGGCGACCTTGATGCTGCGCGTCTCGCGGCCGCTGACGCCCCAGACCGCGGCGCGCAGCATGCGTCCGCCGTCGAGCGGCAGGCCCGGCAGCAGATTGAACACCACCAGCGCCGCGTTGCTCCACGCCAGCAGCAGCAGGAGCGCTTCGACCAACGACTCACTCGGCGCGACGGCGTATCCGCCGAACAGCACGGCGGCGACGAGCGCGGACACCAGCGGGCCGGCACTGCTGATCAGCAGTTCGTCGCGGGCGCGGCGGGGCTCGCCCTCGATCTCGGACACCCCGCCCAACAGGAACAAGGTGATCCGCTTGACGGGATACTTCAGCGCCCGGCTCACGAGGGTGTGTCCCAGCTCGTGGGCGACGATGCACAACGCGAACAGCACGGCGAAACCGAGGGCTGCCAGGTATCCCACCGCGTTGGACGTGCCCGGCACGGCGTCGCGGACGATCGGGCCGTAGCTGATCGTCAGCACTGCCGCGATGATCAGCCAGGACGGCGTGACCACCACCGGGACGCCCCACACGCGCGCCAGCTGCAGCGTCGGCCGGGGCCCACTCCGGGTCGGCTCGGTGTGCACGCTTGAGATGCTACGACCATGAGCGGTGGCGACCGGTTACCGTTTCACGCGTGACGCCCTCGCCCAACCCTGCGTCGCGTACCGGCGTCCGCGGTTGGTCGCGCCGGCGCGCCGCCAGCGACGACGACGAAGGTCCGTTCTTCCCGCCGGAGCCCGTCCCCGCTGCGCTCGACGAGGCCCCCCGCCGCGATCGGCCTGCGCCGCGGCCGCGCCCCGCGTCGAGCGACGACCTGCCCGCACAGGCCGCACCCGCCCAGCAGCGTTCGCAACAACAGCGTCCTCAACACCAGCGTCCGCGGCCCCGTCCCGGACCTGTGCCCGGCCCCGACCGGCAGCAGACTGACACCGACGACGACGCCGGTCACCGCCGCCCGGACATCAGCCGATACCTCGCCGCAGAGGAGCCGAAGCAGAAGCCTGCGCACGCCAAGGA
This sequence comes from uncultured Jatrophihabitans sp., assembly GCF_964244045.1. Lineage (NCBI taxonomy): Bacteria > Bacillati > Actinomycetota > Actinomycetes > Jatrophihabitantales > Jatrophihabitantaceae > Jatrophihabitans > uncultured Jatrophihabitans sp. Next base: position 32,696 of record NZ_CAXTHK010000006.1, on the reverse strand, counting down.
GCCGGCGCACGCCAAGGAGAAGAAGCCCAGCTGGCTCAGCAGGCTGCGCGACAGCCGCGGCGCGCGACGGGTCACCAAGCTGGTGATCACGCTGGTGGTGGCCGTTCTCGCTGCGCTGGTGCTGCGGAACTACGTCGTCGCCCCTTACTACATCCCGTCGGCCTCGATGGAACCCACGCTCAAGGGCGGCGGCGGTGGTCCCGACGACCGCATCCTCGTGGACAAGATCAGCTATCGCATCCACGACCCGCATGAGGGCGACATCGTCGTCTTCAACCGTCCGGACACGTGGAAGATCGACGACAAGACGCTGGTCAAGCGGATCATTGGTCTGCCCGGTGACATCGTGACATTGCGCAACGGCCTGGTGTACGTGAACGGGCTCCGGCTGACCGAGGACTACGTGAACAAGGCGTGCGGCCCGACCCCGACCAAACCGCTCACCAAGACCTCGAAATGGACGGTGCCCATGGACGACTACTTCGTCATGGGCGACAACCGCTGCAATTCCGACGACAGCCGCATGTTCGGGCCCATCCCGGGGTCGAAAATCGTGGGCCACGCGTTCCTGCGCGTCTGGCCGCTCTCACGGTTCGGCACGCCCTGATCTCCCAGAACTGTCGGATGGCGCAACTAACCTCTCGGACATGACCCAGGTGATGGCAACGGCGCAGACGCCCGTCGAGGGCGAGCTGCCGCCGGTGGTGCTGGGTTCGCTGTCGCCGTCGCGGGCCGCGGACTTCAAGTCCTGCCCGCTGCTCTACCGCTTCCGCTGCATCGACCGGTTGCCCGCGGAGCCGTCGTCGGCCGCGGTCCGCGGCACGCTGGTCCACGCGGTGCTCGAATCGCTGTTCGACCTGCCGTCGGCGCAACGCACCGTCGAGGCGGCGCGGGCCATGCTGCCCGAAGCCTGGGCGCAGGTCCGCGAGGCCGAGCCCGGCGTCGCAGCCCTGTTCGCGGCCGACACCGACGGCACCGGGTTCGCCGAGTGGATGGCCTCCGCGGCCGCCCTGCTCGGCAACTACTTCGCCCTCGAGGACCCGGGACGCCTCGAGCCCGCCGCCCGCGAGGAACGCGTCGAGGTCGTGGTCGACGGCGTGCGGCTGCGCGGCATCGTCGACCGGCTCGACGTCTCCCCTGCCGGCGACCTGCGCGTCGTCGACTACAAGACCGGCGCCTCCCCGCGTGAAGCGTTCGAGGCCAAGGCCCTGTTCCAGATGAAGTTCTACGCACTGGTGCTCTGGCGCACCCGCGGCATCGTGCCGCGCCAACTGCGCCTGATGTACCTGGCCGACATCGACACGTTGAGCTACGCCCCCGATGCCGACGAGCTGGCCCGCTTCGAGCGCACGCTGATGGCGATCTGGGCCGCCATCGAACGCGGTATGCAGACCGGTGACTTCCGGCCCAGCCCGAGCCGGCTATGCGATTGGTGCGACTTCAAGGCCCACTGTCCGGAGTTCGGTGGCACGCCTCCACCGTTCCCGCAGCTGCCCGTGACGTCCGGCTGAACGCCACGAGCTCGGCCACGGTCAGCCCGACCAGGGTGTCCCGCACCCATATGCCGGCTGCCGGATGCACAGCTGTCTCGCTCGGCACTGCGATCACCGCGCAGCCGGCCGCCTCGGCACTGGCGATACCGGTCGGTGAATCCTCGACGGCCACGCATGCCGCGGCGGGCACACCGAGTAGTTGCGCGCCCCGCAGGTAAGGGTCCGGCTCGGGCTTGGGCCGGTCCACCTCGTCGCCGCAGACGCTCACGGTGAACAGCTCGCGCCCCATCGTGTCGAGCGCGATGTCGGTCAGCCGGCGCACGGTCGAGGTCACCAGTGCCGTGGGCACGCCCGCCGCCCGCACATCGGTGAGCAGTTCGCGGGCACCGGGCTTCCAGACCAGGTCGGTCCGGAACAACGCCTCGGCGCGGTCGAGCAGGTACGCGGCGCTCGTGGCCGGGTCGGCGTTTAGGCCAAGGTCGCGGTGCACGACGCCGATCGAGCGGGTCAGATTCGAGCCGATCATGGCTACCCGCGCCGCGCGCGACAGCCGGCCGCCGAGCCAGCCCGCGAGGTCGTCCAGGGCGACGTCCCACACCTTCTCCGAGTCCAGCAGGGTGCCGTCCATGTCGACCAGCACCGCCTGCAGCGCAACCGCACCCGGGCCGGTCTCGTCGTCGGTCGTCATCGCGTCGGTGGTCATCGCGTCAGTGTCATCGCATGCGCCAGTACACACGGCAGGTGGTCGGCGGCGACGAGCGGGCCGCCCGAAGCCGGTGCAGGCCACGTCGCAGCAGGCCAGTTCGCCTGTCGCCGACCACCCCGCACGTCGGTGAGCTAACGTGCACCCGACACCCCACCCATCGACGATCCGCGCCCAGCGCGGCGAGAGGTCGTCGTGACGTCAGAGACCGTGCCCGCCGAAGGCCGGGTGCAATCCGTGTACCAGCCGATCGTCGAGCTCGCCACCGAGCGAGTGGTCGGGTACGAGGCATTGGCCAGGTGGATGTCGCCGGGCCTCGAGGTGGCCCCTGATTTCGCCAATTCCGCTGACCTCAACGAGATCGAGTGGGCGTGCCGGACGGCCGCCTTGGCCGGGGCGCTGGACGCCGGTCTCGATCGCGGGACGCTGCTGTTCGTCAACGTCGAACCACGGATCCTGGCCCGCCGGGCACCGCAGGCCTTCATCGACGTCTTCGGCCGCGCCCGTCGTGACCTGCAGATCGTCGTCGAGCTGACCGAACGGGACCTGCTGAACAGCCCGGGCGAACTGTTCGCGTTCGCCGACCTGATCCGCAGACTCGGATGGAGCCTGGCCCTCGACGACGTGGGCGTGCACACCGAGTCGCTTGCGGCACTGCCGTTCCTCGATCCGGACGTCGTGAAGCTGGACATCTCCCTCGTGCAGAACGACCCCACCGCCGAGCAGGCCCGCACGCTCACCGGCGTCCTTGCGCACAGCGAGCGGATGGGTACGGCGCTGCTCGCCGAGGGCATCGAGACGCCGGCCCATCTCGAACGGGCCCGCACCCTCGGCGCTGTCTACGGCCAGGGATACCTGTTCGGCCGTCCGGGACCGTTGCCGACCGTCCGGCCAACGGCTCCGCTGCGACCGCCGGGCGTCGGGCGGCACCGCTCCGCCGACGATGGTGCGCCCGGCGGGTTACTGCAGGCGGTCGAGACGCGGATCGCCCGCAAGCCGATGCTGCTCCAGTTGTCCAGGCAGCTCGAGCAGCAGGCCTGCAACCCGGCGGACCCCTCGATGGTGCTTGCGACCTTGCAGGAGGCCGAGCGTTTGACACCGGCCGGTGACCGGTTCCGCAGCCTCGCTGCCGTGTGCCGGTTCGTCGGCGTCCTCGGTGTGGGCATGCCGGCCGAACCCATGCCTGGGGTGCGCGGCGCGGCGGTGGCGCCGGACGACCCGCTGACGACGGAGTGGACGGTCGTGGTGGTGGGTGCGCACTATGCCGGCGCGCTGATCGCCCGGGAGATCCACGATGGCGACGAACCGGTCACCGAGTCCGACCGCCGCTACGAGTTCGTGCTCACCCACGACCGCGACACGGTGCTTGCCGCGGGTCGCCATCTGCTGCGCCGCTTCGAGCGAGTCCCGGGCTGACCGACGAAGCCTGCGTCGCTCGGGTCAGACGGGCGGTGCGTAGAACTGCAGGTCGTTGCCCTCGCTGTCCCGGAACGGCGCAATCCGGCCCCACGGGTGCTCGCTGATCTCGCCGGTCAGCTCGACACCGCCGCTGGACAGCCGGTCGACCTCGTCCTCGATCGAGCCGTCGCACTGGAAGCTGATGACCGCGCCGCCGCCGCCCGTCGAGGCGTGTTCCCGGGCGTTCAGACCGATCGTCAACCCGTTCGCATCGATCTCGGTCCACTCGTCGCTCTCGCTCTTGACGCTCAGCCCGAGCTGATCGCGGTAGAAGCGCACCGCGCGGTCCATGTCCTCGACCGGCACCCACACCGTTGCCACACCTGTTGCCATGATCTCTCCTACGTTCGTCGGTCTTCGAATCATTGAGCGCCCGGTGAGACCCGGTCGCGGGCGGCGCGTAGCCGCAGGTGCAGCAGGATCCCGATCGCTATCATTCCCACGCCGAGGCCGAAGTGCAGCCAGTTGTCGGCGGTGTTGACCGGCAGGAAGTTCGCGGAGCTGTCCTCGCGCACGATCAGCCCGTAGAGCCAGACAACCAGATAGATCACGCCGCCGGCGATGAAGTACACGCGGACGGTCTGAGCGAAGAATGACGAAACCGCGCCGAGCGCTGCATAGCCCAGGTGCACGAAGTTGTGCAGAACCGACACCATGAACACCCCGAAGAGCATCGCGTGCGAGTGGTGGCCGGAGAATCTAGGGCCATTGTGGAACGACAGGTCGCTGGTCACACCCGGCAGGAAGCCGAGGATGCCGACGACCATGAACACTGCCGCCGTGCCGAGCGTGATCGCTTGCAACGACAACGGCCCGATGATCGGTTCGTACAGCTCATCGAAGTCGTCGTTGCCGGCGTCGTCCTCGAGGTCGATCTGGTGGGAGGTCATCGGCATCCGGTTCACAGGCCCGGACGCGCCGGGGAGACAGGAGAACGGGTTCGCTCCACCGACGACGGTTCCCGGGGATGAGTTCGGGTAATCCGCAAGTCGCCATCCGGTTGACCAATGTCACGTACAGTCGGTCGGCGGCACGATTCGAGCCATCCAGCGTTCCTGGACGCCCAGCGACGGTCTTGGGGTGTACATGGCAGCGACATTCGAGGTCTCCGCCGTCACGGCGCTCTTCCGCGAGATCGCCGCCGAGCTCGCTCGAGCCGGCGGCACCCCGCAGGTCCTCGACCAGCTGTGTGCGATAGCCGTCGAACGCGTCGACGGTGCTGAGTGGGCCGGGGTCTCGGAGGGACACCGAGGCACGTTCCACACCGTGGCCGCCACCGGCGACGTCGTGCGCGAGGTGGACGCCGTCCAGTACGCGCTCGCGTCCGGGCCGTGCGTCGATGCCATGGCCGACGATCATGTGTTCAACGCTCCCGACCTGGCCGTCGACCCACGATGGCCCGAATTCGGTCGCGCCGCCGCCGACAAGGGCGTGCGCAGCATGATGTCCTACCGGTTGTTCCTCGAAGAGGAGAGCGACAGGATCGCGGCGTTGAATCTCTACTCCGGCAGCGTCGCCGCCTTCGATGACATCGACGAGCGGTTGGCCGTCATGCTGGCCACGCACGGTGCCATGGCGCTCAGCCGTGCGGTCGAGAGTGCCCGCGCCGACAACCTTTCGGTGGCGTTGGTGAGCAGCCGCGAGATCGGCATCTCCATCGGGATCCTGATGGCCACCTATCGCATTCCCCGCGACGAGGCGTTCCAGATCCTGCGCCTGTTCAGCCAGCGGACGCATCGCAAGCTGGCCGACATCGCTGCCGAGGTCGCCAACACCGGGGCCCTGCCCGACCTGCCCAACCCGCGTCCTCGCCGTAGCCCGGCCAGCCTCAAGACAGGGCCGGAGGCAGCAGCGAACGGCTGACCTGTGCGTAGCTGCCCGTGGCGGGTTCAGGCCCGGCGGTCGCGCACCAGCGCTATGACGTAGAAGGCGACAGCACCGGCCGCCACCACGGCCAGCAGGATGCCGAGGTTGGCGGTGAAGTTCTGCCGCAGGATCGCCTTCGACGCCGGCTGGGTGTACGCGCGATGGATCATCGGCACCGCGACGACGGTGATCAGGCCACCGGCGATGAGCCCGCCCTGCAACGCAGCACGGGCACGCGACGGGATGCGGCTGACCACAACACCCACCGCGACGATGATCGGCGACAGCACGCCGTCGTGCAGCACGAGCGCCGCCACCAACCAGATCGCCAGCTGCACGAGGTCGGCGGTATCGAGTTGGGTCAGTAAGCGGAAGACACCGAACAGGCCGAAGGCCACGCCGAGCGCGCCGAGCGCGATACGCAGTCGCATCAGAGCACCCGCACCGAGGTCAGCCACTTGGTGTTCAGCACGCCGGCACGATCGGGCGCGATGAGTCGCAACGGGTAGCCGTGGTCGAGGTTGAGCCGTTCGCCGTTGATGTGCGTGGCGAGCAGGGCGTGCGGCACCTGCGGCCCGTGAACGAACGAACGGTTGTAGGAACCCTTTGGTTCGAGCGAGCGCACCTCGATCTGCGAATCAGCGTTGCCGCCGGCGCGGCGCACAACGTCCAGCAGCTTCAACCCACGCCAGTGCGCGCCGACGCTCCAGCCCTCGACGCAGGAGATGGGGAAGCTCGCCTCGTGGACCGACATCGTCAGGATGTCGTCCAGCGTCAGCTCGTAGGGTTTGGGCCCCCGCACCTGCAGCGTCCAGTCGCTGCGCAGAGCCAGCTGTTGCACTGCCGCCTGGTCGGCGGTGCGGTTGATCGGCACGCCTGCCGGACCCTTCTGGTGCTGGCGGACCGCGAGCAGCCCGATCGGCTCGAGCGGGGTGATGGTCTGGCCCACCTGGGTGACCGCAATCAACCCGACCCCGGCGCCCGTTGCAATGAGAGCGCCGCGTCGCGAGATGCCCGTGGGCGGCGGTGTCGGCGTGGGTGAGGGTCTCGGCGGCGCTGGCGTGTCGTCGTCGTCCGATTCCTGTTCGGTCAGCACCGAACCCGTGGCCAGCCTGGTTGCCAGGCCGCGCTTGATGGCGGGCAGCTTGATCGCGATGTGCAACACCAGCGATCCGATGACGACGTAACCCAGGTAGCGGTGCACAGGGGTGAAGTCCCACGACCACGGGTACCAGTTCAGCACGTTGAAATAGCCGGTGACGAGTTCGACGAGTGCCGAAGACACGAGCACCGCGATCGAGAGCCGCTCCAGCGCATCCTTCACCGACGTGAGCAGCGGCCAGCGGAACAGGTTCGGGTAGACCGACCACAGCTTCACCAGTAGCAGCGGGATCGAGATGGTCCCGGTGGTGACGTGCAGGCCCTGCGTGAAGCGGTAGAGCCACACCGGCGCCGAAGGTTCAGGCAGCCAGCTCCACGGGTGGTACTGGTAGTGGCTCAGCAGCCCGGTGACGAAGCAGATGGCGAAGCAGATGCCGAGCACGCGCCCGACCCGCGCCGTCAGCGCCACCGAGCGCAGCGGGCTGCGGAACCGCGGCCACAGCGCGGGCGGATCCTGCGGGAGCTTCAACAGCACGACACACCTCGGTCCGAGTCGGCGCCCGCCTGTTCGGCCTGGCATGACGTATTCGTGCCGAGAACCCGAATCGGTTCGGTGTCCGGCCCTCAGGGTGTCAGCGTGATCAGCGGGATCGCCGTCTCAACCGGGCTGTCGGCACCGTGGAAGCCGATGAGGCTGAGCACTTCGCGGGGCTCGTGCGCGGAGTCGAAGATCGCCGTGTCGCCGCGGCAGACCACGACAACGTCGCCGAGGCGCGGCATGTGCTCGGGCGGCACCGCACCGAACCACCCGTGCGCCACCGCCTCGTTGCGACTCTGCACGAGCGCCCGCGGGCCCAGCCGTGCGCGCCAGGCGGCGAGCACGTCGTCGACCGCGCCCTCGACGGTGTGCAGGTAGCGCACCCGAGGCTCGCCGGCGGTGACCCGCACCCCGTCCTGCAGCTCAGGTTCTTTGGCGAGGTCAAGTCGGCCGGCTGGGCTGATGTCCAGGCCGCCGTGATCGGCGGTGACGACGAGCAACGCGTCTGCCGGCAGGCGCTCGAGGATGCGGGTCAACAGGCCGTCCACCGACGCGGCTGCCCGTCGCCACTGCGGCGACGCGATGCCGTGCACGTGGGCTGCGGTGTCGAGTTCAGCGGTGTAGCCGTAGACGAGCCCGCCGACCTCGCGTAGTTCGTAGCCGACCCGTTCGGCCGGATCCTCGCCGCTGAGCAACCAAGCGAAACGCGCCCCGCGGTAGGCCGCCCGGGTGAGCCCGCTGCCCAGGAACTCGACGGGCAGCACCGCAGTCACCGGGACGCCGGCCGCCGCGCTGCGCTCGAACCACGTCGGTACCGGTTGCCAGACGTCCGGTTCGGGGTCGTCGCGCCAGGTGATGTGGGTCAGCACTCGGTCGGTGCCCGGGACGTTCACCGTGAAGCCCAGGACGCCGTGCTCGCCCGGGCGCACGCCGGTGGCGAGCGATACCAGGCTGGTGGGCGTGGTGGACGGGAACGTCGACTCCAGGGCGGTCAGCCGGCCGGTGCCACCGGCCAGCACTGAGGCAAGCAGTGGTGCGTGCGGCGCGAGCTCGGGCAGCAGATGCAACCCGAGGCCGTCGACCAGCACCAGGCCGATCCGGCGGGCGTCCGACTGACTCCCAAGATCAAGTACGTCGATGGCGTTCGGCACGCCCAGCAGGGCGGCGACGCTGGGAAGGATGTCGCACAGGGATGCCGTCACGACACCAGCCTGGCATCTGGACCGGTCAGGCGCAGTGGCGTCCGGTCTGCGGAGCCCGGCGGCTGTGCAATCGGAAGGTCGAGTCCAATCCGTAGCCGCGGCCGACCACGATCGGGGCGTCGTACTCGCGGTAGATCCAGAGGGTGTCGCGGCGCAGGCCCAGCGGCTCGCCGAGCGTGAACGGCTCGCTCTCGGCGCCATCCGGACCGATCATGGTCAGGACGTCGCCCACCTGAATGGTGTGGATCAGGAGCTTCACTCGTGGGCCCTCGCTGGATCGTCACAGGCACCCTGGCGGATGCCCTCCCCTGTGGCTGCGAGATTAAGAACGACGCGGACGACGTTCGCGTTACGGTTGGGCGCGGCGCTTATCCACCGCGCGACACGGGAAGCCCTCCGTCATGGCGGAATTCAGTAAGGGTGACCGCGTCACCTGGAACAGTCACGGCAGCAAGGCGCACGGCGAGGTGGTCCGCAAGATCACGAGTGAGACAGAGGCCGCCGGTCGCACCGTCAAAGCCAGCAAGGACGAGCCGCAGTACCTGGTGCAGAGCGACAACGGCGGTGCAGCCGTGCACAAGCCGGACGCGCTCACCAAGGGCTAGCTACTCGTCGTCGGTGCGGTACCCGAGCACGGGCGAGAGCCACTTCTCGGCCTCGGCGACCGGCCAACTCTTGCGCTTGGCGTAGTCCTCCACCTGGTCGCGCCCGATCCGGCCCAGAACGAAGTACTGCGACTGCGGGTGGGAGAAGTACAGGCCGCTGACCGCGGCGCCGGGCCACATGGCCATGCTCTCGGTGAGTTCGATGCCTGCGTTGGTCTTGACGTCGAGCAGCTCCCAGATCGTCTGCTTCTCGGTGTGCTCTGGGCAGGCCGGGTACCCGGGCGCCGGGCGAATGCCCTGGTAGCGCTCCTTGATCAGGTCCTTGGCCTCGAGGTGCTCGTCCGGGGCGTAACCCCAGAACTCGGAGCGGACGCGCTCGTGCAGGCGCTCGGCGAACGCCTCGGCCAGCCGGTCGGCTAGGGACTCGAGCAGGATGGCGTTGTAGTCGTCGTTGTCCTTCTTGAACTGCTCGACGCGTTCCGCGCTGCCGAGGCCGGCGGTCACCGCGAAGCAGCCGACGTAGTCGCGCAACCCGGTCTCCTTGGGTGCCACGAAGTCGGCCAGCGAACGGTGCGGCACACCCTCGCGGTGCTCGGTCTGCTGGCGCAGCTCGTGCAAAGTGGTGGCTACCGACGTCCGCTTCTCGCTGTCGTAGATCTCGATGTCGTCGCCGACCGCGTTGGCCGGGAACAGCCCCATGACGCCGCAGGCACGTATCCAGCGCTCGGCGATCAGCTGATCGAGCATGCGCTGTGCGTCCTCGAACAGCGGGCGCGCGGTCTCGGCCGTAGTCGGGTTGTTCAGGATGTCGGGGTACTTGCCCTTCATCTCCCACGCGTTGAAGAACGGCTGCCAATCGATGTAGTCGCGCAGCTCGTCGAGCGAGTAGTCGGTGAAGGTGCGCACGTACTGGGTCGGTGTGCTCGACTCGTGATATCCGTCGGTGCGAGTGTCGCGCAGCTGTTGCGAGATCAGGTGCGGCCGAGGCGGGCGGTAGCTGCTCCAGTCGATCGGCGTCCGATTCTCGCGGGCCTTGGCGATCGGCAGGATCGGCTTGGCCTCGTTGCGCGCGGCGTGCCGCTCGCGCAGCGAGTCGTAGTCGGCGTCGAGGTCGGCGAGCAGCTTGGGCCGCTGCTTGTCATCGAGCAGGGCGGCCACCACCGGCACCGAGCGTGAGGCGTCCTTCACCCACACCACCGGACCGTGGTACTTGCGGTCGACCTTCACCGCGGTGTGCGCCCGCGACGTCGTGGCGCCGCCGATGAGCAGCGGGATGTCGAGCCCCTGCCGCTCCATCTCGGCAGCGAAGTTGACCATCTCGTCCAACGACGGCGTGATCAGGCCGGAGAGACCGATGACGTCGGCGTCGTGCTCCTTGGCCGCGTCGAGGATCTTCTGGGCGGGCACCATGACGCCGAGGTCGATGACGTCGAAGTTGTTGCACTGCAGCACGACGCCGACGATGTTCTTGCCGATGTCGTGGACGTCGCCCTTCACCGTGGCCATGACGACCGTCCCGTTCTTGCGGGCCGCGTCGCCGGGGCGCTTCTCGGCCTCGATGAACGGGATGAGGTAGGCGACGGCCTTCTTCATGACGCGGGCCGACTTCACCACCTGGGGCAGGAACATCTTGCCGCTGCCGAACAGGTCGCCGACGACGTTCATGCCGTCCATCAGCGGGCCCTCGATGACCTCGATGGGCTTGCCGCCGCGGGCCGAGATCTCGGCGCGCAGGTCCTCGGTGTCGAGCTCGACGTGCTGGTCGATGCCCTTGACGAGTGCGTGCGTGATGCGCTCGCCCAACGGCAGCGAGCGCCACTGCTCGTCGGCGATCTCGCGGACCTGCCCGGAGCCGGCGTGCGCGGCAGCGACCTCGAGCAGCCGCTCCGCGGCGTCGGGGCGACGGTTCAGCACGACGTCCTCGATGCGTTCGCGCAGCTCGGGGTCGACCTGGTCATAGATGACGAGGGCGCCGGCGTTGACGATGCCCATCGTCAACCCAGCCTTGATCGCGTGATAGAGGAACACGGCGTGGATGGCCTCGCGCACCGCGTTGTTGCCGCGGAAGCTGAACGACACGTTCGAGATGCCACCGCTGATCTTGGCGTTCGGCAGGTTCTGCTTGATCCAGCGGGCACCCTCGATGAAGTCGACGCCGTAGTTGGCGTGCTCCTCGATGCCGGTGGCCACCGCGAAGACGTTCGGGTCGAAGATGATGTCCTCAGCCGGGAACCCGACCTGGTCGACCAGGATGTCGTAGGCCCGCTGGCAGATCTGCTTGCGGCGCTCGAGACTGTCGGCCTGCCCGTCCTCGTCGAAGGCCATGACCACGACGGCCGCACCGTACTTGCGGCACAGCCGGGCGTGGTGGATGAAGGGCTCCTCGCCCTCCTTGAGTGAGATCGAGTTGACGATCGACTTGCCCTGGACCTGCTTGAGGCCCTCTTCGATAACCTCCCACTTCGAGGAGTCGATCATCACCGGCACCCGGCAGATGTCGGGCTCGGAGCCGATGAGGCGCAGGAAGCGCTGCATCGCCGCGAGGCCATCGATCATGCCCTCGTCCATGTTGACGTCGATGATCTGCGCGCCGTTCTCGACCTGCTGACGGGCCACCGACAGCGCGGTGTTGTAATCGCCGTCCTTGATCAGGTTGCGGAACTTGGCCGAGCCGGTGATGTTGGTGCGCTCGCCGACGTTGACGAACAGCGAATCGTCGTCGACGGTCAGTGGCTCGAGACCGGACAACCGCAACGCAGGCTTGATCTCGGTCGGGACGCGCGGCGTGCGGCCGTCGAGGTGGTCGGCGATGGCTGCGATGTGCGCCGGCGTCGTGCCGCAGCAGCCGCCGGCCATGTTGATCAGACCGGACGTCGCGAACTCCTCGATCGTCTCGGCGGTCTCGTCGGGCAGCTCGTCGTACTCACCGAAGGCGTTGGGCAGGCCTGCGTTGGGGTAGGCGTGCACGAAGCAGTCGGCGATGCGCGACAGCTCGGCTACATAGGGCCGCAGTTCCTTGCCGCCCAGCGAGCAGTTCAGGCCCACGATCAGCGGACGTGCGTGCCGGACCGAGTTCCAGAACGCCTCGGTGACCTGCCCGGTGAGCGTGCGACCGGACGCGTCGGTGATGGTGCCCGAAATCATCACCGGCCAGCGGCGCCCGTGCTCCTCGAACAGCGTCTCGACGGCGAAGATCGCGGCCTTGCTGTTGAGGGTGTCGAAGATGGTCTCGATCATGAAGACGTCCACACCGCCGTCGACCAGGCCGCGGGCCTGCTCGAGGTAGGCCTCGACCATGGTGTCGAAGTCGATGTTGCGTGCGCCGGGGTCGTTGACATCGGGCGAGATCGAACCGGTGCGGTTTAGCGGGCCGATCGCGCCGGCCACGTAACGCGGCTTGTCAGGCGTGATGGCGGTCATCGCGTCGCACGCCTCGCGGGCCAGCTGGGCCGCGACGACGTTCATCTCGTAGGCGAGGTCCTGCATGCCGTAGTCGGCGAGCGAGACCTTCTGTGCGTTGAAGGTGTCGGTCTCGACGATGTCGGCGCCGGCCTCGAGGTACTCGGTGTGGATGCCGCGGATGATGTCGGGCTGCGTCAGCACCAGCAGGTCGTTGTTGCCCTGGACATCGCTCGGCCAGTCGGCGAACCGCTTGCCGCGGTAGTGGTGCTCCTCGAGCTTGTGCCGCTGCACCATCGTGCCCATGGCGCCGTCGATGACCAGCAACCGTTCCCGGAGCGCGGCGGTCAGCTCGTCCGTTGCGTCCGGACGGAGTGCTGCGGTCGGTGCGGTCAATTCGGGGTCCTCAACGGTTCTCGGTGCGAAGGCCGGGCGGCGGTGAAGACCGACGACGGCCGAAACCTGTGCCCTCCCAGGGTACCGGGGTCCCGGTCGTTAGGCTGGAACCATGGACGGCCACGGATCGGATTCTGCGTGACCACCCTCCGCTGCGCGCCGGACGCCAACGGCCATTCCTATTCGTCCTGCTTCGACTGCGTCGGCACATGACGCCTGACGACCTGGGCGAGGACGTCGCGGAGATCGCCCCCGGCGTGGTCATCCACGCGGCGGTCGAGGGCGTGCCCGAGGTGTTGCCCGAGCTCGTCAACCCGGTGCTCGTCGGTGCCTTCGAGGGCTGGAACGACGCGGGCGACGCCGCCAGCGGCGCCATTGAGCACCTCGAGCTGGTGTGGGACGCGATCCCGCTCGCCGAGTTGGACCCCGACGACTACTACGACTTCCAGGTCAACCGGCCCTCGGTGTCGCAGGTCGACGGCATCTCGCGGCGCATCACATGGCCCACCACCCGGTTCTCCTACTGCCGCCCACCCGGCGCCGAGTTCGACCTCGTGCTGCTGCACGGCATCGAGCCCAACATGCGCTGGCGCGCGTTCTGCGACGAGGTCCTCGACGTCATCCAGCGTCTGGACATCAGCACGGTCGTGACCCTCGGCGCCCTGCTGTCAGATTCGCCGCACACCCGGCCCACCCAGGTCACCGGCGCCGCGTACGACCCCGAGTCCGCTGCCCGGTACGGGCTCGAGCGCTCCCGGTACGAGGGCCCGACCGGCATCGTCGGCGTGCTGCAGGACGCCTGCGTCGCCGCCGGCATCCCGGCCATCTCGTTCTGGGCCGGCGTGCCGCACTACGTGTCGCAGCCGCCGAACCCGAAAGCGACGCTGGCCCTGCTGCACGGCGTCGAGGAGGTGCTCGACCTGCCCATCCCCCTCGGCCAGCTGCCCGAGCAGGCCGAGGAGTGGGGCAAGCTCGTCGACGAGATGGCCGCCGAGGACGAAGAGGTAATCGAGTACATCCGCAATCTCGAAGAACGTGACGACGAGATCGACCGCACCGAGATGACCGAGGCCTCCGGCGACGCCATTGCCCGCGAGTTCGAGCGGTATCTGCGCCGCCGCGACCGCGGTGGCGGGCACGCCGGCGGCGGCCCCTGGACCAGCGGCGGCTGAGTGTCCTGATCGCGCAGGGTGGGTACCGCGTGGGCATGACCGACGTGCAGCCGACCGCAGAGCCCTCCGACCCGGACGACGCGTCCGACGACCGCTACCCGGGCGGCGAGAAGCCGCTGAATGCAGACGAGGAGGAGCCGAACGTCGAGCCGTTCGCCGGCGACGACGACATCCTCTCCGGCCACATCGGGACAGACTGAGCTGCTTAGACGACCGCGCAGATAACAGAAGGGCTCCACACCGAGGTGTGGAGCCCTTCCGGGTCGAGCTCTTCGCTCAGTACAGCGTGACGAGCTTGTACATGCCCATGGCCGCGTGCGACATGCCGGTGACGTCGTCGGCCCAGAAGCAGGCGAGGACGTAGCGGCCGGCTGCCGTCGAGTACGAGAACGCCTGCGTCTTGCCCGGGGACAGGATGCCGGTGGAGGTGCCGCCGCTGAGGACGAAGTTCGGGGCGCTCTGGCTTTCACTGCTGAACGCCTGCTTCAGCATCGCCCGCGTCGTGTTCTTCTTGACGTGGATCAGCACCAGGAAATGCGGCTGCTCGGCGCCATTGCTCAATCGCATCTCCCCGGACCGCGGAAGACGGGGCAGGCTGTCGAACCCGTAGGTCAACATCGTCACCGTGCTATTGGTCTTGACGGTCTTACGATTGACGGCCGCGCCGGAAACGGTGATCTTCTTGAATAGATTGTTGACAGTCGCGTAATACGTGCCCGCCGACAGGTAGACGGTGAAGCTCGCCGGGTGTTTGGGGGTGGCCGCGACTCCACCCTTGAAGCTGATGTTCGCGTCGGCCCGGCGAATAGCCGCGAGATTGCCGCCGAACGCCGCGTTGACGTCCTGATTGGCTTGAGCGAACGTGTAACCGTTCCGGAGGCTGGCGATCTGCAGGTCGGACTCGCCCTTGGCCGATTGCACGTCGAAGGTCACCCGCCCAGGACTCAGGTGGGTTCGGCTCAGCGACAGCGTCTTGCCCGCATGCACCGAGACGACGGGGATGCGCTTGGCCGCCGCAGCGCTCGCCCCGCCGGGGGCCACCACAATCCCGGCGAGAAGGGCTACGGCGGTAGCGGCACCCATTGCCGCACGCCTGGAAGTAACACTCACTTCTTCCTCCGATTTACAGTGAGGCGCCACGGATGGCTCACGCCTCTTGAGCCATGGCGAATATGCACCCAACAAGAGTCGCGAATCAATACCCGAAAAGGCCCGATTTTGCAGGTCCGAAAAACAAACCCGACGAACACGACAAAGGGCGGAATGCTCGTACGTAGAAATACGTAGCTCACGCGCGACGAATAGGTTGCTCGCTTATCCAGCGCTGAGCGTGCGTCGCGGAGTAACAGTCAGAGCAGAACGCCAAGTAAAGCGTCGGTCAAGGAGCGCACCAGTGTCCCGGCGCCCGACGCACCTACGGACCCCGGGGAGGACAGAGCGTCGTCGGCCCAGGTATCGATCCCGGCGATCGCTCGCGTGGTGTCCAGGTCGTCGGCGAGGGCTTCACGAACGTCGGTCAGCAGACCCTCGGCCGGGGGCGCAGCAGCCAGCGCGGTCGCGGCCCGCCAGCGGGCCAGCCGCGCCTCAGCTGCAGGTAGCCGGCCGCCCGTCCACTCGCGGTCGGCGCGGTAGTGGCCGTCGAGCAACGCCAACCGCACGGCCATCGGGTCGACGTGCGCGGCACGCAGCTTCGAGACCAACACAAGATTGCCGCGCGACTTGCTCATCTTCTCGCCGTCGAGCCCGATCATGCCGGCATGCACGTAGTGCTTCGCGAAGGGTGCGGTGCCGGTGAGGGCCTCGGCGTGCGCTGCAGAGTGCTCATGATGCGGGAAGACGAGGTCCGATCCCCCGCCCTGGACGTCGAACTGCATCCCGAGGCGGTTCAGGGCTATGACGCTGCACTCGATGTGCCACCCCGGCCGCCCGGTCCCGAGTGGTGAGTCCCAGAACGGCTCCCCCGGCCGACGCCCCCGCCACAGCAGGGAGTCGAGTGGGTCGCGTTTGCCGACGCGCTGCGGGTCGCCGCCGCGCTCGGCGAACAACCGCAGCATCGTCGCGCGGTCGTAGTTCGACTCCGACCCGAACCCGGGCGCGGCCGAGACCGGGAAGTACAGGTCCTCGTCGACGGCGTAGGCCTGGCCGGCGTCGCGTAGCGCCTCGATCGCTGCGGTTATCTCAGGGACGGCCTCCACGGCGCCGATGTAGTCATCGGGCGGCAGCACCCGCAGCGCCGTCATGTCCTCGCGGAACAGTTGCGTCTCGCGCTCGGCGAGGGCCTTCCAGTTCTCGCCGGTGTGCGCCGCGCGCTCGAGCAACGGGTCGTCGACGTCAGTGATGTTCTGGACGTAGTGCACGCGCAGGCCGGCGTCGCGCCACTGGCGCTGGACGAGGTCGAAGGCCAGGTAGGTGGCGGCGTGACCGAGGTGCGTCGCGTCGTACGGCGTGATGCCGCAGACGTACATCCGGGCCGTTCCGTCCTGCGGATCGGTGTGCCGCACGCTGCCCGTGGCCGTGTCGTGCAAGGAAAGGGGCGGCCGGCGGCCGGTGTACCCGGGGAGTCGGGGCACGGGCACGCTCGGCCAGGAATCCATGCCTGAACGTTATCGGCCCGCCTACGGGGTGCAGACTGCGCCATGTGAGCGCTTACCTCGTCTCGGAGTCCGCTGTCATCGCCGCCGACCCGCAGCGGCTGTTCGACATCGTGGCCGACCCGGCCATGCACCCCAAGATCGACGGGTCGGGCAGCGTCCAGGCCGCTCGCTCCGGCGGCCCGCAGCGCCTTTCGCTCGGCGCCAAGTTCGGCATGGACATGAAGATTGGCGCGCCGTACAAGATCGAGAACACGGTCGTCGAGTTCGAGGACGGTCGACGCATCGCCTGGCGGCACTTCAACGGCCACATCTGGCGCTACACCTTCGAGCCCGTCGAGGGCGGCACGAAGGTGATCGAGCAGTGGGATGCCACCAAGGTGTGGAACAAGGTCCTGCTCAAGCTCGCCGGCTTCCCCAAGCGCAACCGGGCCGGAATCCAGGGCACGCTGAAGCGGCTGGCCGAGGTCAGTGGCAATGACGCTCGCTGACAGCCCGGCCTTCAGCGGTTTCAGCGCCGACGACATCGCCGCGGCGCGCACTTTCTACGCCGATATCCTCGGGCTGCACGTCACCGAGGAGAACGGGATGCTGCAACTGCACGTGGCTGGTCGCGACGTGCTCGTCTACCCGAAGGCCGATCACGTGCCGGCCGCGTTCACCGTGCTCAACTTCCCCGTCCCGGACATCGAGGCCACCGTCGACGCGCTCGTCGCTGCCGGCGTCGAGTTCCAGCGCTACGACTGGACGGACGAGCGCGGCATCAATCGCCGCGGCGGACCATTGATCGCGTGGTTCAGCGACCCGGCCGGCAACCTGCTATCGGTACTGCAGCAGGATTAGGCCGCGCCCGACGTCAGCAGACGCTCCGCGAGTGGGACGGCTTGAGCGATGAACACCAGCTCTTTGCCCGGTCGGTCTGGGGCATCCCGGACGTCCACCGTGGTGAATCCGTGTGCAGCCAGGTCCGTCTCGATCTCCAACCGCTCCCGGAAACGCAGCGTCGACGCCGACCTGACGACTTCGCCATCGATCGTCGTTCTGGATTCGAAGCTGACCAGCGGCAGCGCGACGTCGGTCACCGTGCGGGACACAACGATGGACGCGCCACGGACAGGGTCACCGCCGTCGGCGGAACGTCCCAGTGCTCCCAGTCACGGGCGTCCGGGCGGCGGGTCTCGAACACTGGTCGGCGTCCGGCTTGGCCCGAGCTACGCCCAACGACGCCTCGGCGGGGTCGAGCGCGTCGTACAGCACAGCGAGCCGCGGATCGGCGAACGCGGGATCGGGGTCACCCATGGCTCAGATCGGCGGCCAGGGCACTGGGGGCCAGTCACCCGACGGCTCAGGGTGCCGACCGTTGGCGAGCAGGTTCTCGACCCGCCACCGCGTCTGGCGGACCTCGCGCCGGGTGAGCAGCTGCTCGAGCCGCTCGCCCAGCTCGGCATCGAGGTCGGCCCGCAGCTGCGCCAAGACGGCGACGGCGTCCGGACGCAGTCGGGCGCCGGCCCACTGCCACAGCACTGTCCGCAGCTTGTCGTCGACGCTGAAGGTGACGCCGTGGTCGATGCCGTAGACGTCGCCGCGGGGCGTGGGCAGCAGGTGGCCGCCCTTGCGGTCGGAGTTGTTGATCACCGCGTCGAAGACGGCGATGTGCCGGAGGCGTTCGAGGTCGCGCCGGCGCATGAAGCGGCGGATGTCGATCTCGTCGTCGACGTCGATCCACAGCTGCACCATGCCCGGACCGGCCGGACCCTCGCGGTAGACGGTGGGCGGCACGATGCCCCACCCGGTGGCCGCGGATACCTCGTAGGCCGCAACCTCGCGCTCGGCCAAGGTGCCGTCGGGGAAGTCCCACAGCGGCCGCTCGCCGGCGACCGGCTTGTAGACGCATGCTGCCGTCTGCGCGCCGTCGGTGACCGCGCAGTAGAACGACGCGTTCGACGCGTCCATCACCCGGCCCTCGATCGACAGCTCGCCGGCGCTGAGCAGCACGACGGCGTCCTCGACGCTGATGCCTGGGCCGCACTCGCCGGCAAGGGTCAGCGCAGGCGTCAGCTCGTCAGGCGCGGACATGCCCGAGGATCACGGGTTGAGCGAGATGCCGCGGCGGTAACCGTTGAGCCGCGCGCAGACGTGGCCGGATGCAGCTAAGGGCTGACCGCACAGCGGGCACGGCGGACGGCCGGCCGACACCAGCCGACGGGCGCGGTCGATGAACGCGCGCGCTCGGCGCGGTTCGATGAGCACCCGCAGCGCGTCGGGGCCCTCTTCGACGTCCTCGAGCAGGGTCTCTTCGGCGATCTCGGGCTCCTCGGCCGGTGCCTGGGCCTCGATGACGATCAACCCGGCGTCACCGTCCCAGGCCAGCCCCATGGCCGCGACGCGGAACTCCTCGTCGATCGGCTGCGAGAGCGCTTCGGTGTCGCTGTCGGAGGCCGGCAGCGCGGTGCCGGTGCGTTCGACGATCTCGTCGAGCAGCTGCTCGAGACGGTCGGCAAGGATCTGGACCTGCTGCTTCTCCAGGGCCACGGAGACGACGCGCGGCCCCTCGACCGCCTGCAGGTAGAAGGTGCGTTCGCCGGGCGTGCCGACGGTGCCGGTGACGAACCGGTTCGGACGGTTGAAGAGGAACAGCTGACGCATGATGGTCCAAGCCTAGGTCGTCGCGCGGCCGTGCGCCCGTCCCGCCCGTCATACCGACCCGGCGCCCGTGCCGCCGCCGATGGTGGCGTCCTGGCTCTTGGGACGACGCTGCCGCTTTTTCGGGGGTGCGAACCCGGCAAGATCGCTGCCGGTGTCGTTGACCTTGATCACGTAAGGCCGGGTGTCCGTGTAGCGGATGATCGACACCGAGCACGGGTCGGGCACCAGGCGCTGGTACTGGTCGAGGTGCAGGCCCAACGCGTCGGCCACGATCGCCTTGATGATGTCGCCGTGCGCGCACGCGACCCAGACCGCGTCTGCGGCCAGGCGCGAGTCCCAGTCCCGGACGGCCTCGATGACTCGCGCCGACATGTCGGTGAGCTTCTCGCCGCCGGGGAACTGCGCGGCCGACGGTTGCGACTGGACGACCTTCCACATCGGCTGCTTCATGAGCTCTTTGAAGGGCTTGGCCGTCCAGTCGCCGTAGTCGCACTCGATGATCCGCTCGTCGACGTGCCACTCGGGCTCGCGACCAGCGGCCCGTTGGGCATCGCGGATGGCCTGGGACGTCTCGAGGCAGCGGTCGAGCGGGCTGGTGACAATTGCCGTGAGCGGCACGGCGGCGATCCGCTCGGCCACCGCGGCGGCTTGCTTGACCCCCCGCTCGTCGAGGTGCACCCCCGGCGTGCGCCCGGCCAGCACCGGTCCGGTCATCGCCGTCAGCCCGTGCCGAACCAAAAAAACGGTACTCATTTCGTGGCATCCAGCACGCCGGTGGAAAGCAGCACGATGAGCAGCACTCCGAGAGCGATCCGGTAGTAGATGAAAACGAACGTCGAGTGGTTCGACAGCCAGCGCATCAGCCAGTGGATCGACGCCAGGCCCACAATGAACGCGAACACGACGGACACCCCGGTGAGCCCGACGCCGGGCGTTTTGCCGGACCCCGGGTGGATCGCTTCGTAACCGCCGGACAGCACGACGGCGGGGATGGACAGTAGGAACGAGAAGCGGGCGGCGGCCTCGCGGGTGAGTCCGCGGAACAGCCCGGCGGTGATCGTGGTGCCCGACCGCGACGCTCCCGGGATCAAGGCCAGCGCTTGGGCGGTGCCGACGAACGCGGCGTCGACGGCGGTGATCTGCTCCTCCTCGCGCTCGCGGCGGCCGACCTTCTCGGCCGCGAACAGCACAATGGCCAGGGCAATCAGGGTGATGGAGATGATCCAGAGATTCCGGGCGCCGTTCTCGATCTGGTTGCTGAAGATCAACCCGAAGACGCTGACGGGGATGGTGGCCAGGATCAGGTACCACCCGAGCTTGTACTCCAGCGAACTGCGCACCGACTTGTCGCGCAGGCCCCGGAACCAGGCGACCGTGACCTGAAGCAGCTCGCGCCAGAAGTAGCCGACGATCGCCACGGACGTGCCCAGCTGGATGATCGCCGTGTACGGGGCGCCCGGGTCGTTGGTGGCGCCGCCGTAGAAGTGCCAGCCGAACAGCGCCGGGATGATGCGCAGGTGCGCGGTGGACGAGACGGGCAGGAACTCGGTCAGGCCTTGGACGATGCCGAGCACGATCGCCTGGAGCAGCGTCATGTTCCGACGCCAGATTTCTGCAGGGCCTCGGCCGCGACGCGTAGGCCGTTGATGCGCTCCTCGGCGGTGTCGCCGTAGGGGCTCACGGAGAGCGTCCCGACGCCCGCGGCCGCGAACTCGGCCATCCGCTCAGCGATCCGCCCGACCGGGCCGAGCAAGGAGGTGGCGTCGATGAACTCGTGCGGCACCGCCGCCGCGGCGCCGGCGTAGTCCTTGGCCAGATAGCGGTTCTGGACCTCGGCGGCGGCGTCGCCGAAACCCATGCGGGTGGCCAGCGCGTTGTAGAAGTTCTGTTCCCGGCTGCCCATGCCGCCGATGTAGAGCGCGGCGTAGGGACGCACCGGATCGGCGCAGGCGGTGACGTCCGGGCCGACGACGAGCGGGACGGTGGGTGCGATGTCGAAACCGGTCAGGTCCTTACCGACCTTGGCGCGTCCCGCCGCAATCCGCTCGAGCGGTTCGCTCACGTGACCGGTGGCGAAGAACACTGGCAGCCAGCCGTCGGCGATCTCGCCGCACAGCTCGAGATTCTTCGGCCCGATCGCGGCGAGGTAGAGCGGGATGTGCTCGCGCACCGGGTGCAGCATCAGGTGCAGCGCCTTGCCGGGGCCGTCAGGCAACGGCAACTCGTACGTCGACCCGTGGTACTCGACCTTCTGCCGCGCCAGCGCCAGGTTGACGATGTCGACGTACTCCCGGGTGCGGGCCAGCGGCTTGGCGAAGCGCACACCGTGCCAGCCCTCGGACACCTGGGGACCGCTGACGCCCAGCCCGAGCCGAAACCGGCCCTGCGACAGCGTGTCGAGCGTCGCGGCGGTCATCGCGGTCATCGCCGGAGTGCGGGCGGGAATCTGGAAGATCGCGCTGCCGATGTCGATGGACGAGGTCTGCGCCGCGATCCACGACAGCACCGACACAGCGTCGGATCCGTAGGCCTCGGCCACCCAAACGGCGGCGAAGCCGAGCCGTTCGGCCTCCTGCACGAGGGCGAGGTCGTCGCCGGAGCTGCCGTGCAACCCCCAGTAGCCGACGTTCAGTCCCAACCGCATCGCGCCACCTTATCGATGCACCGCCCTGGGGACGGGGAAGGCGCTGCGCCGCGGAGCCGGTAGTTTCCTGCAACGTGAAGCAGCGCACGGTGGGACGCAGCGGCCTGACGGTCTCGCACCTCGGTCTAGGCACCTGGCGCTGGGGGCGCGAGACCGATGCCGACGAGGCAGCCGCGATCCTCATTGCCTTCCACGACGCGGGCGGCACCCTCGTCGACACCGCGGTCGGCTACGCCGACGGCGCGTCGGAGGAGATCCTCGGCGGCCTGGTTGCCGACGTCGTGCCCCGGGAGGAGCTGGTCATCGCCGGCAAGGCCGGGCATCGCTTCCTTTCCAGAGAAGGTGGCCTGTCCGGCGAGGGCGGCGAGGCCCGCGTCGACGGCTCGCGCGGGCAGCTGCTGCGCGATCTGGACGTATCGCTGCGCCGGCTGGGCGTCGACTACCTGGACCTGTGGCAGGTGCATGTGCCGGACCCGTCTGTGCCGACCGAGGAGACGTTGTCCGCGCTCGATGCCGCGGTGGCGTCGGGAAAGGTCCGCTACGTCGGGGTGTCGAACTACGCGGGCTGGCGCATGGCACAGGCGGCGACGGTGCAGGCCGGCAAGTCCGGGTATGCGCCGATCGTGTCGAACCAGGTGCGCTACTCGCTGCTCGACCGCTCGGCTGAGCGCGAGATCGTCCCGGCCGGCGCGGAGCTCGGCATCGGCGTGCTGCCGTATTCACCGCTCGGCGGCGGTGCGCTCACCGGCAAGTACCGCTCTGGCATCCCGTCGGACTCGCGGGCCGCGCTCGGCGGCCGCCATCTGGCTGACCTCGACGACCCGGGCACCATCGGGGTGATCGAGGCGGTGGCCACCGCCGCCGAAGGGCTGGCCACGTCGCCGATCGCCATCGCGCTGGCCTGGGTGCGCGACCGTCCCGGCGTCACGGCGCCGATCCTGGGGGCGCGCACGCTGGGTCAGCTGACCGCCGCGCTGGTGTCGGAAACGCTCGATCTACCGGCCGAGATCCGCAGCGCCCTGGACGACGTGTCGGCCCCGGCCGTCCGCACCACCGGGAACGTGCTCTGACCGACGTCTTCGCCGCGTTCTGCGACGCCGGGCTCTGGCCCGGCCTGGGCAAGCGACTGGCGGGCGAGCTGGTCGAGGCCGGCATCCGCGGCCCCGAGGACGTGACATCGGTCAACCTGCACCGACTTCCCAAAGTCGGCCCGCAACGCGCTGGGCGGTTGCTGTCGTCGTTCATCGCCGCGGCGCCGGCGTACGAGCTCGCCGAGCTGCTCGTGCCCGCCGGCGTCGATGCGCGGATCGCCGGCCGGGCCGTCGACACCTTCGGCCCGCCCGCGCCGCGTCTCGTCCGCGACGACCCGTGGAGGCTGCTGGCATTGACCGGCGTAACCCCGCCCGACGCCGATCGGGTGGCCCGCGCGGCCATCCCCGGCGTCCAGCGCGACGACCCGCGCCGGGCCCGCGCGCTCGTCGGCTGGGTGCTCGCACGGCAGGCCCGCGACGGGCACACCGTCGACACCCGCGAGGACGTCGCGTCTGCCCTGTCGGAGTTCTCGCCGGGCGACGCCGAGGGCGCGATCGACGCCGCGGTCGAGGCGGCCACCGTCATCGAGTCCGACGACGGGTTGCTCGGCCTCGCGCGTTTCGCCGAGGCCGAGAACGGCGTGGCGCAGGGCATCGCGCGATTGATGGCTACGGCCGAGCCGATCGACTTCCCGCCGAAGGCCAAGGCATTCAAGGATCTCGACGACACGCAGCGCTCAGCCGTTGCCGCCGCGCTCGGCGGTGGCGTGACGGTGCTGACGGGCGGACCGGGTACCGGCAAGAGCCGCACCGTGGCCACGCTGGTGTCGCTCGCCGAGGCGGCCGGCAAGTCCGTGGCCCTCGCCGCCCCGACCGGGCGCGCGGCCAAGCGGCTCGAGGAGCTGTGCGACTCCCCCGCCTCGACGCTGCACCGGCTGCTCGGCGCGCAACCGCGCCAGACCGGGGACGCGGTCACCTTCGACGGCGGCTTCGCGCGCGGTGAGGACTGGCCGCTGGACGAGGACGTCGTGGTCGTCGACGAGGCGTCCATGCTGGACGTCGAGTTGGCCGACGCGCTGCTGTCCGCGTGCTCCGACGGCACGCACCTGGTGTTCGTCGGCGACGCCGCGCAGCTGCCTTCGATCGGGCCCGGGCGGGTGCTCGGCGACCTCATCGACGCCGGCCGCGTGCCCGTCACCGAACTGACCACGCTGTACCGCCAGGCGGAAGGCGGCACGATCGCGCGGTTGGCCGCGGCGGTGCGGACGGGCGAGCTGGCCGCGATCGACGACCCGACCCACGAGGTCGTCATCGTGCCGTCGCGCGGCTCGGCCGAGGCCGCGCATCGGGTCGTGCAGCTCGTCACCGACTCGATCCCGCGGGCCTTGTCGATCCCGGCCGCGCAGGTGCAGGTCGTCACCCCGGTGCATCGCGGCGGGGCCGGGACGCAGGCGCTGAACGCCGCGCTCAAGGCGGCGCTGAACCCGGGCAGCGGCAAGCGACGCTTCGACCCGGGCGACCGCGTGGTGGCCACTGCCAACCACCTGGAGGCTGAGCCGAACGGGTACGCCAACGGTGAGGTCGGCGTCGTCGACGACGTGTCGGGTGACGGCGCGGTGACCGTGACGTTCGCGTCCGGACCCGCCACGGTGAAGGGCAAGGCGCTCGGGGACCTGCTGCACGGCTGGGCGATCACCGTTCACCGGGCCCAGGGTTCGGAGTTCCCCGCCGTGGTCGTGGTGCTGCCACCCGAGGCCGGGATGATGATGTCGCGCCCGCTCGTCTACACCGCCCTGACGCGCGCGCAGCGGCACCTGTCGATCGTGCACGCGGCCGGCCCGGCGGTGGCCCGAGCGGTGCGTCAGGTCGGTGCCCTGCCGCGGCGCACCCGGCTCGTCCCGTTGCTGCAGGAGTACGTGCCGGCCGTCGAGCCGCGACAGATGTGACCGGGTGGTCATAGACTGCTTCGCGTGCCCCGCCCGACCTGGCAGAACCTGGACACCGATCGACGCGACCGGGTACTGCTCGCGGCGATGGCGGAGTTCGGCCGGCACGGTTACTTCGGTGGCAGCTTGAACGTCGTCGCCCGGGAGGCGGGCGTTGCGAAAGGTTCGCTGTTCCAGTACTTCCACGACAAGTCCGACCTGTTCGGCTACGTGGCCGAGCAGGCCTCGCTGCGCGTGTACGCCGCGATGGCGCCGCACCTCGTCGCGGCACCAGACGGCACCGAGTTCGTGGACCAGTTCGCTGGGCTCGTCGAGATCTGGATCGCCTATATGGCAGCACATCCGCTCGAGCGGGGCGTCACGGCCGCGACCACCCTCGAGCGCGATCCGCAAGTGCGTCGGGCCGTCCGCGAACCTGTCCACCGGCTCTATGCGCAGGGCATCCGGCCACTGCTCGACAATGCCGTGCAGCGCGGCGACCTGCGTCCCGACACCGACGTCGACGTCTTGCTGCACCTGATCGTGATGTTGCTGCCGCACCTGGCCATCGCACCGTTCGAACCCGGTCTGGACGCTGCGGTGCCGCTGTTCGGCGTGCCGAGGCGAACCCGGATCGCCAACACCCGTCGGTTGCTCGACCAGGTGTTCTGCGGCGTTGTCACTCGCGCTCACCGTGGCGTTCAATGGTCTCGATGAACACCGAGACCGCGGAGCCCGACTGGGAGTACGCGCCCCTGCGCATCCCGTCCGACGTCACCCGGTCCAACGCCGCCGCGCAGCTGTCGCTGCACGCCGAGTTCGGCGGTTGGGAGCTTGCCCGGGTGGTCAAGTACCTGGACGGCAGCCGGCGCATCACCCTGCGGCGCAAGCGACGTAAGACCCCGGTCCCGCTGCCCGGCCTCAAGACCTGACCGAACGGTCCGCCGCGTCGCCGGTCATGTGAGGATGATCGAATGCGGAGTGCGGCAGTTCCCCTGCTGGCGCTGACCGTGGGGCTCGTTCTTGCCGACTCGGCCGTGGTCACGCTCGCGCTGCCCGACATCCTGCAGCACCTGGGTGGGACGGTGGCCCAGGTGGCCTGGGTGCTGATCGCGTTCAACCTGGTGCTCGCGCTGGTCGTCGTACCCGTCGCCTGGGTGTGCAGTCGACGTGACCCGGCACCACTCACCGCTGCCGGTATCGCGGTGTTCGCGGTGGCCTCGGCCGCGTGCGCAGTGGCCGGCTCCATCGAGGTGCTGATCGCCGCTCGCTGCGTGCAGGCAGTCGGCGGCGCGTTTGCGCTGGTCGGCTGCCTGGAGCTGCTGGTCATTCGCAGCGACGAGCAGCGCGGCGTCTCGCGCTGGGTGGCCGCGGGTGTCCTCGGGACCGCAGCCGGTCCCGTCGCCGGCGGTCTGCTGACGGAAGCCTTCAACTGGCAGTCGATCTTCGTCGTGCAGGTGCCGATCGCAGCGCTCGCGGTGCCGGCTGCGCTCTCGGTACGCGGTCGTCCCGTCCGCAGCGTCGACCGGCACCGCCCGGCCTTCGCGCCGAACCTGGCCCTGGCCCTGCTGTCCGCGGCGCTGACCGCCGCGCTGTTCCTGCTCGTCCTTCTGCTGGTCGACGGCTGGCGCCGCTCCCCGGCGACTGCGGCCTTGACCGTCTCCGTCGTGCCGCTGGCCGCGTTCGCCGCCGGTCCGCTGGCGCGGGCGTTCCGTGCCGGACCGGCAGCCGAGACGGCAGTCGGGTGCTTCCTCGTCGCCGGTGGCTTGACTTCTTTGGCACTGCTGCCGTCGGCCGACCTCGTCTGGACGATCGCGCCCCAGGCGTTGATCGGGCTCGGCCTCGGGTTGACCGTCGACCGGTTGACCGCCGCGGCCATGAAAGGCCGGTTCCCGCGCGCCATCCACGGCGGTTGGACGATCGGCGCGCGGCACGCCGGCGTGGTGCTCGGACTGGCCATCCTGACGCCGGTCTTCACCGCCGACCTGCGGGACGCGCAGGTCCCGGCCCAGCAGGCCATCACGTCGTTGGTACTCGACGCCCAGCTGACCGGCCCGGACAAGGTCGCGCTCGCGAAGGGTCTCGGTGCGCAGCTGATGAACGAGCGTGGCCGGGTGCCCGACCTGCATCCCGCGTTCGCCCGGTTGCCACTGGCGGCGAGCGAGCGGCCCGCGGCCGCACAGCTCGAGCGCGACCTAGACAGCCAGCTCGAGCGGGCCGCGAACCGAGCATTCCGCGACTCGTTCCTCATCGCGGCCGGGCTGGCCCTGGCGGCGCTGGCGTCATTGGCCCTCGTCCGTCGGCGCGTGGCGTGACGTCCTCGCTCCCCCGGCGGGCGATGACGCTGGTGGCTGTTGCTGTGCTGCTGGTGGCCGGCGTCCTCGGCGTGCAGGTCGCCCACGGCGGTGGGGACTACACGCCGCTGCGGCCGGCCGACCCGTGCGTGGCCCGGCCGGTGACGTCGGTGTCGAAGGGGATCGAGGGACTCACCGAGCGGCTCGTGCTGATCGGCCTCGACGGTGCCGCGTGCCGCCTGCATACCAGTCGTGAGGCATTGACGCTGCAGCTCGCCCAACCCGGCCCGCGGACGACGGCACAGGTGAACGCCGTGCGGGCCGGGCTGCTCGGTGCGGTGACCCGGATGAAGGCCGACGGCACCCTGCCACGCTCGTCCGGCCTGGCCAACGAGGCACTCGGCAAGTCGAACCTGAACGGCTTCCTCAAGGCCGCGCTGCGCGCGCTGCCCGACTCGTTCATCGACAAGAACCTCAAGACCGACGACGTGCTGCGTCGGGCAATCAACAAGCTGGATCTACGTGCGGTGCTCGGCGAGCTGAACGATCCGGACGAGCTGAACAAGCGCGTCAACGCGGCGGTCACCAGCGCGGTGAAGGACGCGCTCATCGCCCGGCTGCGCAGCCTGCTCTGACCGGTCTGACCCTGGGTCAGACTGCGCGCAGCAGCTTCGCCATCTCCGTCAGCTCGAAGAACTCCGCGATCGAGACGGCTGAGCGCCCGCCGGCGTGCGGGTCGGCGCCGACGTCGAGCAGGGCTCGGACGCTGGTTTCGCTCTGGCGAAAGACCGCCGCACCCAAGGCCGTCTGCCCCCGGTCGTTGATGCGCTCGGTGTCGGCGCCGGCGTCCAGCAGCGCGACGACGGTGTCCGGATGGTTGTAGTAGGCCGCCAGCATCAGCAGCGAATCGCCGCTCGCGCCGGTCAGGTTCGCGGGCACACCGGCATGTATCGCCGTCAGCAGCTCGTCGGTGCGGCCCTCGCGGGCAAGGTCGAGAACCGAGACGAGGTAGGCGAGTTCGTCGTCGGAGAGCGCGTCGGACATCCGTTCAACGTATCCACCGCCACCCGGCTCGCGCGAGGTGACAGGCAGGGCCGCGCGGCGGGTACGCGTGTGTCGTGGCTACGATCCGTCGACACACCGACATTGCTGCACCGCGCGAGCGGGTGTGGGACCTGCTCGAGGACGTCCGGCGGCTGCCCGAGTACTCCGAGAGCACCCAGGAGGTGCGTGAGGCACCCGAGCGGCTGACGGAGGTCGGGCAGCATTACGTCCAGGTCGGACGGTTGCTCGGCATGAAGGTCACTTCGCGCTGGGAGGTGGTAGCGATCGAGCCCGGGACGATGTTGAGCAGCCTAGGCACCCTCGCGCCCGGCGTGCGGTACACGCTGACCCAGCGGCTGGAATCCTTGGACGGAGGCCACACGCGGCTGTCCATCGACATCGACTACACGCTTCCGGGCGGCAAGCTGGGCCGGCTCGCAGCGCGGGCCGGTGTCGAGGACCGCGCCGGGCGTGAGGCGCAAGCCGTCCTGGACGGTTTGCGCGCTACCGCAGAGTCAAGCTGAGAACGCGTTTCGCCCCGCAGCACCGTCGGGCACCGTGACGACATGACCCCCCACATCCTGCGTCAGGCCGGCTGGCTCCCGCAGCAGGACGACCTCGAGAACTGGCTCGCTGCGCTGCGAGAGCGGGCCCACGCCCACGCGGATCGCCTGCTGCACCCGTCGCTGGTCGAGTTCCGTGAGCTGATCGACGCCGACCCGATCGTGCGCATGTACGTGCACCAGATGATCGAGCAGGAGCCGGGCGGCTCGCGCCGGTACAGCCAGCGCCACATCGACGACGTCCCCCAGCTACTCGCGCTGATGAACGAGGTGCTGACGATGGCGCCGGAGTTCGACAGCGAAGCGATGGTCATGATTCCCCTGGCCGCGGTTCTGGACTGGACGATGGGCACGACCGCCGGCTTCGCGGCCTACCGCGACCGCCGCATCAACGTCGCCCTGCACGCGGTGCTGCGGGCCTGGTGCGAGTTCCTCGACAGCCCGGACTCGCGCTACGTCCTCAACGACGGAGACAACGGCTGGAAGTCGTCGGCCGCGCAGCAGACCGTCGGCATGGCCGACTTCGAGCACGACCCGGATGACGAGTTCTGGGGCTTCCGCTCCTGGAACGACTTCTTCACCCGGCGCCTCAAGCCCGGGGCTCGACCCGTGGCCTCCCCCGACGACGACTCGGTGATCGTCGCCCCGTGCGAGGCGACGCCGTATGCGCTGGCCACCGGCGTGCAGCGGCAGGACCGGTTCTGGATCAAGAGCCAGCCATACTCGCTGCAGGACATGCTCGCCGGGGACGAGTCCGTCGAGCAGTTCGTCGACGGGACGGTCTACCAGGCCTTCCTCAGCGCCACCAACTACCACCGCTGGCACAGCCCGGTCGCCGGCACGGTGGTGCGGGCCTTCGTCGAGAACGGCACGTTCTACTCCGAGGCCGACGCCGAGGGCGACGCGTCGTTCGAGCCGCAGAACTCTCAGGGCTACCTGGCGCACGTCGCCACCCGGGCGATCTTCATCATCGACGCCGACAACCCGGCGATCGGCCAGGTGGCCGTCGTCCAGGTGGGCATGGTCGACGTGTCGTCGTGCGTGCTCGACCCCGAGATAGTGCCAGGCCATCACCTGGCCAAGGGCGACGAGCTAGGCTGCTTCCAGTTCGGCGGCTCGACGTACTGCCTCGTCCTGCGCCCGGGCGTGGTGGCCAACTTCGCTCTGGACGCGATCCCGCGCCTCGGCGCGTCGCTCGTGCGCGTGCACTCGCATCTCGCAACAGTGCGTCACACCTGATCACCCAGCGTTTCGGCCCAGAGTGCACCGTGGTGCACGTGCGCGGTCGTCGGGTTCGCGCCTCGAGGAACCTTGCTATAGCCGCTTGCGTCATGCTCCTGACGTCGTGCATCAGCCCCACCTCCACCGGCACCACGCACGCCGGCTCGGTAACCGCGGCGCCCAGTACGACCGTCCACGCCCGGCCCGGTTCGCTAACAGCCCTGGCCACGCTGCCGGTCAAGGGACGGGCGCCGAAGACCGGGTACGCCCGTAGCCAGTTCGGCACGGCATGGACCGACGACACCGACAACCCGCTCGGGCACAACGGCTGCGACACTTGATGGCCGGCACCGTTTCGAAGCGACGAGAGCGACGAAGAGCGGGGGAACGTCGTGACGTCCAGAGATTTCCGGCGCTGGTTGCCCGTGCTGACAGTCGCCGTCCTATCGCTAAGCGGTTGCGCGGTTTCGACCACGTCGGCCCCGGGCAGTGCGACGGCACGGGAGCCGATGGTGTCCCCGGCCGCGACAGCCTCAGCGGGCGCTGCTTTGGTCGTGCTGCAATCCCTGCCGGTCAAGGGGCGGGCGCCCATGACCGGCTATGCGCGCAGCGAGTTCGGCGCGGCCTGGACCGACAAGAGCGACGCGCCGTGGAGTGCCGACGGCCTGTCGACGCGGGAGGACGTGTTGTCACGTGATCTCGCGACGATCGTCTGCAAGTACCGACCGCCGCGCTCGGCGGCGGGACGATGCGTCGTGCTCAGCGGTGTGCTGCACGACCCCTATACCGGCAAGACGATCAACTTCACTCGCGGCGTGCGCACGTCGCAAGCCGTGCAGATCGATCACGTCGTGGCGTTGGGGGATTCGTGGCAGACCGGTGCGCAGCAGCTGACACAAGCCCGACGGGTCGACCTGGCCAACGATCCGCTGGAGTTGCTCGCGGTGGACGGCTCGACCAACGAGTCCAAGGGCGACGGCGACGCCGCCACCTGGCTACCTCCGAACAAAAGCTTCCGCTGTGCCTACGTGGCTCGCCAGGTGGCAGTGAAGGCAAAGTACCACCTCTGGGTGAACGCGGCCGAGCAGGCGGCAATGTTTCGCGTCCTGTCGCGGTGCCCCGGCCAGTCGCTGCCGACCAGCGCAAGCGCCGAGCAGCGGGCTTCATGATCGAACCGCCATCGCAACGGACCAGCCGTGTCGTTTGGCGCCCCCGTGCGGGATTTTGCTCCGGGCGGGGCAAGCGGGGGCAGCTGCCCACCGGCAAGCTGGCGGTGCCCGAAGGGACCGCGACAGTCGCGCTGAGCGGTCGCCTACCGGGGCGCCCGTTCGGCGTCGACCATGCCTAGTAGGCACTGCCGCTGACAATCTCGGCGAGGCCTCCTGCGCACAGCGTGACGCACCCGCTGGCCTCAGCGGGCACTGTCGTATTCATCCTCTGGGTCATCAGCGGCCTGCTCGTCGGGGCCGGGCGCGAGACCGCCGCGCGGTGGGCTCTCACTGGTTCGATCGTTGCGACCATTGTCTCGGCGGCCTACGCCGGTCCCTTGGAGATCCGGCGACCCGCACTGTTCCTGCTCGCAGCGATGCTGCTGCTCAACCTGTTGGCGCTCGGCGTGCGTCCTGTGATCCGGACAGCGGCATCCGCCCGCACATGCCTGGTTGGCGGCACATTCGTGGTCGCCGCCGCACTTGCCCTTTGCTGCCGCGTCGCAGTTGCGTGGCATCCCGCGAACACCGCGTATGTCGGCAATGCCCTGGTGCTGGCCGGCATCTCGAGGATCGTGCTCATCGCGTTCGGCGTCGCCGCAGCCATCTCCCTGGGCTCGCGAACCGGCCGGCGCGACGTCTTGCCCGCCCTACTGATCTGTGTAGGCCCGTGGGCCTTGCTGGTGGCCAGAGCCTCAAGCAATCAAGCGACGTCTAGTCATCAACATAGCGCCATAGTGGTGGCGGCCTGGGTGATCGGCATCGCCCTGTTCCTTGCCTGGCGAATGACGGCGCGGGGTCGAGTCTCGTCCCAGTGACCGATCGGCAACCGACGAAGGTGACAGCGGCAAACGCGGGCCGTACAGCGTTAGCGAGCAGGACACCTGAACACGAATCGGTCGCTGGGGTCCCATACATGTTCGCCGCTGCCGCAGTGGTAGCCCCGGAGCCAGGGTTGGCCGGTGATCACTCGAAGGTAGAAACCCTTTGGGTAGTCCTCGTCGACTTGCAGCGGGGGCGCGGCAACGGTGATGACCCCGATGGCGCCTTGCCGTTCGACACCACCGCGTCCGGGGCTGTCGATTGAGCGTGCAACGCGAGTCGGAGGTAAGGGCCCGTGGTCGGTGGGCACAGCGCCAAACCACGGTCCCGCGCCGCCCCGAAGACCCGACGCAGAACTGCGCCACTCACTAATCCCAGGTCGCTAACAGAACGCTCAACGACGGTCACCGACTCGGGCTCCGGCCGATCGTAGATGGGATCGTCGAGCAGCACTTCTGCCGACTCGTTTAGCTGGACCCGCTTCTCGCGGAGCACCTTCAGTAGACGATCTCGAGGCATCGTGCCCACATCGAGCGTGACCGGGTCAGCCAGGGTGCGGTGATCCATGTCCTCATGATTGCGCAAAGCGGGGCAGCTTGCCCCGTCTCATTAGCCGACCCGCCTGCGGACGGTCCCGGCGGTGTCAAGGCATTGAACTTCATCTCGCCGAGAGCTCACGAGGGTCGTCTCGCAGGGGAATCCTCCTGCGGAACGTGAACGTTGCTCGAGGGCGCCGGGGGTGCCCATATCCACTACTGCGTGCGAACATTTGCA
>NZ_CAXTHK010000005.1:0-200501 GCF_964244045.1 uncultured Jatrophihabitans sp. | reverse complement strand
GCATCCTGGGGCTGGAGTAGGTCCCAAGGGTTGGGCTGTTCGCCCATTAAAGCGGCACGCGAGCTGGGTTTAGAACGTCGTGAGACAGTTCGGTCCCTATCCGCCGCGCGCGCAGGAGACTTGAGAAGGGCTGTCCCTAGTACGAGAGGACCGGGACGGACGAACCTCTGGTGTGCCAGTTGTTCCGCCAGGAGCACGGCTGGTTGGCTACGTTCGGAAGGGATAACCGCTGAAAGCATCTAAGCGGGAAGCTCGCTTCAAGATGAGATCTCCCATCCTTTATGGAGTAAGGCCCCCGGCTAGACCACCGGGTTGATAGGCCGGAAGTGGAAGCGTGGTAACACGTGCAGCTGACCGGTACTAATAGGCCGAGGACTTACCACAAACACAATCTTCGCTGACTTCGGTCAGTGTTGCTACGCGTCCACTGTGCAGTTCCCGAGGTGCGGTCCCCGTCTTTGAAGAAAGACGGTGCGGGCCATATCTCCATAGAGTTTCGGCGACCATAGCGAGAGGGAAACGCCCGGTCCCATCCCGAACCCGGAAGCTAAGCCTCTCAGCGCCGATGGTACTGCGCGGGCCACTGCGTGGGAGAGTAGGACGTCGCCGGACACAATTTCCAATGAGGGCCGCCCGGCTTACCGGGTGGCCCTCATTGCATTTGTGTCCAGGATAGGAAATTGCATTATGTCAACATCAGACCGATCGGTTCCGGGTCGCGCCAAGCGCACCCCCGACGTCTCAAAGTCCTCCGGCCCACGCCACGATGCCGGTAGTGCCTCGTCGCGCGGCTCGGCGTCGGGAACTTCGGCCGGGCGGCCTGCCCACCGATCGGGCGCAAGACCTGCCCGGTCAGGCGATTTCCGACCACACTCGGCCGAGCGGCCTCGGTCGAATCGTGACTCCGACGCGTACCCGGTCGATCGCTCGGGGGTCGGCCATGGGGGTTCAGGTGCACGTGGTGGTCGAGGCCCGCGCACAACGGACGTGGCCCGCAGCGGCTCCGACGGCCACCGGAACAGCACCGAGCCGCGTCGCGGCGGCCAGCGTCGCGACGAGCCGGCACGTGGTGCCGGCGGTGGTCAGCGCCCTCCCATCGGCGATGCACGCGGGAGAACCGACCCTCAGGGTCACAATCGTCAACCTGAGGGCCGCGGCGGTAACCCCCGTACCCCGGACGCCCGCGGTGCTCGCAGGTCCGGACCCACGCGTCCGTTCCGTGCAAACTCTGATGATCGTCGGACGACCTCGTCCCGGCCTGCTCGCGGCAACGACCGACAGTTGTCCTCCGAAGAACGTTTCACCAACCCGGAAAGCCGCGAGCAGCGTTATCCGCGGCGCGACGTACGCCCGAACGCAAAGCCTGCGTACGCGACGGTTGCGACGTCGTCCTATCCACCGGTGCCGGAGGATGTCGACCCGTCGCTGCTCGACCGCGACGTCCGCATTGAACTGCGATCGCTGAGCAAGCCGAACGCGGAAGCGGTGGCCCGCTACCTGGTCGCCGCGGGCGAGGCGGTCGACACCGACCCCCGACGCGCACTGGAATTCGCCCGCGCCGCACGGGCGCGAGCCGCGCGAGTCGGTGCGGTGCGTGAAGCCGTCGGCGTTGCCGCCTATCACGCGCAGGAATGGGCCGAGGCGCTCACTGAACTGCGCACCGCTCGACGGATCGGCGGCGATGCGCGCAACCTAGCGTTGATGGCCGACTGCGAACGGGCGCTTGGCCGGCCGGCCCAGGCGTTACGCCTACTCAGCGACCCGGGTGCGGGGCGGTTGGACCCCGAG
Source organism: uncultured Jatrophihabitans sp. (assembly GCF_964244045.1). Classification (NCBI taxonomy): domain Bacteria; kingdom Bacillati; phylum Actinomycetota; class Actinomycetes; order Jatrophihabitantales; family Jatrophihabitantaceae; genus Jatrophihabitans; species uncultured Jatrophihabitans sp. The sequence goes on along the minus strand of NZ_CAXTHK010000005.1, from coordinate 198,713 downwards.
TCCCGCGTCGAGTTGTTCATCGTCATCGCCGGCGCACGGCGTGATCTGGGCCAGCTCGACGCTGCGCTGGCCATGCTTGCTCGTGGTGGCCTGGACCGCGATCGGCCGCGACCGGGTTCCGCGCGGCTCTGGTACGCCTATGCCGACGCATTGGAGGCAGCCGGTCGCACCGAGGAGGCAGCTACGTGGTTCGCCGCGTCGGCTGCTCTGGACCCGGACGGTGAACTTGATGCTGCTCAGCGCGCGGCCGACCTGCTGTAGTCCCCGGTCCCCAGCACTGCCCTCTGACAGTTTCCCGTTACCCGTCCACTGAGCCTTGCTTCGTCCACAGCGGCGCAAGCAGACAGTCGCGGTCGTGGTGATACCGGCACGCTGCTGAGATGACAACGAACGAGGATCCGCCCGCGGCGGACAACTGCGTGTTCCTGCGTGGCCGACTGGCCGACGACCCTGTCGTCCGTGAGCTACCCAGCGGCGACGTGATGGCCACCTTCCGCCTGACCGTCAGTCGGGGTCCTGGCGGACGGGTGAAGGTCGACAGCATCGACTGTGCGAGTGTCCGGGCGCGGGTGCGCCGAACCCTGGGCCGTGCTGCGCCCGGGGACCAGATGGAGGTCAAGGGAAGCCTGCAACGTCGCTTTTGGCGAAGCGAGTCCGGCCCGACCAGTCGCTATACCGTCGACGTGGAGACGATCCGGCTCACCCGTCCTGGTCGATGAGTCGTCGGATGAGCAGGCCCGATGCCGGTTTCGGTGTGAACAAGGTGGACTTGCGTGGCATCCGAGCGCCGGCTGCTGCAACCGCGGTCACCGCGGCGACCGGAGTCGCGCGAAGTAGGACGGCGATGCCCCCCGAGTCACGTGCATCGCGGATCGCCTCGTCGACGGAGTGCGCGTACTTCACCGTGTCGACATCGTCGACGACACCCCACGCCCGCTCGATCAGGCCACGGTGCAGCACGGTTACGTCCAGCCCGCTCAATGCCGGCACGTCGCCCGGGCGCTGTGCGGCGCGACGGAGCGTCCCGTCCGGGTCGGTGAGCAAGGCAGTCTGCCCGCCGTCCGTGACCACCACCGCGAAACCTCGCATGCCATCCGCCTCCGGCGGCGGCGCGGGATTCTCGGACGATCTGGCGGTGTCGAGCATTTCGGCGTGCCCCAACCCGCCGAGGCGCTCGACGGCGTCGGCGAACGACAGACCGGGAATGACACGGTGAATGGCATGCACCTGCGGGCCGTAGTCGGTGGAGTCCACGAGCAGGGCCAGGCCACGGTCCCACGGCCCCGGGCCGTCGATGCCCCGTCGTCGGCGCTGCCGTTCTCGGTAGGTCGCGTAGCGGTGGTGACCGTCGGCGATGAGGGCGCGTCGGCCGGCGAGGTCGTCGGACACGGCCGCGTGCGCGTCGCGGTCGGTGACTGCCCACAACCGGTGGGTGATCCCGTCCGGCGTGGTGGCCTGCGCAAGCGGCTCCGCCGAATCGACACCGCGGGTGACCCCCGACGCCGGGCCGCCGCCGTCGTACACGAGGTAGATGGGTTCAAGGTCGCTGTCGGTGGCAGTCATGAGCTCGAGCCGATCGGCTACCGGGCCGGCCATGGTGTTCTCGTGCGGCAGGACGACTCCGTCGGCAGGATCGCGCAGTTCGACCGCGCCGACGAGCCCGCGGGTGGTGTGCTGGTCGCCGTCGCTCATCTCGTACACGTACAACGCCGGTGCGTCGTCAACCGCGTACAGGCCGTCGTGCACCCGACGGGTCAGGTCCTGCGCCGCGCGCCGGTACCCCTCCGGTGTCGGGTCGGGCAGGATCACGCCGACCGCGTTGTCCGGATTGGCGCGCAGCAGCTCGGCCTTCTGCGCCGCATCGATGACGTCGTAGGGCGGGCAGAGCAGAGACGCGATGTGCTCCGGCGAACCGTGCGGCCGGCTCGCGCGGAACGGAGCCAACGACAGACCCTGGCTGAGTCCGGCGGCGTTGACGCTGCCGTCTGGGTTCATGTCTGGCGATCGTACGCAGCGTCCGGGTCGTGGAATCATGCGACCCGTGAGCTCTCCTCTGCGCGGTTCGACGCGTCCACTCTCGCAGTGCTACGACGTGGCGATGTTGGATCTGGACGGCGTCGTCTACGTCGGACCCGACGCCGTACCTGGCGTGCCACAGGCGCTCGAACAGGCGCGCGGCGACGGGATGCGGTTGGCCTTCGTCACGAACAACGCGGCGCGCACTCCGCAGACCATCGCCCAGCACCTGACCGAGCTGGGTATCGCCGCCGAGCCGGAAGAGGTCATCACCTCCTCGCAAGCTGCAGCCCGGTACCTGGCCGATCGCCTGCCTGCCGGGGCGCGGGTCCTGGTGCTCGGCACCACCGGCCTGACCGAGGCACTCCTCGAGCGAGGGCTGACGCCGGTCCAGGACGCGCAGGGGCAGGTCGATGCCGTGGTCCAGGGATTCTCACCGACCATGGACTGGACGCTGCTGTCCGAGGGGGCAGTGGCGATCAACCGCCGGGTGCCGTGGGTGGCGACGAACGTCGACCCCACGGTCCCGTCACCTCGCGGCCCGTTGCCGGGCAACGGCTCGCTTGTCAAGGCCCTGCAGCTTGCAACCCGAGTGGACCCGATCGTCACCGGCAAGCCCGATCCGACGATGCATCGCGAGACGGTGCTGCGTACCGGGGCGGCGACACCGCTGGTCGTGGGCGACCGGCTCGACACGGACATCGAGGGCGCGAACGCCGTCGGCTGCGACAGCGTGCTGGTTTTCTCCGGAGTGACCACGCTGTCGGACCTCTTGCGGGCTGGAGCGCTGCACCGTCCGACCTACCTGGGGCAGGACCTGAGCGAGATCCTGATGGTGCACCCCGAAGTCGATGTCGATGGATCCGCAGCCCGCTGCGGTCGGTGGCGGGCGTCGGCCGAACGTTCGGGACAGGCGGACGTCCGGGCCTTGTTGGACTCGGTGTCCGACGATGCGCAGCGCCCAAACGCGGGGGTCGACCGCCGGCCCGCGAAGTCGAGTTCGCTCGACGGTTCTGGCTACGGCGAAGACCAGCTCGACGCGATCAGAGCGTTGTGCGCGGCGATTTGGGCGGGAACAGACGCTGCGGCAGAGCAGGTGGTGGTTTCTGCCGGCGACTCCCACGACGCGGGCGACATGCTCGCCGGGCTGCGCATCGACGCTCAGTAGCGGCTCGCCGACGACAGGAACCCGAGTCGGGTGGGGTGATGTGCGGGCTGAGCGATCGGGGGTCAGAAGATGGAGCGCAACTTCATCATGTCCCGGACCCCGGCATTGACCTTCACCCGGCCGCTGGCCCAGGCCGATGCCAGGTTCAGCGAGCCGGCGACCAGGGCCACCAGGTCGTCTCCGGTGAGGTCGAGCTTGATCTGGCCGGCCGCCTTGTCGACCTGCTTGATGTCCAGCAACAGCCCGTCATGCAACCGGCCGCCGAATACGGCGCCGAGATCGCGGATCGTGCAGCTCAGCGAGCGATCGAAGCCGGTCGTGCGCTGTCCCGGGTCCTTTTCCGCCATCCGGTCCGCGAGTTGGTGCAGGGCCTGCTCGCACTCCTGCAGACTGGCCACCGGAACTCCGTTCACAGCGGTACCGGTTCGAGGCACCTGGGGACGCATGATCAGAACAACTTCGACGCTACCGCAGGCCCGAACCAGTACCGTCGAGCCGAGGCGCCGCAACGGGTCCGGTCCGACCCGGATCGTCTGACGTCAGGAGTCCTGTGACTGCGTTCGAGCCATCCGCTGGCCCACCCGAGGATGCCGGGTCCGCGGGCGCACGGTTACCGGTGGCCGCGGCAATGGCCCGGCTCGACGGTGTGCACCAGCTGCCGCTGCACGAGCAACCGGACGTCTACCAGGCCGCGCACACCGAGCTGCAGAACGCGCTCGTGGCCATCGACGACGCCTGAGCGCATGGCCCGACGACTGTCGCGCCTCGACGCCGAACTGGTCCGGCGCGGCCTGGCGCGCTCACGCGAGCACGCGGCGACCCTGATCGCCGAGGGTCGGGTCGAGCTGCGCGGGGTCACGGCCAGCAAGCCGGCCACCGGCGTCGACGGCGACGCCTCGGTGCGGGTGCGTTCCGACGACAACGATCCGAACTACGCGTCGCGGGGTGGGCACAAGCTCGCCGGCGCGCTAGCAGCGTTCCCGCAGATCGTCGTGACCGGCCGTCGCTGTCTGGACGCCGGTGCCTCGACCGGAGGGTTCACCGACGTGCTCCTGCGCTCCGGCGCGGCACACGTGGTCGCCGTCGACGTCGGCTACGGGCAGCTGGCGTGGTCCTTGCGCACCGACCAGCGCGTCGAGGTCATGGACCGCACCAACGTGCGAACGCTCGACGCGAACACCATCGGCGGGCCAGCCGGGTTGACCGTGGCCGACCTGTCGTTCATCTCGCTCCCTATCGTGCTGCCCGCCCTGACGAGCTGCACCGCACCCGACGGTGACCTGCTACCCATGGTCAAGCCGCAGTTCGAGGTCGGGCGGGAACGGCTCGGGGCCGGGGGAGTCGTGCGCAACCCGCAGCATCGCGCCGCCGCGGTGGTGCACGTCGCCGGTGTGGCGGCCGGCCTCGGCTGGTCTGCGCAGGGCGTAACGCGCAGTCCGCTGCCCGGCCCGTCGGGCAACGTGGAATTCTTTCTGTGGCTGCGTCGAACCGACGGCGAGGGCCTGAGCCCTGAGGAGATCACCGCCACCGTGATCGCAGATGACACCGCAGACGACGCCGTACACCGGGCCGCCGCCGGAACCGCCACATGAGGTCCGTGCTGCTCGTGGCGCACACCTCACGCCGGCGCATCATCGAGCTCGCCACCCGCGCGGCGTCGCTGCTGCACGACTCGGGCTTCGAAGTCCGGATGCTGCCGAGCGAGGCGGCGGCGTGTGTCGGCCACGGCGTGCGGGTGATGGATGAGGCCGATGCTGCGCAGGACTGCGAATTCGTGATCGCACTCGGCGGCGACGGCACCCTGCTGCGGGCGGCCGAACTCGCCCGCCCAGCCGGGGTGGCGATGCTCGGCGTCAACCTCGGCCACGTCGGATTCCTGGCCGAGGCCGAGCCAGCCAAGCTCGATGACACCGTCGCCACATTGACCGCAGGTTCCTTCGAGATCGACGAGCGAGTGACGGTCGACGCCGAGGTCATCGTCGACGGCCAGATCGTCAGCCGGGCCTGGGCGTTGAACGAGGCCTCTCTGGAACGAACGAACCGCGAACGCATGCTGGAGGTTGCGGTGGCTGTCGACGAGCGCCCGTTCCTGCGTTTCGGGTGTGACGGCGTCCTGTGCGCCACGCCCACCGGCTCCACCGCGTACGCCTTCTCGAGCGGCGGCCCGATCGTCTGGCCGAACGTCGACGCCATGCTCATCGTCCCGAACGCCGCGCACGCCCTGTTCGCCCGCCCCTTCGTCGTCGCGCCTTCTTCAACGGTCGACATCGAGCTGGTCAGCGCCACCCACGCGGCGGTGCTGAGCTGCGACGGGCGCCGGTCGTATCCGGTACAGGCCGGTGCCCGCGTGCGGATCAAGGGCGGTGCGCTTCCCGTGCGGGTCGTCCGGCTCGGCGATGTCACCTTCACCGACCGGCTGGTGTCGAAGTTCCAGCTGCCCGTGCGCAGCCTGCGCGAGGCCTCACCCCCGCCGCCCGACGAGGACGACTGAGCGACGCTTGCGGAGCGAGAATGGGGGACTGAACACCGTCGTCCACAGCGCGTACCGCTGCCGGGCGCACCCTGCGGTTAGCCTCGTGGGGTGCTGGAGGAGCTGCGGATCAGCGGTCTCGGGGTGATCGAGGAGGCGACGCTTCCCCTCGGCCCCGGACTGACGGTCGTCACCGGCGAGACCGGCGCCGGCAAGACGATGGTCGTCACGGCGCTGATGCTGCTGTTCGGCAGCCGCGCCGACGCCGCGCGGGTCCGGACCGGGGCCAAGCAGGCGACGGTCGACGGTCGGTTGGTGCTGCCAACCGGAACGGCCGCCGCTGCGCGGGTTCGCGAGGCGGGCGGCGACCTTGATGGCGACACCGGTACGACCGAGGAATTGTTGTTGCGCCGGGTCGTCAGCGGGTCCGGGCGTTCGCGGGCCCACGCGGGTGGCGCAGGCGTGCCGGTGACCGTCCTCGTGGATCTGGCCGAGCACCTCGTCGCCGTGCACGGACAATCTGAACAGCTACGCCTCGTCCGGCCCGTGGCCCAACGCGCGGCCCTGGATCGGTACGCCGGGCTCGACCTCGGCGACTACGCCCAGACCTTTGCCAGCTGGCGGCGGGCCGATGCCGAGCTGAGCGACCGGGTGGCCCGCGCCGCCGAGCTGCGCCGCGAGGCCGATCTGCTGACCCACGGCATCACCGAGATCGAGAACGTCGCCCCGGAGGCCGACGAGGCCGACGAACTCACCCGCCAGGCCGTCCGGCTCGGACAGGCCGATGCCCTGACCTCCGCCGCTCGTGCCGCGCACGACGCACTTGTGGGCGACGCCGATGACCCGGCCGCCGACACCGCCGACGTGCTGGCGCTGCTCGCTGTGGCCGACCGGTTGCTCGGCTCCCAGGCGGGCGGCGATCCCGAGCTCGATGAGCTCACCGTCCGGTTGGCCGAGGTGAGCTCGCTCGTCGCCGACCTGGGTGCCGACCTCGGCTCTTACGCCGCCGGTCTGGAAAGCGACCCAGCCCGGTTGGCGCAGATCGAGTCGCGCCGCGCCGCGCTCGGCGCCCTGTTGCGCAAATACTGCGACGAGCCCGAACCGAGCCTGGCGGGGGTGCTGCGGTGGGCCGACGCGGCGCGCGAGCGGCTGGCCGACCTCGACGTGTCCGACGAGGCCGTCGCCGCGCTGCGCGCACGGCGCGACGCGGCCGCTGGGCAGGTGGCCGAGCTGGCCGTCGCCCTGTCGGGCGCTCGCCGGGAGGCTGCGACCCGCCTCAGCGCGGCGGTGAGCACTGAACTCGCCGGCCTGGCCATGCCCGACGCCCGTGTCGAGGTCGACGTGCGCCCCCGCCCGGTCAGTACTGGTGGGGCCGTCGTGACGGTCGAGGGGCGCGAGCTTGCAGTCGGCCCCGAGGGCGCGGACGACGTTGAGCTGCTGCTGCGCCCTCATCCCGGCGCGCCGGCCCTGCCGATCGGGCGCGGCGCGTCGGGCGGTGAGCTGTCACGCGTCATGCTCGCCCTCGAGGTGTGCCTCGTCGACACCGACCCGGTTCCGACGCTCGTGTTCGACGAGGTCGACGCGGGCGTGGGTGGCCGCGCGGCTGTCGAGGTCGGCCGTCGCCTCGCGCGCCTCGCCCGTGAACGGCAGGTCCTGGTCGTGACGCACCTCGCCCAGGTCGCCGCCTTCGCCGACCGGCACGTAGTAGTGGACAAGCCCGGCGTAGTGGACAAGCCCGGCGTAGTGGACAAGCCCGGCGCAGTGGATACGCGAGATGCCGGGAAATCAGCCGGGGTCACCGCGAGCGACGTGCGAGTGGTCACCGACGACGAGCGGGTGCGCGAGCTCGCCCGGATGCTCGCCGGGTCCGACAGCGCGACCGCTCGCGAACACGCGGCGGAGCTGCTCGCCGACGCCGCCACCGAACGTCCTGGCCGCCGGGCGGCCAAGGCCCGGCGCCGCGCTCACGCAGAGTAACCACCCGCTCATCGCGGACGAGCGGCCCCGCGTGGCAACCGCGAATCAACGGCACCGGGTGGCAGCATCGGCGTTCATGAAGATCGCAACCCTGCGCCGCCGCAGCGAGGTGCGACCCGGTGTGAGCGGGGTGGCCCGGCTCGACCGCCGCACCTCGCGCCTCGCGACCCGGTTGAACCCCGGTGACATCGCGATCATCGACCACGTCGACCTCGATCGGGTCACCGCCGAGACGTTGATCAAGACGAAGCCGGTGGCCATCGTCAATGCTCAGCCGTGCATCTCGGGGCGGTACCCGAACCTCGGGCCGGAGCTCATCGTCGCGCAGGGCATCCTGCTGCTCGACGATGTCGGACCTGACGTCTTCGCCGCAGTCAGGGAGGGCACGCGAATCCGCGTCGACGGCGACACGCTGTACATCGGCGAGGACCCGGTACTCACCGGCACCGTGCAGGACGCCGCCAGTGTCCTGGCCTCGATGAGCGAGGCCAGGACCGGGCTGTCGGCCCAGCTCGAGGCCTTCGCCGTCAACACCGCCGAGTTCATGAACCGGGAGCACGACCTGCTCATCGACGGAGTCGGCATCCCGGAACTGAGCACGCGGATGAAAGGCCGGCACGTTCTGGTGGTCGTCCGCGGGCAGAACCACGCCAAGGACCTCAAGGCGCTGCGCCACTACATCCGCGAGTTCAAGCCCGTGCTCGTCGGCGTCGACGGCGGCGCCGATGCACTGATCGAGGCCGGGTTGCGCCCCCACGTCATCGTGGGTGACATGGACACGGTGTCCGACACCGCGCTGGGTTGCGGTGCCGAGGTGGTGGTGCACGCCAGCGCTGACGGGCGGGCGCCGGGCCTGTTGCGCGTCCAGGACCTCGGCGTTCCCGCACTGACCTTTCCGATGTCCGGCGGCAGCGAGGACGCCGCGCTGTTGATCGCCGACGAGGCCGGCGCCGAACTGATCGTCTCGGTGGGCAGCCACGCCGACCTCACCGAGTTCCTCGACCGCGGTCGTCAGGGGATGGCGTCCTCGTTCCTGACCCGGCTGCGACTGGGCAGCAAGCTCGTCGACGCGCGCAGCGTCACCCGGCTCTACCGTTCCCGCGTTACCGCCGCCGCGCTGCTGCTGCTGGTGATCGCGGCTTTCGTGGCCATCGTCGCCGCACTGTCGGTGTCCGACACCGGACAGACCTACCTGTCGAGCATCGGCGACGGCTGGGACCACCTCGTCAACTGGGTACAGGATTCCTTCTCGTGATCTCTTTTCGCTATCACCTCGTCTCGATCGTCGCGGTATTCCTGGCGCTCGCGCTGGGCATCGTCGTGGGCACCACCGCCCTGAACGGCCCGATCACGAAAGACCTGCGCAACCAGGTCAACGACACCAAGGACCAGCGCGACCGCCTCGCCGCGCAGGTCAAGTCGCTGCAGGGCCAGGTCAGCGACGCCGGCCAATTCGCGTCGACGTACGGCGCGCAGCTGGTCGCCGGCCGACTGAAGGGTCGTTCGGTGCTGGTCGTCAGCATGCCCGGGACGACGCAGACGATGCGCAATGGCGTGCGCAGCCGGATCGCCGCGGCCGGCGCCACGGTCAGCGGGCAGGTGTCCCTGACCAAGGACTATATCGACGCCAGCCAGGGCAATGCGATCGTCACGCTGGCGACAACCAACCATCCGATCGACATCACGCTGCCCGAGACCAGCGATCCGGCGCAGCTCAGCGCAGCCCTGCTCGGCTTCGTGCTGGTCGGCAAGGGTCAGCCTTCGGATCTCACCCAGGTACTCGGCGGCTTCAGCCAGTTGCACATGGTCGACGCGGACGCGGGACTCAAGGCCAGCACCGACGTCGTGGTGATCGCCAAGGGCTCGATGGCCAAGGACTCCTACGCCCAGTCCAGCGAGCTGGCATTCGTCAACGAGCTGGCCAAGAAGGGCGGCCACGTGGTCGTCGCCGGTGACGATCCGTCGGCCGACAAGAGCGGGCTGGTCGGTCTCGTGCGTGCGCCGGGCGGCAACCGCACCGGTGTGGCCACCGTCGACAACGCCGACAGCGCCTTTGGGCAGGTCTCCGCGGTGCTGTCGTTGGCCGACGCGATCGGCGGCCGCGTGGGGCACTACGGAACGCAGAACGGCGCCGACGCCCTGTTCCCTGCACCGGCCAGTTGATTCCACCTCACGCCTCAGACGCGCATGCTGCGTGTTAGCGTGAACTTCCGTGGATCGACTGCCAGCACAGGACTCGACACGCTCTGAGTCAACACGCTCTGAGTCAACACGGTCTGACTCGACGCGAAGAATGCACGCCACCCGACATGTCTTCGTAACCGGCGGCGTCGCGTCCTCCCTCGGGAAAGGCCTCACCGCCTCGAGCCTGGGATCGCTGCTGAAGGCGCGTGGGCTGCGGGTGACGATGCAGAAACTCGACCCGTACCTCAATGTCGACCCGGGCACGATGAATCCCTTCCAGCACGGCGAGGTCTTCGTCACCGAGGACGGCGCCGAGACCGACCTGGACATCGGGCACTACGAGCGCTTCCTCGACACCGATCTCGTCGGCTCGGCCAACGTGACGACGGGTCAGGTGTATTCGAGCGTCATCGCCAAGGAGCGGCGCGGCGAGTACCTCGGCGACACCGTGCAGGTGATTCCGCACATCACCAACGAGATCAAGGACCGCATCCGGGCAATGGGCGATCCCGGCCCGGATGGCCAGGTGCCCGACGTCGTCATCACCGAGATCGGCGGCACGGTCGGCGACATCGAGTCGCTGCCGTTCCTGGAGGCCGCTCGGCAGGTCCGGCACGAGGTCGGCCGCGACAATTGCTTCTACCTGCACGTGTCGCTGGTGCCCTATCTGGCACCGTCCGGCGAGCTGAAGACCAAGCCGACGCAGCACTCGGTGGCGGCGTTGCGCAGCATCGGTATCGCCCCGGACGCGATCGTGTGCCGCGCCGACCGCGACCTGCCAGACGGTCTCAAGCGCAAGATCGCGCTGATGTGCGACGTCGACGCGGAGGCCGTGGTGGCTGCCGTCGACGCACCAAGCATCTACGAGATCCCCAAGGTGCTGCACGCCGAGGGGTTGGACGCCTACGTCGTGCGTCGGCTCGGGCTGTCGTTCCGCGACGTCGACTGGACGGTGTGGGGCGACCTGCTCGACCGGGTGCGCAACCCTCGCTCCGACGTCACCATCGGCCTCGTCGGTAAATACGTCGACCTGCCCGATGCTTACCTGTCCGTGGTCGAGGCGCTGCGCGCCGGCGGCTTCGCCCACCGCGCCAAGGTCAACATCCGGTGGATCCCGTCGGACTCCTGCGACACGCCGGTGGGTGCCGCCACCGCGTTGCAGGGACTGGACGGCGTGATAGTCCCGGGCGGGTTCGGCATTCGCGGTATCGAGGGCAAGGTCGGTGCGCTGCGGCACGCGCGCGAGCGGCGGATCCCCGCGCTGGGACTGTGCCTGGGCCTGCAGTGCATGGTCATCGAGGCCGCGCGGAACCTTGCCGGGATCACCGATGCGAACTCTGCCGAGTTCGCGCCCGACACCACCGAGCCGGTGATCGCCACGATGGCCGACCAGGTCGCTGCGGTGGCCGGCGAGGCCGACCTCGGCGGCAGCATGCGGCTGGGCTCGTACCCGGCGGCGCTCGTGCCGCGATCGGTGGTCGCCGAGGCCTACGGGCAGACGTCGGTGACCGAGCGGCACCGGCACCGCTACGAGGTCAACAACGCCTACCGCGAACGCCTCGAGGCGGCCGGGCTCGTGGTGTCGGGGGAGTCGCCCGACGGTCGGCTCGTTGAGTTCGTCGAGCTGCCCCGCGACGTCCATCCGTTCTACGCCGCTACCCAGGCGCACCCGGAGCTGAAGTCCCGCCCGACACGCGCGCACCCGCTGTTCAAGGCCTTCATCGGTGCCGCGCTGGACTACAACGACGCCGAGCGGTTGCCGGTCGAGATCCCGGAGCTCACCGCGGTCGACCCGGAGCCGGCCGGCGTGCAGGTCTAGATGAGCGACGCTTGCGGAGCGAACAGAGTGATCGCGCCTATCGGCGCGAGGCCGGGCCCGAGCGAAGCGAGTGGTCGGGGTGAGAGTCGATGAGCGAGCAGGACGAGTACGAGCTCGTCGACTCCGAGACCGTCTTCGAGGGCCGCATCATCACCGTGCACCGCGACACGGTGCGGATGAGCGACGACTCGACGTCGATCCGCGAGGTCGTCGATCACCAGGGTGCGGTCGTGATCCTCGCCCTGGACGACGAGGGGCGGGTGGTGCTCGTCAACCAGTACCGCCACCCCGTCCGGGTCCGGCTGGACGAGCTGCCCGCCGGCTTGCTCGACGTCGAAGGTGAACCCGCGGTGGACGCTGCCAGGCGCGAGCTGCGCGAGGAGACCGGGCTCGAGGCCGACACCTGGCACGTCCTGCTCGACCTGTACTCCTCGCCCGGCTTCTCGAACGAGGCGTCGCGGGTGTTCCTGGCGCGCGGTTTGCGACCGGTCGATCGGGAGGGCTTCCAGGCGACCGGCGAGGAGCTGACGATGACCGTCGAGCGCGAGCCGTTGGCGAAGGCGGTGCACCGAGCGTTGTCGGGCAGCATCACCAACGCCGCGTCGGTCGCCGGGCTGCTGGCGGCCGTGCACGGTCGGGCTACCGACTGGCGTGACCTGCGCCCGGCCGACGCGCCCTGGCCGGCCCGTCCGCAGGCCTGATGCCGCGACCGTCGACCGCTGATCGGCACGCGCCGGCAGCCGTGACGCGTGGGTTCCTCGACCACCTGGCAGTGGAACGCGGCGTGGCGGCCAACACCCTGACCTCCTACCGGCGCGACCTGGAGCGCTACCAGGACTACCTGCAGGCGCAAGGTGTGACCACGCTGGTGGCGGTCGAAGCGGCGACGGTGAGCGGGTTCCTGTCCTACCTGCGCGAGGGCGACGTCGACCATGCGCCGCTGTCGGCGTCGTCGGCTGCCCGGGCAGTCGTCGCGGTGCGCGGGTTGCACCGCTTCGCGCTGCGTGAGGGGCTGGTCCAGGTCGATGTCTCGCGCGAGGTGCGGCCGGCCGCTCCGCCGCGCCGGCTGCCGAAGGCAATCACCGTCGAGGATGTTGAACGGTTGCTCGACGCCGCCGGCTACGCCCGCACAACGCTGGCCCTGCGCGACCGCGCCCTGCTCGAGCTGCTCTACGGCACCGGTGCGCGGATCTCGGAGGCGGTGGGGCTGGACGTCGACGATCTCGACCTCGTCGACGAGACGGTGCTGCTGCGGGGCAAGGGCGGCAAGGACCGGCGGGTACCGGTGGGGTCCTATGCGGTGAACGCGCTGTCGGCTTATCGAGTGCAGGCGCGCCCCGCGTTGGTGGCGCAGGGCTCACACCGGACCAGCAGCACCCCCAAGTTCTTCCTCAACGCGCGGGGTGGGCCGCTGTCGCGGCAGTCCGCGTGGGTGGTGCTGCGGACGGCGGCCGAACGCGCCGGCCTGGCCGACGGGTTGTCGCCGCATACGCTGCGCCACTCGTTCGCGACCCACCTGATGGAGGGCGGTGCCGACGTGCGCGTCGTGCAGGAGCTGCTCGGGCACGCCTCGGTGACGACGACGCAGATCTACACGCTGGTGACGGTCGACCGGTTGCGGGAGGTCTACGCAACGGCACACCCGCGGGCACGCGGCTAGGGGCATAGCCGCGGGCACGCGGCTAGGGGCATAGCCGCGGGCACGCGGATAGCGGTCGGCGCAGGACTGCGCTGGTATAGATTCAGACGCGATCGGACGGAACGGGAGGGCGGCGCACTACATGACCAGCTCGGGTCCCGACGATCCGGCCGACGCGCTGTTCCCGGCCGAACCCGGGTTCTCTGCGAAGGACAAGGGACCCACCGATCCCGCCGCTGCCCGCCCGCACCGCGAGATCCCTGAGCCGCCGCCGTTGCAACGGCACGGTCCGGCGCGCGTCCTCTCGCTGTGCAATCAGAAGGGCGGCGTCGGCAAGACGACGTCGACGATCAATCTGGGGGCGGCACTGGCCGAGCTCGGTCGCCGCGTGCTGCTCGTCGACTTCGACCCGCAGGGGGCGCTGTCGGCCGGGCTGGGCATTGCCCCGCATGAGCTGGAACGCACCACCTACAACCTGTTGCTCGAGCGCAGCGTGCACATCGACGACGTGCTGCGTAAGACCGGCGTCACCGGTGTCGACCTGCTGCCGAGCAACATCGACCTGTCGGCGGCCGAGATCCAGCTCGTCACCGAGGTCGGTCGGGAACAGACGCTGGCGCGGGCCTTGGCGCCGGTGCTCAGTGACTACGACTACGTGCTCATCGACTGCCAGCCGTCGCTGGGTCTGCTGACGGTCAATGCGCTGACGGCCTCGCACGGGGTGATCATCCCGCTGGTGTGCGAGTTCTTCAGCCTGCGCGGGGTCGCGCTGCTCGTCGACACCATCGAGAAGGTGCAGGATCGGCTCAACCCCCAGCTCCGCCTCGAGGGCATCCTGGCCACGATGTACGACAGCCGCACGAATCATGGTCGCGAGGTGTTCTCGCGGGTACTCGAGGCGTTCGGCGACACGGTGTTCCAGACCGTCATCGCCCGCACCGTGCGTTTTCCGGAGACGACCGTGGCCGGCGAACCGATCACGTCCTGGGCGCCGAACTCCGCGGGGGCGACTGCGTACCGTGCGCTGGCCCGCGAAGTGATCGCGCGCTCGTGAGCGAGCTCCCAACAGTCGCCTCGCTCGACGACGAGATCGAGCTCGTGGCCTATCTGGACGACGTGGGCGCCGCGGAGCTGAGCGCCGGGACGCTCGAGGTGGCGCCCGACGACCGGTCCTTCCGGGTCCGGCTGGACAACTTCGAGGGGCCGTTCGACCTGCTGCTCAACCTGATCAGCCGCCGCCAGCTCGACGTCACCGAGGTCGCGCTGTCGCAGGTCACCGACGAATTCATCAGCTACCTGGCCGGCGTTGGCTTATGGACTTCGGCTGATCTTGATAGAGCCACCGAGTTCCTCGTCGTCGCCGCCACCCTGCTCGACCTCAAGACGGCCCGCCTGCTGCCGGCAGCCGAGGTCGAGGACGAGGAGGACCTCGCGCTGCTCGAGGCTCGCGACCTGCTCTTCGCCCGGCTGCTGCAATACCGCGCGTACAAGCTGGCAGCGGCCTATTTCGCCGAACTCGACCGCGCGCAGGCTCGACGGCACGGCCGGGCCGTCGAGCTGGAACCGCGGTTCGCCGAGCTGCTGCCCGAGGTGTTCATCGGCGTCGACCCGCAGCGCTTCGCTGCGATCGCCGCGGGCGCGCTGACCCCGAAACCGGTGCCTGTCGTGCTGACCGACCACGTGCATGCCCCGCAGATCAGTGTCACCGAGCACATCGCGATCATGCGCAGCCGGTTGCGCAGGCAGGGCGCGATGACTTTCCGGGCGCTCGTCGGCGACTGCCAGTTGACGCTGGAGGTGGTGGCCCGCTTCCTCGGCCTGCTCGAGTTGTACCGCGACGGCTCGGTCGCGTTCGATCAGGCTGCCGCGCTCGCCGAGCTGCGGGTCCGCTGGACGGGCAGCTCGGAAACGGACGACAGCGAGGAGGCGTCGATCGACGCCGACGAGGAGTACGCATGACTGACCCGGATTTCGGTGGCGGGGCGACCGCGGTGAGCGACACCGCACCCGATGGGTTTGCTCCGGGCGACGCCGTGGCGCTCGACAACACCGAGCTGCCGGACGACCTCGCGCTGCGCCTGGCCGACCCCGTCGATCTCGCCTCGGCGCTCGAGGCGATCCTGTTCGTCGTCGAGGCACCGGTCAGTGTCGCGAGCCTCGCCGCGTCCCTGCAGCTGACCACCGCCGCGATCACCGAGGCGCTGGACGCGCTGCGCACCGGTTACAACGAGCGCAGTGCGGGCTTCGAGTTGCGCGAGATCGCCGGCGGAGTCCGGCTGTTCACCCGCCCGCAGCACGCCGAGATCGTCGAGCACTTCCTGCACGACGGGCAACGCACCCGCCTCACCCAGGCCGCCCTCGAGACGCTGGCCGTGATCGCGTACCGCCAGCCGGTCACCCGGCAACGGGTGTCGGCGATCCGCGGCGTCAACGTCGACGGCGTGGTGCGCACGCTGCTCGCCCGCGGGCTTGTCGTCGAGGTCGGCCAGGACCCCGACACCGGAGGTGGGCTGTTCCGCACCACCGACGTGTTCCTGGAGAAGATGGGGTTGCGTTCGCTGGACGAGCTGCCGTCGCTGGCTCCGCTGCTGCCCGACATCGACGGACTCGACGATATCGACGACGTAGCCGGCGGGTCAGGGAATGGCTGAGCTCCCCGACGGCATCCGGCTGCAGAAGGTGCTCGCATCGGCCGGGGTCGGATCGCGCCGGGTGAGCGAAGACCTGATCGCGGCCGGCCGCGTCACCGTGGACGGTGAGGTCGCGGTGCTGGGCGCGCGCGTCGACCCGGAGACGGCGGTCATCCACGTCAACGGCGACCGGATCGTGGTGCGCAGGGACCTCGTTCACCTGGCGCTGAACAAGCCGCGCGGCGTGCTGAGTGCGATGTCCGACGACCGCGGACGGCCGACGGTGGGCGACCTCGTCGCCGACCGCGAGGAGCGCCTGTTCCACGTCGGACGGCTGGACAACGACAGCGAGGGGTTGCTGCTGCTCACCAACGACGGCGACCTCGCTCATCACCTCATGCACCCGTCCTTCGGGGTGCTGAAGACCTACCTGGCCACCGTGCCGGGGCCGATCGGCAAGGACGTCGGTCGACGGCTGCTCGCCGGGATCGAGCTCGACGACGGCCCGGCGAAGGCCGACGCCTTCAAGGTCGTCCAGACGCAGGGTGACCAGGCGATCGTCGAGGTGATCCTGCACGAGGGCCGCAAGCACATCGTGCGCCGGATGCTGGACGAGGTTGGACACCCGGTGTCGCGACTCGTCCGCACCCGCATCGGGCCTGTGCGCCTCGGCGCACTGCGCGTCGGCACGCTGCGCCCGCTGACGCGTACCGAGCTGGCCGAGCTGCACCGGTTGGCCGAGACCGCGCCGGCGTCGGAACCGATCGAGGAAACGGAAACGGGTGACTGACGTGGCGGTACGGGCGGTGCGTGGCGCGATCCAGGTCGACGCCAACGAGCGCGACGACATCCTGCAGGGGACGTCGGAGCTGGTGACCGAGGTGCTGGCTCGCAACGAGATCGACCCGGCTGATCTGATCAGCATCGTATTCACCGCCACGCCCGATCTGGACGCCGATTTCCCGGCCTACGCGGCCCGGTTGCTGGGCCTCGTCGACGTGCCACTGTTGTGCACCACGGAGATCGCCGTCCCGGGTGCGATGCCCCGCGTGTTGCGGTTGATGGCACACGTCGAGACGACTCGCCCGAGGGCCGAGATCCGGCATGTCTACCTGCGCGGGGCCGCGGCGCTGCGTACTGATCTGCCGCAGTAGGCGCCAGTGACGGGTCGTCCGTATCCTCGACCTGTGCACACCCCACCCGCGCCGTTCACCGGTGTCGTGGCCCTGGACGGCCCCTCGGGTACCGGCAAGTCGACCGTTGCCCGGCAACTGGCGCAACGGCTCTCGGCCCGCTACCTCGACACCGGGGCGATGTACCGGGCAGCCACCGTCGCCGCGCTGCGCGCAGGCGTCGAGCTCGACGACAGCGTCGCCGTCATCGGCGTCGTCGAACTTGCCAAGATCGAGATCTCGACGGATCCGACGGCCGTATCCGTGCACCTTGACGGGGAGGCCGTGGACAGCGAGATCCGTAGCCCCGGGACGACGGCCGCCGTCAGCGCGGTGTCGGCCGTACCCGCCGTGCGCGCACAGTTGGTCGCGGCGCAACGTGAGCTGATCGGCGACGGCGGCATCGTCGTCGAGGGTCGCGACATCGGCTCGGTCGTCTGGCCCACCGCCCGTCCGAAGGTTTATCTCACGGCGAGCCCCGAAGCGCGGGCCGGGCGGCGGGCCGGTGAACTCGGCGCCGACGTCGCCACGATCGCCGCCGACATCGCCCGCCGGGACCGGTTGGACAGCAACCGCGCCGCCAGCCCGCTCACCCAGTCGCCCGACGCCATTGAGCTCGATACCACGGACCTCGAGATCGGCGAGGTCGTCGACCGGCTCGTCGAGCTGGCGAACGCCGTCACGAACTCTGCGGACTGATGTATGCCCCCACGCTGGCGGACCGGATCACCGGCTCCGCCGCCCTGCGCCGCCGGCAGACGATCGGCCGCCGCCTCGCGCACGGCCTGGGTCAGGTGCAGCTGATCGGGCTCGAGAACGTCCCGGCCACCGGAGCCGTCGTGCTGGCCGGCAACCACCGCTCCGCCCTCGACGGGCCGTTGATCTTCGCCTTCGCGCCCCGGCCGGTGACCTTTCTGGTCAAGGACGAGGCGTTCGTCGGCCCACTCGTGCCGCTGCTGCGCGGCGCCGGACAGGTGCCCGTGGTGCGCCAACGGGTCGACCGCGCGCCGATCCGGCTCACTCTTGAGCTGCTGCGTACAGGCGGCGTCGTCGGCATCTTCCCCGAGGGCTCACGTGGCGACGGGCTGGCGAGCACCGCCAAACCGGGCGCCGCCTACCTGGCGCTGCGCTCGGGCGCAGCAGTGGTGCCGGTGGCCTGCCACGGCACCGGTGATCTGCTACAGCACCGGTGGCCGCGGCCGAGCGCACACATGGTGTTCGGACCAGCGGTGCCGTTCGCCCGGCACCCCGACGCCCTGCCCCTGAATCGACGCACGGTGGCCGCCGCCACCGAACGGATCCGCCTGGCGCTGGCCGACCTCGTCACGCAGAGCGCGCCGACCGGGACGAGGACCGCCGCATGACCGACACTCCAGACAACGTCGACACCGACGACGAGGTAATCCCCACCGCGCCCGTCGTGGCTGTGGTCGGGCGCCCCAACGTCGGCAAATCGACGCTCGTCAATCGCATCCTGGGTCGCCGCGAAGCCGTCGTGCAGGACATCCCGGGCGTCACCCGCGACCGCGTCGCCTACGACGCGTTGTGGAACGGGCGCCGCTTCACCCTCGTCGACACCGGCGGGTGGGAGCCGGACGCCCGCGGGTTGCAGGCGATGGTGTCGGCGCAGGCCGAGCGGGCCGTCGTCACCGCCGACTTGGTGATGTTCGTCGTCGACGGGCGCACGGGCGCCACGGAGACCGACCTCACCGTGGCCCGCACGCTGCGCCGGGCGAAGCGTCCGGTCGTGCTGGCCGTCACCAAGGTCGACGACGAGCGCCTCGAGTCCGACACCGCCGAGCTCTGGTCGCTCGGGCTCGGCGAGCCGTTCCCAGTCAGCGGGCTGCACGGGCGCGGCAGCGGTGACTTGCTCGACGCTGTGCTCGACCGGCTGCCCGACGCGCCGGCCGATACCGACGTCGAGGGCGGTCCGCGTCGCGTGGCGCTGGTGGGCCGGCCCAACGTAGGCAAGTCCAGTCTGCTCAACAAGCTCACCGGCGAGGACCGCTCGGTCGTGGACTCCGTCGCGGGCACGACCATCGACCCCGTCGACAGCCTGGTCGAACTCGGGGGCCAGACGTGGCAGTTCGTCGACACCGCCGGCCTGCGGCGGCGCGTCCATCAGGCCAGCGGCATGGAGTACTACGCGAGTCTGCGGACAGCTGCGGCCATCGAAGCCGCTGAGGTTGCCGTCGTGCTGCTGGACGCCTCCGAGCGGCTCAGCGAGCAGGACCAGCGGGTCATCGCCGACGTCGTCGACGCCGGTCGCGCGCTCGTCATCGCGTTCAACAAGTGGGACCTCGTCGACGAGGACCGCCGCGAGCAACTCGACCGCGAGATCGAGCGTGACCTCGCCCGGGTCGCCTGGGCGCCGCGCATCAACGTCTCGGCCCGCACCGGACGTGCGGTCGAGAAACTGGCCGTCGGCCTGCAGACGTCGCTGGAGTCCTGGGACCGGCGGGTGTCCACCGGACGGCTGAACACCTGGCTCACCGACATCCTGGCGGCCACCCCGCCACCGGCCCGAGGGGGCCGTGCGCCGCGCGTGCTGTTCGCGACGCAGGCCGACACCCGTCCGCCGCGGTTCGTGCTGTTCACGACCGGATTCCTCGAGGCCGGTTATCGACGCTTCCTGGAACGGCGGTTGCGCGAGGACTTCGACTTCACCGGCACGCCGATCGAGATCTCGGTGAAGGTCAGGGAGAAGCGCCAGCGCTGACCGGCGCCTCGAGCCACCGCCCGCCCTCGGCGACGCGGAACGCGGCGTAGCGCGCCAGTGACAGCTGCGGCATTCCGAGCACCGCGTCGATCGGGATGAGGTAGGCGTCGAGCTCGCCGGTCAGGATGAAGAAAAGGTCGATCTCGTCGGGCAGGTAGACGGCACGTCCGCGGCGCCGTGAGGCAGATACCCCGACGAGCGGCGAGCCGGACCGGGTATGCGTTGTGGTCTTGACCTGTATGCGTTGCGTCGCGCCGCGCTCGCACTCGACCAGCAGGTCGTAGCGACAGGGTTCGAAAGGCCAGGACACGGCGTACCCGTGCAGGGTGAACCACGCTGCAGCGAGCATGGTTCCCGCGCGTCTCAGGTGCGCCGGGTCAGCTGGGGCATCGAAGGTCTGGGTCTCGGGAACGGGCCGACGGTCGAGCCGGGTGAGGTCGAGGGACAACCGAGCGGCGTGACCGCGGACCGCGGAAAGGTTCCCGCCGCCGTCCGACAGATCGAGGCGAACGAGCACCTCGCGCCACGAGTCAGCCGTGGCGATAGCCGTAGCGAGCTGCGAGTCCGACCATCTGCGCTGCCCGGTGAAGTGACTGTGGTCTATGCCCAACGCGTCCACCTGCCGTCGGACGGCCCGGAAGGTCCCGGCCGACGTATCCGGTCGACCCAGCGCCCGCAGCACGCCGCGCCAGGAGCGAGACGACGCGACTGCAGTGGCCAGTTCTTCGACCGTGTGCTCGGCGCGCGTCGACATGTCGATGACGTTATGGGCCGGGTCGGACAGTTTTGCTCTGCGATACGCTGACCCGTCGCGGGACGTAGCTCAGTTTGGTAGAGCACTCGGCTGGGGGCCGAGAAGTCGCAGGTTCAAATCCTGTCGTCCCGACAGTGTTGATAGGGGTGGGGAGCAGGCACGATCCGTGCCCGGCACCCATAGCCAGGGGCGACGGCTGCCGTCCCCCCGACGGCATGCCGACGCCCCTGGCGAATGGTGCGACAGGCCACCGGAATACCCGTGGGTCTCCGGTGGACACGCAGGTCTTCCCCCGAAGGACTCTGCGCGGCCGCTAAGCAATGCCCCCCAGCACGCTTGCGAACTGTCTCCGTCAGAATGCCCAGGACGATCGCGATGATCACCGATCGCGAAGCTGATCACCCGGGAGTCACCAAGCCACGCAATGCTCGTTATCGCCCTGGAAATTTGGTGCGGTCCCCAGCGCATAGCGCGGGATAGGCTGGGACGGCACGTTGCGCCGCGGTGAGGGGGTCGGCATGAGTGAGACCGCCCCGATCGTGGAGCAGACCACGCCGGGCGCCGACCGGATCTGGACGATTCCCAACGCGCTGAGCATCCTGCGGCTGTTCGGTGTCCCGCTTTTCCTGTACCTGGTGCTCGGCCCGCACGAGAACGCCTGGGCCGTCGTGGTGTTGGCGGTGTCCGGCTTCACGGACTGGCTGGACGGCGTCCTGGCCCGCGCGCTCAACCAGATGAGCACCTTCGGGGCGTTGCTCGACCCGCTGGCCGACCGGCTCTACATCCTGGCCACGCTGGTCGGGCTCGTGCTGCGCGACATCATCCCGCTGTGGCTGGCCATAGTGATAGTCGGCCGGGACGCGGTGCTGGCCGTCGCGCTGCCGCTACTGCGCCGCGCCGGCTACGGACCGCCCGCCGTCCACTACCTCGGCAAGGCTGCGACCTTCTGCCTGCTCTACGCCTTCCCGCTGTTGCTGCTCGGTACCTACGACAACCAAACTGCCTACGTCGGCAAGGCCATCGCCTGGGGTTTCACCATCTGGGGATCGACGCTGTACGTGTGGGCCGGCGCGGTGTATCTCAGGCAGGTGATCGGCCTGATCCGCAATCCGGTCGGGGCGCCCGCACGTGCCGGCTGACTCGCCCGTGCCGCCGTCGTTGCGCAGCACCAATCGCGAGTCCGCGCAGCTGCTGATCGACCTGGTCAACGACACCCTCGACCCGGGTTACGCGGCGGCCGCTGCCCAGCACGGGCCCGACGGAGCGCGGCGCTCGTGGGACCGTCCGGCCGTCGCCCTCGGTTGCCTGCTGATCGGCTTCGTCCTGGTTGTGGCTTACGACCACACGCACCGCAGCGCGCCCGAGACCCAGCAGGTGCACGATTCGCTCGTGCAGCGGGTGCGCGCAGCGCAAGCGCGCGCCAACACGCTCGCCGGACAGCTGGGACAGGCCGAGCGGTCGCTGTCGAGCGAGCAGAACCGGGTGCTGCCGAGCTCGGGCGCGGCGGCGCGCGCGCGGCTGAGCGGGCAGGTCGCGGCCGGCGAGCTTGCTGTGCACGGCCCCGGGCTCACCGTCACGCTGCGCGGGCCCAAGGCGGCGAAGACGACGGCCAGCAACGGCCGCGTCGGCAGCGACTCGCTTGCGGCGACGAGCGTGCTTACCGACCGCGATGTGCGCAGCGTGGTCAACGAGCTCTGGGCCGACGGCGCTGAGGCGATCGCGGTGAACGGTGTCCGCCTGACCCCGACCAGCGCCATCCGCTTCGCCGGCGAGGCCGTGCTCGTCGACTTCCAGCCGATCACCGCGCCATACACCATCGCCGCGGTCGGCGATGCCGATGCGCTGTCTACGAACTTCGCACAGAGCGCGGTAGCCAGTCGTTACCAGACGCTCGTCAGCGCCGACGGGATCGGCTTCTCCGTCGACACCCGCTCGCGCATCGAGCTGCGGGCCGGTGTCCCCGGTACGCTTCGCTATGCCGTGCCGATAACCCCCAAGCCCACCCCCGCACCGACGTCGACCCGCCGATGATCGCCGGCCTCGCGCTGGTCCTCGGCATCGTGCTCGGCCTCGTACTGCGCCCCACCGTCCCTGGGTGGCTGGAGCCCTACCTGCCCATTGCGGTGGTCGCCGCGCTCGATGCGGTGTTCGGTGGCCTGCGCGCCCGGCTCGACGGCATCTTCGACGCCAAGGTATTCGTGGTGTCCTTCATCTCCAACGTCCTCGTTGCGGCCCTGATCGTCTTTGTAGGCGACAAACTCGGCGTCGGCGCCCAGCTCTCCACCGCGGTCGTCGTAGTCCTGGGTATCCGGATCTTCGGCAACGCCGCCGCGATTCGTCGACACCTGTTCCGGGCCTGACGCATGACCGACGACGCCGACGACGCCGACGACGA
The DNA here is from genome assembly GCF_964244045.1 of uncultured Jatrophihabitans sp. Lineage (NCBI taxonomy): Bacteria > Bacillati > Actinomycetota > Actinomycetes > Jatrophihabitantales > Jatrophihabitantaceae > Jatrophihabitans > uncultured Jatrophihabitans sp. The sequence goes on along the minus strand of NZ_CAXTHK010000005.1, from coordinate 175,770 downwards.
CGAGGTGATCGGCGAGCAGCACCTCGCGCCGCAGCGAAACCGCGGTCTGCTCGGCGGCCGGCACTCCTCGGCCGCGGTCATCGGCGTGCTGACGCTGCTGCTCGGCTTCGCGATCGTCGTTCAGGTGCGCGCAAACTCCTCGGGCGACAACCTGTCCGGCCTGCGCGAGGACGACCTGGTCAGCATCCTCGACAACCAGAACAACCGGGCCGACCGGCTGCGTGAGCAGATCACCCAACTGCAGGGCAGCCTGCTCCGGCTCAAGGACTCGGGTGATCGCTCGGCTGCGGCCAGCGAGCAGGCCCGCACGGAGGAGCAGGCGCTCGGCGTTCTGCTCGGCACGCTGCCGGCCACCGGGCCGGGCGTGCACATCACCGTGTCCGACCCCGACGGCCGCCTGGGCGGTGAGGACCTGCTCGACGTCGTGGAAGAACTGCGTGGCGCGGGAGCCGAGGCGATGTCGTTCGGGCCGGTGCGGGTCAGCACCGACACTTCGTTCACCGGAGCGGACGGCACGGTGCGGGTCGACGGCCAGACCCTGCGGCCGCCCTACGCCGTCGTGGCCATCGGTGACCCGAAGACGTTGGACACTGCGCTGAACATCCCGGGCGGCGTCGCCGCGACGTTGCGCACCGAGGGCGGCGACCTGACCGTCGCGGAACGCAGCTCGGTCGCGATCACCGTCACCCGCGCATTGCCCAGGGCGAAGTACGCGAAGCCCTCGCGTTGAGCCGGCAAGCGGTGGGTAGGGTCAGGGCGGTTCGCTCAGCCCGGGAGCGACGTTCAGCAAGGGATGTTCGGCAGGAAGGTAGTGCGCATGTCCGATGTGCCCGACGAGTTGAAGTACACGGCCGAGCACGAATGGGTGCGCGTCGAAGGGGGTGCCAACACGGTCCGGGTGGGCATCACCGACTACGCCCAGGAGGCACTGGGTGACGTCGTCTACGTCTCGCTGCCCGAGGTGGGCACCGAGGTGGCGGCCGGCGGCACCATCGGCGAGGTCGAGTCGACCAAAAGCGTCTCGGACGTGTACGCACCGCTCACCGGTACCGTCACCGCACGGAATGAAGCGCTCGACGAACAGCCCGAACTCATCAACTCCGACCCGTACGGTGAGGGCTGGGTCCTGGAGATCGAGCTCGCCGACCAGAGCGAGGTGGCAGCGTTGTTGGACGCGGCCGCATACAGCACGCTCGCGGGCTAGCACCCTCCACCCACGATTGACCCTCGCGCCGGGCCGGTCCTAGGCTCGGCGCACCGATTGACATCCGCATCTCGTTGCGGCGGCGTTCCCCCGATCGGCCGTCAATGAACTGAAGGGTGACCGCGTGTTCTGCACCGCTTGTGGCACCGAGAACCTCCCCGGCAGCCACTATTGCGCCAATTGCGGCGCCGCCCTTCCGGTCCATGCACCGGGCCCGGACGTCACGACCACCATCAGCACCAGCGTGGCCAGCGCCAGCAGTGGCTCGTTGCCCGACGCCGACACCGAATTCTCGGCCGAGGCGCACCAGGGCGCCGTCGACGCCCTCACGCCTGGTTCGGCGCTGCTCGTCGTCAAGCGCGGACCCAATGCCGGTAGCCGGTTCCTGCTCGACCAGGACGTCACATCGGCGGGTCGGCACCCGGACAGCGACATCTTCCTGGACGACGTGACGGTGTCCCGCCGGCATGCCGAGTTCCGTCGCGAAGGCAGCGGTTACACGGTGCACGACGTGGGTTCGCTCAACGGTTCGTACGTCAACCGGGAGCGCATCGACGCCGCTCCGCTGTCCGGCGGGGACGAAGTGCAGATCGGCAAGTTCCGGCTCGTGTACCTGACGGCGGCGGTGCGTACCGGCGTCGGCGCCAAAGCATGAGTCCAACGTTCTCCGTTCGGGGGGTCCGGGCACTATGAGCGCTGCCGCCGCTGGACAGCCACGGTCCACCCTCACGATCGGTGACGTACTGGCGCACCTCAAGGTCGAGTTCCCCGATCTGACGATCAGCAAGATCCGCTTCCTCGAGACCGAGGGGCTGGTGCAGCCCGAGCGCACGCCGTCCGGTTACCGCAAGTTCTCGGCCGGCGATGTCGCTCGGTTGCGGTACGTGCTCTCGCAGCAGCGTGATCACTACCTGCCGCTGCGGGTGATCAAGGAACAGCTCGACGCGATCGACCGCGGCCTCGTCGCGCCGGGGACGTCCGCCGACAGCCCGCGTGCCGCGCACGTCGCGGTGGCCAGCATCCAGGACAACGCCCCGACCGCCGAGCATTTCCGCCCGGCACCGGCCGCGATGCGGATGTCGAAGGCCGAGCTGTGCAACGCCGCCGGTCTGCGCGCCGACCAGCTCGGTGAACTCGAGCAGTTCGGGTTGGTCAACGCCAAGCCTGGCGGCTATTACGACGACGATGCGCTGGCCGTGGCCACGATCGTCGCCGACCTGGCCCGCTTCGGCCTCGAAGGCCGGCACCTGCGCGCGTTCCGTACCGCGGCCGAGCGCGAGGTCAGCCTGTTCGCGCAGGTCGTCGGGCCCACGGGTCGCCAACGTGGGGGAGAGGCCAAGGCCCGCGCCGAGGAGACCGTTCGCGAGCTCGCTGCACTGTCCGTGCGGCTGCACGCCGCGCTCGTCCAGATCGGGTTGCGCGAGGTCACCGGCGGGGCCGGCGCCGTGTCCTGAGCCGGTCTCGACGACGCGTCCGTCGTTACCGATCACCGTGTAGCGTCGGGGGCGTCCGAGGTACGGCAGGAGGTGTTCATCGTGCATCCGATGCGAGTGGTCGGCGTCCGGGTCGAGCTCCCGGCCAACCAGCCCGTCGTGCTGCTTCGTGAAGAGGACGGCGTGCGCTACCTGCCGATCTGGATCGGTGCCGTCGAGGCCTCGGCCATCGCCTTCCAGCAGCAGGGTGTGCAGACCGTCCGCCCGCTGACCCATGACCTGCTGCGCGATGTCATCGCCGCTCTGGGGGTGCGCCTGGAAGCTGTGCACATCACCGAGATGCGCGACGACATCTACTACGCCGAGCTGCGTTTCACCGGGGGCGTCACCGTGAGCGCCCGACCGTCGGATGCCATCGCGCTGGCCCTGCGCGCCGACGTCGCCATCCTGGGTTCGGACGCCGTGCTGGACGCGGCGGGAATCGAGATCCCCGACGAGCAGGAGGACGAGGTCGAGAAGTTCAAGGAGTTCCTCGACAACATCTCACCCGAGGACTTCGCCTCCGGCGCGTAAGCAGTGTGGCTCAACCTCCACATGAGGGTTATGACGTGCGGCGCGTCGGATTGACCGTCGAGGCGGGTCGCCTTACCGTCAGCTGAGCAAATGACGTGCATGGCATTCGCAGGACTGCCAGCACCAGACGCGGACCTCGGTCGCGCGACAGAGCGGGGATCGCATGATCGAGCAACCGGAGCAGGGCGCGCTGTTCGCCGACCCCTCCGATCCAGGTGGCGACGACATCGTCGGCTACCGCGGCCCCACCGCTTGCTCGGCCGCCGGCATCACCTACCGCCAGCTCGACTACTGGGCCCGCACCGACCTCGTGCTGCCGACCATCCGGACCGCCACCGGGTCGGGTAGTCAGCGGCTCTACTCGTTCAAGGACATCCTGGTTCTCAAGGTCGTCAAACGACTGCTCGACGCCGGCGTCTCGCTGCAGAACATCCGCGTCGCCGTTGACGCATTGCGCGCCCGCGGCGTCGACGACCTCGCCCAGGTCACACTGCTCTCCGACGGCGCGACCGTCTACGAGTGCACCTCCTCCGAAGAGGTCGTCGACCTGCTGCAGGGTGGGCAGGGCGTGTTCGGCATCGCCGTCAGCGGCGCCCTCCGCGAGCTACGCGGCACGCTTGCGCACCTGCCCGGAGAACGGGCCGGTCTGGTCGGGGTCGACGAGAGCTCCACCACCAGCTCGGCCGGCGATGAGCTGTCGCAACGCCGGCAGCGCCGCTCGGCCACCGCCTGATCGATCACACCGCGCGTCCCAGCCAGGACAGCGAGCGCCTGACTGGTACCGTCGAACACGGCTGACAACCACGCTCGGGAGAGCCGACCGCAACGCTGCGAGCCGGCGCCGAAGGGGCAACCTCCCCGGAACCTCTCAGGCACCAGGACCGAGCGGACGAGGCCAGTCTGGAGGGGCACGCTCCCGACAGACGGGGACGCGGTCGCCGCATGGTGGTCGTGTCGATCCGTCCTCTCGGAGCGTTCATGACCAGCCAGCCCGTTCCCGCCCTGCGTGCCCTTGAGAGCGCCGACCGCTTCGCCGACCGGCACATCGGCCTGGATCCGGCCGCCCGCCAGACAATGCTGGAGGCGTTGGGTTATGCCAGCGTGGCCGACCTGCTCGCCGAGGCGGTACCGGCCAGCATCCGCGAGAAACTGGACCTGGCCCTGCCGCCGGCCGCCTCCGAGCCCGAGGTCGCCGCCGAGCTGCGCGCGCTGGCCGACCGCAATGAGGTCCTGACCTCGATGATCGGCCTGGGTTACTACGGCACCGTCACGCCGGCCGTCATCCGCCGCAACGTGCTCGAGAACCCAGCCTGGTACACCGCGTACACGCCTTATCAGCCCGAGATCAGCCAGGGCCGGCTCGAGGCCCTGATCAACTTCCAGACCGTCGTCGAGGACCTCACCGGCCTGCCCGTCGCAGGTGCCTCGGTGCTCGACGAGGGGACGGCCGCGGCCGAGGCCATGGCCCTCGCGCACCGCGCGGCCAAGAACGGCAACACTTTTGTTGTCGACGCCGACGCCCTGCCGCAGACGATCGACGTCGTGCGTACCCGGGCCACCCCGCTCGGGCTGCGCGTCCTGGTGCAGTCGCTGGACGAGCCGCTGCCCGCCGAGGATGTATTCGGCGTCCTCGTGCAGTACCCCGGAGCGTCGGGTCGCATCCGTGACCTGCGACCGCTGGTCGAGGCCGCGCACGCCGACGGAGCGCTCGTGGCCGTGGCCGCGGACCTGCTGGCGCTGACCCTGCTCACGCCGCCCGGTGAGCTCGGCGCCGATCTCGCTATCGGCACCACGCAGCGCTTCGGCGTGCCGATGGGCTTCGGCGGCCCGCACGCCGGTTACCTCGCCGTCCGATCGGGGCTCGAACGCCAGCTGCCCGGACGCCTGGTCGGCGTCTCTGTCGACGCCGACGGCGCGCCGGCCTACCGCCTGGCCCTGCAGACCCGCGAACAGCACATCCGCCGCGAGAAGGCGACGTCAAACATCTGCACCGCGCAGGTGCTACTCGCCGTCATTGCCTCGATGTACGCCGTCTATCACGGGCCCTCCGGACTTCGGGCTATTGCCCAGCGGATCCAGCGCCTCACCGCGATCCTCGGTGCGGGGCTGCGCGAGGGCGGCGTCGAGGTCGCCGACGTCCCGGTCTTCGACACGATCACCGCCACCGTCCCGGGCCGCGCGGCGGATGTCGTGCGAGCCGCGCGAGAGGCGCGCATCAACCTGCGTCTCGTCGACGAGGACACCATCGGAATCTCGGTAGACGAGGTCACCACCCGGGCGCACGTGGCCACGGTGTGGGAGGCCTTCGGGCTTGACCTCGAACCCGAGGCGGTCGACCGGCTCGACGCCGCTGTCACGGATGACCTTCCGTTCGCGCGGACCAGCGAGTTCCTGGCCCATCCCGTTTTCAACGCCCACCACTCCGAGACGTCGATGCTGCGTTACCTGCGCCGGCTCGCCGACCGCGACTACGCGCTCGACCGCGGCATGATCCCGCTGGGCTCGTGCACGATGAAGCTCAACGCGACGACCGAGATGGAGCCGGTGACGAACCCCGGCTTCGCCAACATCCACCCGTTCGCGCCGGCCGAGCAATTCACCGGCTACACGCAGCTCATCGGCGACCTCGCCGCCTGGCTGACCGAGATCACCGGCTACGACGCGGTGTCGCTGCAGCCCAATGCCGGGTCGCAGGGCGAGTTCGCGGGCCTCCTGGCGATCCACAACTACCTGCGCTCGTCCGGCCAGCAGCACCGTGACGTCTGCCTGATCCCGGCGTCCGCCCACGGTACGAACGCCGCCTCGGCGGTGATGGCCGGGCTGAAGGTCGTCGTGGTGAAGACCGGCGGCGAGCAGGGCGAGGTCGACCTCGACGACCTGCGGGCCAAGATCGGCGCCCACGCGGACGACCTGGCCGCGATCATGATCACCTACCCGTCGACGCACGGGGTGTTCGAGGACCACATCGGCGAGATCTGCGGCCTGGTGCACGAGGCCGGGGGCCAGGTGTACGTCGACGGTGCGAACCTCAATGCGATGGTCGGCCTCGCTCGGCCCGGGAAGTTCGGCGCCGACGTGTCGCACCTGAACCTGCACAAGACGTTCTGCATCCCGCACGGCGGCGGCGGGCCGGGCGTGGGACCGGTGGCCGTGCGCTCGCACCTTGCGCCGTTCCTGCCCAACCACCCGCTGCAGCCGGCCGCCGGCCCGGGCACCGGGTCCGGCGCGATCGCGTCCGCTCCCTGGGGTTCGGCGTCGATCCTGCCCATCACCTGGGCGTACCTGCGGTTGATGGGCCCGGACGGGCTGACCGATGCGACGGGTGCGGCGATCCTGGCCGCCAACTACACCGCCCGGCGCCTGACCGAGCACTACCCAGTGCTCTACACCGGCGCGCACGGGCTGGTGGCGCACGAATGCATCCTCGACCTGCGCGGAATCACCAAGGCCACCGGCGTCACCGTCGACGACGTGGCGAAGCGGCTGATTGACTACGGCTTCCACGCCCCGACGATGTCATTCCCGGTCGCGGGCACGCTGATGGTCGAGCCGACCGAGTCCGAGGATCTGGTCGAGATCGACCGGTTCGTTGCGGCCATGATCGCGATCAAGGGTGAGATCGATCAGGTTGCGGCAGGGGAGTGGCCGGCCGGCGACAACCCGCTGTCCAACGCGCCGCACACGGCGGAGAGCGTGACCGGCGAGTGGTCGCACCCCTATCCGCGGACCCTGGCCGCCTACCCCGCCGGCGTGAACCCCCGGTCGAAGTACTGGCCGCCGGTGCGCCGCATCGACGGCGCGTTCGGCGACCGCAACCTCGTCTGCTCCTGCCCGCCGGTGGCCGAGTACGCCTGACCCCCACCGCTGATCAACAGCGCCGAAATGTCGCTCCGCGACGTTTCGGCGCTGTTGATCACAAAGGGGGTGGCGGGGCGGCGCTGGGCGTATTGGTAACGGTTACCGGTAGGGTGGTCTCGTGAGTCCGGCGCGGCAGCGATCAACGAAGCAGGGTGACGCCGTGCGCCAGGCGCTGAGCGGGGCTGGCGGGTTCCGCAGTGCGCAGGACGTGTATGCGTTGCTGCGCGGTGACGGCGAGAACGTCGGGCTGTCGACGGTGTACCGGCACCTGCAGGCGTTGGTCGACGAGGGCGTCGTCGACGTCATCCAGAAGCCCGAGGGCGAGGCCACCTACCGCTACTGCGGCGAGCAGGGTTCAGGGCACCACCATCATCTCGTCTGCCGGCAATGCGGCGACACGGCCGAGATCGAGGGCCGCGCGATCGAGCGCTGGGCGGGCGAGGTGGCCCGCGAACACGGTTACTCCGACGTCGACCACACGATCGAGCTGTTCGGGCTCTGCCCACGGTGCGCAGCCCCCAGCTGATGCCCGCACAGCGCTGGCGCCCCGTCCTGGCATATGCGGCGCTCGCGACGAATCAGATGCTGTGGTTGACGTTCGCGCCCATCACCACGGGCTCGGCGCGGCACTACGGCGTGTCCGAGGGCGGTCGGTTGGCGTGCCGCGCTGTTCCCGCTGCTCTACGTGGTGCTGGCCCTGCCGGCCGGGCGGCTCGTCGATCGGCAGTTGCCGTTCTGGCTCGGATTCGGGGCGCTGCTGACCGCGACCGGCGCGGTTGTCCGACTGATCGGTGACGGCTACGGCATTGCGCTGGCCGGGCAGGTGCTGGCCCTGGCCACCGGCGCCGCGTTCGGGGCGGACCACCTGCCCGCCCTGCTGGTCGTGCAGGCGCTGCTGACCGTCGCGGCGGCCGGCTGGCTGGTGCTCGAGCTGCGTCGACCGGTCGCCGAACCGGACGTGGCCGCGACGACCGTCCGGCTGCGCGCGGTGTGGGCCGATCGTCAGGTGCGGGTGCTCGTCGGGGTGCTGCTGCTCGTCATGGTCATGGCCGGCGTCGCCGCGTCAGCCACCGTGCCGCCGCTCGTCGCCCGCCGCGGCGCCGAATCCCACTTCCTGCTGCTGCCCGTCGTGGCCGAGGCGCTCGCCTTCGTGCTGCTCGCCTCCGCGCCCGGGGTGGGAACGGGGTTGGTCGCCGTTGTCGGGCTGGGCGTCTTCCTGCTGGCCGACCTGCCAGTGATCCTCGATCTCGCCGAGCGTTGTGCCGGCGAGGCCGGCGGCACGGTCAGCGCGCTGATCTGGCTCGCTGGGAATGCGGCCGGTCTCGTTGCGGCGTTGGTTGTCCAGGCCCTCGACGGGCATCCCACCGCGGCGTTCCTGGTGCTCGCCGCGCTGGTCGCGGGCGGGGTGCCGCTGGTGCGCATGCTGGCACCGCCCCAGCGGGTGACGGCCGAGCTCAGCTGAGCGCGCCGAGCAGGGCCTGCAGCTCGGGGATCTCGCTGGTGGGTGCGCCGGCGATGCCCTTGGCCACCTTCTTTCTCTGCGCGGCGCGTCCGTCGGCGAGTTCGGTGCGGGCCATCTGCGCTGCGCCCTGCTCGCTGGCGATGTGCAGGGCCAGGAAGCGCCGGTCGAAGGCGTCACCGGACAGGCTCTTCAGCTGGGCGACGTCGGCGTCGGTGATGCGGTGCAACGCCATGGTCGCGCCGGCAGCGGTGTCGACCGTCGTCCCTTCCGCCTGAGTGCGCATCCTGCTGAGCTCCGGCGTCTGCTCGCGCACGATGCGCCGGGCGAACGCCCGCACCCGCGGGTCGCTGGCGCGGGAGACGCCCAGCTCCGCGACCGCGATGGCCCGCTCGTGGTGCGGGATCATGTCCGATAGGAACGTCCGGTCCGCATCGTTCGGCTTCGGGTCGCTGCTGCAAGCACCGAGCAGCCCGACGGTCACGACGGCCGCGACGAGGGCGGCGGCGCTGCGGCGAGGCACCTGCCCACCGTACGTTCGGCCGTCGGGGCAGGATGGGCGGTGTCGTCCCGCCGTCGTCTGGAGCCCGCGTGTTCTCTTCCCCCGCCGAGGTCGCGCGCCAGCTCGCGAGCGTGCACTACCTCGCCGACACGGCGACGGCCACGACCGTGTTCGTCGCCGATTCGTTGCAGCGGCCGCTGCTCGTCGAGGGGCCGGCCGGCGTGGGCAAGACCGAGCTGGCCAAGGCGATCTCAGCCGCAACGGGCGCCGAGCTGATCCGGTTGCAGTGCTACGAGGGGCTCGACGAGGCGCGGGCGCTGTACGAGTGGAACTACCGCAAGCAGCTGCTGCGGATCCAGGCTTCAGGAGACCAGCAGTGGGAGCAGACCCACGACGACATCTTCACCGACGAGTTCCTGCTGACCCGTCCGCTGCTCACCGCCATCCGTCGCGACGGGCCGACGGTGCTGCTCATCGATGAGGCCGACAAGACCGACATCGAGGTCGAGGCCCTGCTGCTCGAGGTGCTGTCGGAGTTCCAGGTGACGATCCCCGAGCTGGGGACGATCACCGCCACCCGTCGCCCGTTCGTGCTGGTGACCTCGAACGCGACGCGCGAGCTATCCGAGGCGCTCAAGCGGCGCTGCCTGTACCTGTACCTCGACTACCCGACGCCCGAGCGCGAGAAAGAGATCATCGTCGAGCAGGTGCCCGAGCTACGGGCCGACCTCGCCGAGCAGATCGCCCGGACCGCGGCCACGCTGCGCACCCTGGAGCTGAAAAAGGCGCCGTCGGTCGCCGAGACGATCGACTGGGCCCGCACGCTGCTGGCGCTGGGCATCGACGATCTCGACGAGGCGGCCATCGCGCGGACGCTCGGCGTGGTGCTGAAACACCACTCCGACCACGGCCGGGCGACGCAGGAGCTCGGCCTGCATGAATGAGCGACGCTCGCGGAGCGAACAGGGGGCCAGCGTGCGTTCTTTGCTGGATCGGCACATTGCGTTCGTCGACGCGCTGCGGGCTGCTGGCCTCACCGTCTCGGTGGCCGAGGGGCTCGACGCGGTGCGGTCGATCGGGAGCATCGACCTGCTCCAGCGCGAGCAACTGCGTGCGGCGCTCGCCGCGACGTTGGTCAAGCGGCAGTTGCAGCGGCCGACCTTTGACACGATGTTCGACCTGTACTGGCCGAACGTCACGGGGGAGTCGGCGGCGGCGTCGAGCGACACGCAGGCGCCCGAGCGCGATCCCGCTGCCGCGCCTCGCGGGCCGCTCGAGGATTCCGACCGCGACCGGTTCCGTGAGGACCTCGCCGACTACCTCGCGTCGGGCGACGAATCACGCTTGGACGCGCTGGCCCGCGACGCGGTCTCGACGTTCGGCCAGGTGCCGGGGCGCAAACGGGGGCAGACGACGTGGTCGAGGTTGAGCACGATGCAGCGGGTCTCGCCCGAGACGTTGATGGCCCGCATCCTGGCCACCGTGCTGGGCGAGGCCGACCGGGGTGGCCTCGGCGAGCGGCAGGCCCGGACCATGATCGCCGAGCGCATCCGGCGCTTCGAGCAGCGCGTCGACGCCGACGTGCGCCGTCGCCTGGCCGAGGAGGGCGACCCGGAGCGGGTCGCGAAATCGTCGGTACGGCCGAGCCTGGAGCAGGTGTCGTTCCTGAACGCGACGCGCGACGACCTCGCCGCGTTGCGCCGCGAGATCCAGCCGCTGGCTCGCCGGCTGGCCGCGCGCTTGACCCTGGACCAGCAGCGTTCTCGGCGGGGGCAGCTGGACTTCCGGCGCACGGTGCGTGCTTCGCTGTCGACCGGCGGCGTGCCGATGCAGACGCACCACAAGCCCAAGCGGCCGAACAAGACCGATCTCGTGGTGATCTGCGACCTCAGCGAGTCGGTGGCCGCCTTCGCGCAGTTCACCTTGCTGTTCGTCTACGCGCTGCGCGAGCAGTTCAGCCGGGTGCGCGCCTTCGGCTTCGTCGACGAGCTGGACGAGCTCACCCGGTTCTTCGTCCCCGGCGGCGACGTGCTCGACGCGGTGACCCGGCTGACCCGCGAGGCCGACGTGACCTGGGTGCTCGGGCGCACCGACTACGGCCGGGCCTTCGAGCTGTTCGGCCAGCGCTTCCCCGACGCGGTCGGGCCGCGGACCTCCTTGCTGGTGCTCGGCGACGCGCGCTCGAACTACGGCGTGCTCGGCCTCCCGGTGCTCACCCGGCTGGCGTCGACGGCCAAGCACACCTACTGGCTCAACCCCGAGCGGCAGGCGATGTGGGACACCGGCGACTCGCGGGCCGCCGACTTCGACAAGATCGTGCCGATGACCGAGTGCCGCAACCTCGCGCAGCTGACCGCGTTCGTGAAGGAACTCGGCCCGCGCTGAAAACTGCCTGCTCCGCATGTCGTTGCCGACGCAGAATTGTCATACCTGCGAGCTATGTTTGAGCCATCTTCAACGAGAGGAGGCCGCCCATGCCCACCCACGACAGCGGCCAGAACCGGCAGCAGCGTACCCATGAGGACGAGGTCGAGCAGACCGTCGAGTCCACCTCCGACGTCGCCGAGCGACACGAGAAATTGACCGAGGATGTCGACGCGATTCTCGATGAAATCGACGACGTCCTGGAGGTGAACGCCGAGGACTTCGTTCGGGCATTCGTTCAGAAAGGGGGCCAATGATGTTGATCTTGTTACAGGTATGGACATGAAACTTTGCCCTGATTGCAAACAAGATCTGCCGTTGACTGAGTTCCTTCGCAACGCCCGTATGAAGGACGGCCTGTCGTTCTACTGTGCCGCTTGCTCGCGGGTCCGCAGCCTGATCAGCAAGCGCAAGCGACTCGGTCCGCCACGAACTCGAAATCGACAAGGCCCGGCGAGTGTGCCGGAGGGCCAGAAGTGGTGTCCGGACTGCGGAGGGGTTTTCGACCTCGATTACTTTGCGCGCAACCGAACACAGGTGAGCGGTCGAAACCCTTACTGCAAGAAGTGCCATGCAGTCAGAAGTCGGCAATCGCATCTCCGCCGCAAGTACGGCCTCACCCCGGCCGATGTCGACCGGATGCTCGAGGAGCAGGGCGGGCTGTGCAAGATCTGCCGCGAGGCACCGGGTGTGCACGTCGACCACGACCACGCGACCGAGCGGGTGCGCGGGCTGCTGTGCTTCAACTGCAACGGTGCGCTGGGCCAGTTCCGCGACCGTCCCGACCTCATGCTGCGCGCGTCGATGTACCTGCAGGGCGGCCCGCAGCAGGTCACCGACTTCCTGCCGTTCAGCCTGGCGCTGGTGCACGGCGAGTTCGAGAGCCAGCGCCCGGCCGACGAGCCGGCCCCCGTCTGACCGACGCGCGACCGCTGACGCCGCCTGGGTAGGGTCGGATGACACCCAGCCAGGCAGTAGCGAGGAGCGACGTTGAGCATCGATCGATCCGGTTCATCGAGCGCCCCGCTGGGCGGCGTGCACGGGATCCTGCGTTACGCAACGCAGCCCGGATCGTCGTCGTTCAGCGATTTCCTGCACACCGCCGCACCCGAACTGCTGCCCGTCGCGCCTGATCCCGCCACCGTCGCCGCTCTGCCGCACGCCACCACGATCGTGGCGGCGCAGTACGCCGACGGCGTCGTGATGGCCGGCGATCGGCGCGCCACCATGGGCAACCTGATCTCGCAGCGCGACATCGAGAAGGTCTACGCGGCCGACGAACACACGCTGATCGCCATCGCCGGCGTCGCCGGGCTGGGTCTTGAGATGGTGCGGCTCTACCAGGTCGAGCTCGAGCACTACGAGAAGATCGAGGGCACCGACCTGACCCTCGACGGCAAGGCCAACCGGCTGGCCACCATGATCCGCGGCAACCTCGGCATGGCCCTGCAGGGTTTGGCCGTGGTCCCGCTGTTCGCCGGCTTCGACGTCACCGCCGCGGATGTCTCGTCGGCCGGCAAGATCTTCAGCTACGACGTCACCGGGTCCTGCTCCACCGAGCGCTACTACCACTCGGTCGGCTCGGGCTCGCTGTTCGCGCGCGGCGCGATGAAGAAGCTGTGGCGTCCGAACCTCTCCCTCGACGAGGTCGTCCGCGTCGTGGTCGAGGCGCTGTACGACGCGGCCGACGACGACTCCGCCACCGGTGGTCCCGACGTCACCCGCGGTATCTATCCGGTGGTCATGACCGCCACGGCAGCCGGTACCGAGCGGATCGACGACGACGTGTTGGGCACGGTGGTGCGCGAGCTGCTCGTCGAGCGCGAAGCCCGCCCGGGCGCCTGACGCCGCCGCCGAACGCCTGAGCAACCAGGGAGCCAGCTATGTCGATGCCGTTCTACACCTCGCCCGAGCAGATCATGCGCGACCGCTCGGAGTACGCCCGCAAGGGCATCTCCCGAGGACGCAGCGTTGTGGTGTCGACGTATGCCGACGGCGTCCTGTTCGTCACCGAGAACGCGAGCACGGCACTGCACAAGGTCAGCGAGATCTACGACCGCATCGGCTTCGCCGCCGTCGGGCGGTACAACGAGTTCGAGAGCCTGCGCGTGGCCGGGATCCGGCTCACCGACCTGCGTGGCTACAGCTACGACCGCCGCGACGTCACGGCGCGGGCCCTGGCCAACGCCTACGCCCAGACGCTTGGCGCCATCTTCACTGAGCAGCAGAAGCCCTATGAGGTCGAGCTGTGCCTGGCCGAGGTCGGTGACTCCGCTGAGCGCGATCTGCTCTACCGGCTCACCTACGACGGCACCATCGTGGAGGAGCCAGAGTTCATGGTCATGGGCGGGCAGGCCGAGCAGCTCACCACCGAGGTGCGGAACAACTTCGTGGCCGGGCAACAGTTGCGCGAGGCGCTGAACGTCGCGGTGTCCACTCTCGGCAGCGCAGGAGGCAAAGACGGTGCCCACCGGACCATTCCTGCCAACCAGCTCGAGGTAGCAGTCCTTGATCGCAACCGCGGTCAGCGCAAGTTCCGGCGTGTCACCGGCCTGGCCCTGACCGAGCTGTTGCCCGAGCCCGCCGCTGACGAGCCGACGGCTGAGCCGGCTCCGGCCGACATGCCTCCGCACGACGCCTGAGGACCGAGCGAACGGTCAGGCTTCGGTCACCGCGCCGCCGGTGACTGCAACGTCGATCTTCGGCAGCGGTGACGGAGCGGGGCCGCCCAGCACCTTGCCCGTCTTGGCGTCGAAGGTCGACCCGTGACATGGGCAGTCGAACTGCCCGCCCTTCGGTTTCACCGTGCAACCGGTGTGCGTGCAGATGGCGCTGAAACAGACGGCCGTGGCCGTCCCGGTTCGGGTGACGATGGCCGGCTTACCGTCGGCCAGCTTCACCGCCTTCGACGACCCCACGGTCAGGTCGTCCAGCGCGACCAACGACTTCCCGGCAGGCGCGCTCGCCGGCGACGTACCTGCCGCGGTCGAAGTCGCCGGAGCGCTGCTCGACACCTCCGGCTGCGCCGTCGTCACGTTCGACGCGGGCGGAGAGACGACGTCGGCCCCGCTACTGTCGTCGGACTCGGTGGACCCGCCGGAACACGCCGCCAGGACCGCCACCCCCGCCACTCCGGCCCCGGCCGTCAGGATTCCTCGCCTGCTCACAGCTCTCTCGATGGTCACGTGACGTAGAACGGTTGAGAGCTCTACCAGGTTCGCCAGCCAGGGCTTCGAACCAAGACCACCCCCGATCCGTAGTGCTGTCCGTGCGGACAATCCTCCGGTCGGCCGACCGACCTCGTGAGGGAGCCGTGCGCACCGACGACGCCGAGCTGTTGCGCGAGCTGCACGCCGAGCACGGCACGGCGCTGTGGGGTTACGTCGTCGGGCTGACCAACGGCGACCGCGCTCAGGCGCAGGACGTCGTGCAAGAGACGATGCTGCGGGCCTGGCGCAATCCGCACGTCCTCGCGCAGGCCAACGGCTCGGCGCGCGGCTGGCTCTACACGGTGGCCAAGCGCCTCGTCATCGACGACTGGCGCACCGCGCGCTCACGTCGCGAGCGAGTGACCGGCGACGTGCCCGAGCGACCGGTGGCCGACTACACCCAACGCGTCGTCGATCGACACGTCGTCGTGCAGGCCATGCAGACGCTGTCCGTCGAGCATCGTGCCGTGCTGCACGAGTGTTACTTTCGTGGCTCGTCGGTGAGCGAGGCCGCGCAGGCCCTTGGTATCCCGCCGGGCACCGTCAAGTCGCGGACGCACTACGCCTTACGCGCGCTTCGACTCGCTCTCGAGGAACTGGGCGCCGATGCCTGATCCCGACCCCTTTGCCCAGCTCGACGCGGCCTACAGCCTGGGTGCGCTGGACGCCGACGACCTCGCCGCCTATGAGGGGCATCTGCGCGGCTGCGCCGCCTGCCGTGTGCGCGTCGAGCAACTGCGCCCCACCGTCCGCCTGCTGGCCGCGGCCCGGGTGGACGACCCGACCGTCGACGCCGTTCCCGACACGCTCCTGCCCGACACGCTCCTGCCCGGCCTGCTGCGTCGAGCCGAACGCGAGCGAACCCGCCGGCGCTGGGTCGTACGCAGCATCGCCGGCTTCGCTGCGGCCTGCCTGGTCACCCTTGTCGTGGTGCTCTGGCCGGCCTCGACGTCGCGACCGGCCTCGCGAGCGCTCGTGGCGGTGCGCACCACACCGGTCGAGGTCGAGGCAACCGCCCGTCTGGTGGCCAGGCCGTGGGGAACGGAGATCGACGTGCGCTGCCGGCACGAGCGCTACGCCGCGTCGTCGAGCGGTGGGGCGCGAGGTGGCTCGAGCTACGGCCTGCGGGTCATCGACCGTGACCGGAACACCTACAACCTCGGCACCTGGTCAGCGGAGTCCGAGCGCGCCATCTCCTTCACGGGGGGCACTGCGGTCCGCCGGGAGCGCATCGCCCGCGTGCAGATCACCCTCCCGGACGGGACGCCCATCCTGCAGCTCGTCCTCTGACCATTCAGCCCAGCACCGAGTCGACGAACGGTGCAAGCAGCCGGCTCACGTCGCGCGCAACAACGTCCGGCGCGCCGGCGGGCAACAGTGCGTGGCTGATAGCCAGCCGTACGAGCGTTTCGGCGACGGCCTGGGCATCGGCGCTGTTCACCTGCGGCCAGACCTCCCGGATCAGCATCGCGATGCGACCGCCGGCCAGCGCGTGGCCGATGCCGGTGAGCAGCTGCATGAGCTCGCCCTCCGACGACGTGTCGGACACGATGATCTTGACGACGGGCTCGTCGGACGCGAGCTCGAGAAACAGCGCGAACGCCTCGCGTAGCGCGGTGTGCGCGTCGTCCGCATGCTGGCGTACCGCTTCGGATGCGGCGATGACCAGCCGCTCGATCTCCTTCGCGACGTAGGCCTCTACCAGCGCATGGCGCGAGCCGAATTCGTTGTACAGCGTCTGCCGGCTCACGCCGGCTGCGCGCGCGACGTCGGACATCGTGGTCGCCGACCAGCCGCGGGCCCGGGCCAGGTCGTCGACGGCGGCAATGACGGTGTCGCGCAGCAACGTCCGGGCCGCGGTGGCATACGGCACCGCCGCGGACTCAGTCATCGGCGATGGTGACGAAGTCGACCTTGTCGCGCACGCCGCAGTCCGGACACGGCCAGTCGTCGGGAACGTCAGCCCAAGCCGTGCCGGCCGGGAAGCCCTCGCCCGGCGCACCTGTCGACTCGTCGTAGGTGTAACCGCACACCTCGCAGCGGAACCTGGCCATGCCGCCATCCTCCCCACGCTGCGACGCGCCCAGTCAGGCGGCCTCGGCCGACCTCTCTGCCGAGCCCGCCCCGTATCGGGCGAGCAGCCGCTCGCGGGCGTGCGGCGCGATGTTGGCCTGGGTGAGGTCGCCGTCATAGTGCGCGAAGACCCGCTTGTCCATGACGCGTCGCCACAGCGGCGGCAGGTAGGCCAGCAGGATCATCGCGGCATAACCGGCCGGCAGCTGTGGGGACTCCTCGAAGTGCCGCAGCGACTGGTAGCGCCGGGTGGGGTTGGCGTGGTGGTCGCTGTGCCGCTGCAGGTGGTACAGGAACAGGTTCGTCGTGAGGTGGTTGCTGTTCCAGCTGTGCCGCGGGGTAACGCGTTCGTACCGACCGTTGGGCAGCGAAGCCCGGCGCAGGCCGTAGTGCTCGATGTAGTTGACGGCCTCGAGCAAACTGAAGGCCAGCACCGCCTGCAGGAGCAGGTACGGCCAGATGCCGACACCGAACAGGACGATGGTGACGGCCCAGAGTCCGACCGTCATGGCCCAGGCGTTGAGGACGTCGTTGTGCAGCGACCACACCGACCGGTCCATGCGTCGCAGCCGGGTGCGCTCGAGACGCCAGCCGTTGCGAACGCTGCCCGCGACCGTCCGCGGCCAGAACCGCCAGAACGACTCGCCCAGGCGGCTGGAGGCGGGGTCGTCGGGCGTGGCCACCCGCACGTGATGCCCTCGGTTGTGCTCGACGAAGAAGTGCCCGTAACCGCACGGGGCCAGGGCGATGCGGGCGAACCAGCGCTCGAGGTGTTCCTTCTTGTGGCCGAGCTCGTGCGCGGTGTTGATCGCGACCCCGTTGAGCATGGCCAGCGAGACCGCGAGCCCGACGCTGTCGACGACGCCCAGCCCACCGTGCCGCGTCATCAACCAGAAGCCGGTGAACCACGTGACGAACTGGCACGGCAGGAAGAGGTACGTGACCCAGCGGTAGTAGCGGTCCTGTTCGAGCCAGGCAAGCGCGTCCTCCGGCGCGTTGGACGGGTCGTCACCAATGACGAGGTCCAGCGACGGGATGAGTACGTAGATGACCATGGGCCCGATCCACCAGAACACGCCGGAGCCGGTCAGGTTCACCAGGCCCCAGCCGACGAACAGGAAGAGCGGCACGATCGTGCCGAGCAACCACAGGTAGCGCTTGCGATCGCGCCACAGCGGACGTTCGGGCGACGTCGCCCCGCTCGCCAGTCGGCCCGAGAGAGATCCTGCGCGCATGCCGCCTCCACGTTTGACATCGTCGTCGTCGAAATCCAGACAGTAGACAACAACGCATCTTTTGTAAAGACAGCGCGTAACGGGTAGTTCGGCAGCCGTCCACCCAGGGCCGTGGTTACTCTGCAAGGTATGTACAAGCGCATCCTGGGCCTGGAGAACGAGTACGGGGTCACGTGCACGTTCCACGGTCAGCGGCGCCTGTCGCCGGACGAGGTGGCGCGCTACCTCTTTCGCCGGGTGGTGTCCTGGGGTCGTTCGTCGAACGTGTTCCTCAAGAACGGGGCGCGCCTCTATCTCGACGTCGGCAGCCACCCCGAGTACGCCACCCCGGAATGCATCACGCTCGAGAGCCTCGTCGCGCACGACAAGGCGGGTGAGCGCGTCCTGGAAGGACTGGTCGTCGACGCCGAGAAGCGCCTGCACGACGAGGGCATCGCCGGCGACATCTACCTGTTCAAGAACAACACCGACTCCGCCGGCAACTCCTACGGCTGCCACGAGAACTACTCGGTCGGCAGGCACGGCGAGTTCAGTCGGCTCGCCGACGTCCTCATCCCGTTCCTCGTCACTCGCCAGCTGATCTGCGGCGCGGGCAAAGTGCTGCAGACGCCGCGCGGCGCCGTCTACTGCGTCAGCCAGCGGGCCGAGCACATCTGGGAGGGCGTCAGTTCGGCGACCACCCGCAGCCGCCCGATCATCAACACCCGCGACGAGCCGCACGCCGACGCCGAGCGCTACCGACGCCTGCACGTCATCGTCGGGGACTCGAACATGAACGAGTCCACGACGTTCCTTAAGGTCGGCTCCGCTGACCTCGTGCTGCGCATGATCGAGGACGGCGTGCAGTTCAACGACCTCACGCTCGAGAACCCGATCCGCGCCATCCGCGAGATCAGCCACGACCTCACCGGCACCCGGGCGGTACGCCTGGCCGCCGGGCGCAGCGCGTCGGCGCTACAGATCCAGCGCGAGTACTACGGCAAGGCTGTCGATTTCGTTGCCCGCAATGGTGAGGACGCGTCGGCCAAGCGAGTGCTCGAGCTGTGGGGTCGCACGCTCGACGCGATCGAGAAGCAGGATTTGAGCCTCATCGACCGTGAGATCGACTGGGCGACCAAGTACCAGCTCATCGAGCGCTACCGGGCCAAGCACGACCTGCCGCTCAGCTCGCCGCGGGTGGCGCAACTGGATCTCGCGTACCACGACATCTCCCGTACCCGCGGGCTCTACTACCTGTTGCAGCGCAAGCATGCCGTCGAGCGCGTCGCCAGCGATCTGGAGATTTTCGAGGCCAAGAGCGTGCCACCCCAGAACACCCGCGCCAAGCTGCGCGGCGACTTCATCAAACGTGCGCAGGAGCGGCGCCGCGACTTCACCGTTGATTGGGTGCACCTCAAGCTCAACGACCAGGCGCAGCGCACCGTGCTGTGCAAGGACCCGTTCCGCAGCGTCGACGAGCGGGTCGAGAAGCTCATCGCCTCGATGTGAGCGGTTGACACCGTCGCCTGTTCGTACGCAGATGACCGGCTTGTCCGCTATAGGCTGCGCGAATGGCTGACGACCCCGGCGCCGTCGTGGACGCCCTGCTGGACCGGCTTGTCACAGTGCTCTCCGGTACCGCCGGCGACGCCCCCTCCACGACCGGCACGGCAGCCGACGATCAGATCGTGGCGGTGCTGCGGCGGGGACGTGTCGAGTCGTTGAGCCTGGATCCGCGGGTGCTGCGCGATCGCGGGCGGGTCGCAGCCGACATCGTGACCGCCGTCAACGCGGCAATGGATGCCGCGCCCCGAGTGGGTACGGGGTCCTCGATTGTCGAATCGCTGAAGGCCATCCAGGAGGACTCGCTGCAGGTGACCGGGCAACTCAACGGTTCGCTGCTTGCCTCGCTCGAGCGCATCAGAGGAGCGTGACGCAGTGCCCGGTTTCACCGTGCGACCCGACGACCTGCACCGGGCGGGACAGGCCCTGGAGCAATCCGGCCGTGACCTGCACGAGCAGTGGCAGGCGCTGAAGGCCCGCACCCAGTCGATCAAGTTCGGCACAACCGACACCGTGTCCCCGCTCATCCAGATGACGCTGATGGGGGCAGTCCTGATTGCCGACGACTGCTTCGGCTCGTCCAAGGGTGCGCTTACGAACCACGCCGCGGCCCTGCAGAACGCGGCCGGCCACTACTCGAACGCCGAGGCGACCAACGTGGGTCTGTTCGGGGCCGGCGAGTGAGCGCGGACCTCGACGACCTGATCGCACGCGCCCGTACGGCGCTCGCCGAGGGCGGGGCGACCGACGTCGTCGAGTCGGAAGCCGGGACCTATGTGGGTACGGCGGCCGACGGGCTCGTCCGCGTCGAGGTCAGCGCTGTCGGCCGGCTCACCTCGCTGCAGATCGACCCGCAGCTGTTCGACGGGCCCCTCGAGGATGTCGCCGATGCTGCACGGTCAGCGATCAACGTCGCCCTCGACCGTCGGCCGGGGCAGGTCGACTTCGCCCCCGTGATCGACGTCGTCCGAGCGACCCAGGTCCAGGCCCGCCGCCAGCTGGACGAGATCACCCGCGGCATCGCCGACGTGACCGGACATGTGCAGGCCGCCCGTCCGGCTACGAGCGCGGAGGCGAGCTGATGGGCCTGACCCTGCCGGGCGAGCTGGAACGACTGCTCAATGACCTCGGGTTCACCTGGCCGGAGGTCGACGAGCAGGAGCTGTTCGAGGTGGGCGGAGAGTGGTGCTCCTTCGGGAGCGTGGTGGCCGCCGCGCATCAGTCGAGCACCGGAGCCACGGAGGAGTTGCTGGCCACCAATCAGAGCGCGGGACTGGATGCGTTCTCGACCCGCATGCAGCACCCGCAGTCGCCGCTGTCGGTGCTCGGGCAGGCGAGCACCGGCGTCGAGGCGGTCGGCGCAGCGATGTACTGCGCGGCCGGGCTTGTGCTCGGGTTGAAGATCAACACGATGATCAACCTGATCGCGCTGCTCTGCGAGATCATCTCCGCCATTGCCGAGGCCGTGCCCACCTTCGGTGCGTCGCTTGCCGAGATCCCGGTCTTCAAGGAGATCACGAACCGCATCATCAACGCGATCGTCAACGAGGCCGTCAATGCCATCCTCAGCTGAACGCCGGAACTCGCAGTGGTAGCGGGCGAGGCGGCGGTCGAGCGCGAGGCGGTGGGCATCATCGCCAAGATGGCCAAAGATGCCCTGCCCAGGGCGGAAGAGATCTTCGGCGAGCGGGCGGCTCGTGACGGGTTGTCCGGAACAGCGAGAGACATCCTCAAGGGGCGTGAGGAGGCCGCCGTCGCGAAGTTGTCGCAGGAAGGCCGCGATGCGGCGGCGGACGTGGCCCGCCGCGCCGCGACCAACGAACCCGCCATCACCAGCACGCTCGAGCGGGTCGTCGCCGACACACCGGGCGCCGAGCTGGTGGGTAAGGAGTTCCGGCTCAAGTCCGACGACTCGCTACTTCGCAAGGTCGCCGGCGACGTGGACGGCGGCAAGACGGCCTCCGAAGCCGCCGGCGGCATCAACGACGCCGTCCGGTACACGATCACCTCCTCGCCGGAGGAGTACTCCACGGTGACGTCGGACGCGATCGCGAAGATGCGCAGCGAGGGTTTCGAGCCGATCGCGATGAAGAACAACTGGGGCGACGAGGGTTATCAGGGCATCAACTCGACTTGGCGCTCGCCGAGCGGACAGACCTTCGAGATGCAGTTCCACACCCCCGAGAGTTTCGCCGCGAAGGAAGCCACACACACGATCTACGAGATGGAACGGGTGTTTCCCAAGGAAGATCCGATCCGCAGACTGCTCGGCAGGGAGCAAAACCCGGTGTTCGGGCAGGTGACCCGTCCGCCGGGCGCGCGGGTCTTCGATTTCGGTGGGGGGTAGCCGATGATCGACTGGCAATACGTGCTTGTCGGTTCGAACGACGATCACGACCGGGCCCTCGCCGCAGCGCTGGACGACGACGCTTCGACGGTGCTCGTCCGCACCGTCGAAGGATTGGCGGCCGATGACCTGCTGCGTCCCGACGGCAGCTGGCACGACACCGACCGCCTGCGGCGGATCACCCACCGCGGTGACATCGCCTGGGCCGTGCCGATCACCCACGCCGAGGCGCGTCGCGTCGTTACCTCATGGCGTGCTGCGGGCCGGCTGCATGCCGACCCCGAGCTCGACGAGCCCGTTCCGGCCGAGCTCCTCGCGCAAGCACGTGTCGATGAGTGCGCTGCACGCCTGCGCGCGGCGCCCCCGCTCGCCGCCGCGGCCGTTCAGCGGGTGCGCGGCGAGCTGCTCGACCCGTCGGGCGAGCTGGCCGGGCCGTGGCTGGCCGGCGCCGGCCGCCTGGCCGTGCCCGTGCAGTCTGCGATCGGGTTGCACTACCCGGACGACATCGAGCGTGTGCGCGCGGCGTTCGCGTCCGTCGGGGCCGAGACGCTCTGGGCGGTAAGCGTCGCCGACGCCGACAAGATCGCCCGCTGGGGTGTGCCCACCGCCGTCGAAGTGCCGAATGAAGGCGATTGGCTCGGTGCTTTCGGGTCGGTGTACTTCGCTACCGGTGACGTAGTCCTGACGACCACGCAACTGGACGCGGTCATCCTGCAGCGCGTCGATCATGGCGTGCTCGCCGGAGAGATCGACTTCGTCCGTTGCGTGCTGGGCGGCAGTCCCGAGGACGCATGGGAGGCGTTCGCGGCTTACCTGCGCGGCGAGTCCTACCGCACGCCGACACGAGATCTCACCGGGGTGGCCGAGCGCTACGGCCCCAGGAAATGGACGTCCGCGAGCGAGGAAGGAGCGCCGTCATGACGTCGGCCGAAAGCACGCAGTGGGAATACTTCCTGGCGGGTGAACCCCTCGATGACGATCACCGGGGACAGGGGTTGATCCGATTGCCCGCAGGAGGGCCGGTGTCGCTGGCCGAGTCGGTGGGCCCAAGCGGGGAGTGGCAGCTAACCGACACGCTGTGGAAGAACCGCTACGAGGGCAGGGACGAGCCGGTGCACCCGATCAACGTCCGGGATGCCGAGGCGCTGCTGCTCCGCTGGGTCAGCACCGGACGGCTGGCGAGATACCCGTCGGCTGGTTCGAACATCCCGCCCCAGCAGGCCGAGCGGCTGACGCAGGCCGATCATGAGGCGCGAGCGGTCTGGAACCGAGTGCAGGCGCCGCCGGGTGCCACCGAGATCAGTTTCTGACCGGCACTGTGCCACCGCGCTTCGGTATTCGCGTTTCCGCTGGGGTGCCTGATCGGCCATGATCGGGCCATGACGGGTGAGCGTGCCGCGGAGCGCAAGCCGCGGGCGCGGATTAGCTTTGAGGACATGGCAGCCAGGCGTGCGGAACGACTCGTCAACCTGGTCATCTGCCTGCTGTCCACCCGTCAGTTCCTCACCGCCGAGCGCATCCGCGACGCCGTGCCGGGCTATGAGGCCGCCGACGGCGCGAAGGCCACCGACGAGGCGTTCAAGCGGATGTTCGAGCGCGACAAGGCCGAGCTGCGCGACCTGGGCATCCCGCTCGAGACCGGCCGCAACAGTCACTTCGACGCGGAGGACGGGTATCGCATCCGCCGGCGCGACTACGAGTTGCCACCCATCGAGTTCGATGCCGCCGAGGCTGCCGCGGTGGGCCTGGCCGCCCGGCTCTGGCAGTCGGCGACGCTGGGTGAACCGGCCCGGCAGGCGTTGATCAAATTGCGGGCCGCGGGGACCGACGTCCGCGCGTCCGACGCTCCGGGCGCCGTGCCGCAGCTCGACGCGAGCGACCCGAGCCTGCCGCCGCTGCTGACCGCCTCGCGGTCGGCAACCGTCGTCCAGTTCGACTACACGAAGCCCGGCGCGGCGCAGCCCGAGACCCGCACGCTCGAGCCGTGGGGCGTGCTGTCGTGGCGTAAGCGCTGGTACGTCGCCGGCTTCGACCGCGACCGCGGCGAGCCGCGCAGCTTCCGGTTGGGCCGCATCACCGGCACGGTCCGGACGGTTGGCGAACCCGGCGGCTTCGAGCGACCCGAGCACGTCGACCTGCCGAGGCTGGTCACCGGAATCAAGCCCGAGCGCGACCGGGTGGCGTTGGTCGAGGTCACCGGCGCGGGTGCGGGCCAGCTGCGCCGCATCGCGCAGTCCGAGCGCGACGGGTTGCTCACCATCGACTTCACCGACACGGAGTGGTTGGCCCGCATCATCGCCGGCAGCGGCTCGGCGGCGCTGGTCCTCGAGCCGCCGGACCTGGTCGCGGCCGTGATCGCCCGGCTGCGTGCCGTTGCGGCAGCGACATGAGGGCACCAGAAGCGGGAGGGTCGAGCTGATGGCGATCAACTCGAACGAGCAGCGGCTCCCGCGCCTGCTGGCGCTCGTGCCCTACCTGCAGGCCCGACCGGGCATCAGTGTCGAGCAGGCCGCGGCGGACTTCGGGGTCACCGACGCGCAGCTGCGCCGCGACCTCACGCTGTTGTGGATGTGCGGGCTGCCCGGGCACGGACCAGGTGACCTGATCGACCTGTCCTTCGAGGGCGAGAACGTCGAGGTCCTCTTCGACGCCGGCATGTCCCGGCCGCTGCGGCTGACCGCCGAGGAGGCGCTGGCCCTGGTCGTCGCGCTGCGCACCCTGGCCGAGACGCCGGGGCTGGCCGACACCGACGCGGTGCAGCGGGCACTGGCCAAGGTCGAGTCGGTGGCCGGCGAAGCGGTCCGCGACGAGACCGTGGCCGTGCAGCTCGACGCCGCTGAGCGGCTGCTGCCGGTGCTGCACAACGCCGTGGACCGGCGCCATGCCTTGCGGATCCGCTACTACAGTGCCTCGCGCGACGAGACGAGCGAGCGCACCATCGACCCGCTGCGGATTTTCAGTGTTTCCAGTGCCGACGACACCTATTACGTGGAGGCCTGGTGCCGGCGCGTCGAGGGCATGCGGGTCTTCCGGCTCGACCGCATCGAGGACGTCGTCGAGCTCGACGAGCCGTCCTCGGTGCCGGCCGGCATCGAGCTGCGTGACCTGTCCGAAGGTGTGTTTCAGCCCGCCGCCGAGCACCTGCTCGTCGGGCTGCGGCTCGGGCCGGCCTATGCGTGGGTCGCGGATTACTACAGCACCGAAACCGTCGAGACCGGGCCCGGGCCCGAGGACGGCCAGCTCCTGCGCATCGAGCTGCGGGTGGCCGACCCCGCGTGGGTACGGGCACTCGTGTTGGGCTCGGCGGGGCAGGTCGAGGTGCTCTCGCCGGAGTGGCTTGCTGAGGACGTGCGCGCCGAGGCGGCCCGCACACTCGCCGCCTACGGCTAGGCGTTTCCTCCGTCGACGCGACGTAGAGTGCTCGTCGTGGAGTGGATCCCGATCGGCGCCTGGCTCGCCGCGGTCGTCGTGGCGATCGTGGTGCTCGGGTTCTGCGCCTACGAGCTGGCCTGGAAGGCGCGCCGCCTGCGCCGCGATGTCACGCAGCTGCAGAGCCTGAACGGTCAGCTCGTCGAGCTGCAGAGCGGCATTGCGGCCGCTCAGGAGCGCATCGCCGCAACCGGACTGCGCTGAGCACCGATGCCGAAGCGGGGACGGGCGTGACCCGGGCCGACGAGCGGCGCAGCGACGTGCCCAAAGCCGTCGTCAAGGTGCGCAAGCCGAGGAAGAAGCGACCCCCCAAGACCCCCGACGGCCGGATGGCCGTCCTGGACCACCTGCGCGAGCTGCGTCGGCGGATCATCTGGGCGATGGTGTTCATCGCGGTCGGAGCGGTCGTCGGGTGGGTGCTGTACCTGCATACCCTGGATTTCCTCAAGCAGCCCTATTGCGACGTCCCGGCGAAATACCGGGTCGTCTCGGCCGCCAAGGGCGCGCCGCCGTGCCCGCTCATCTACCACGGCGTGCTCGACGGGTTCACCGCGCGGCTGAAGGTCTCGGTCATCTCGGGAATGATCTTCACTGCCCCGTTCTGGCTGTACCAGATCTGGGCGTTCATCACTCCCGGGCTGAAGAAGAACGAGCGCAGGTACACGATCTCGTTTATCGCGGCCTCGACCGTGCTGTTCGCGGCGGGCATGTCGCTGGCCTACATCGTGCTCTCGAAGGGTCTGCAGGTCCTGCTCGAACAATCCGGTTACGGCACTCAGGCCCAGCTGACCATCAACGACTACCTCTCTTTCGTCACGTTGATGCTCGTCGTGTTCGGTGCCGCGTTCGAGCTGCCGCTGCTCGTCGTGATGGCGAACATGGCCGGCGTGCTGTCGGCGAAGGTCCTGAAGAAGTCCCAGCGCATCGCGATCTTCCTGATCTTCCTGTTCGCGGCCGTCGCCACGCCGTCGACCGACCCCTTCACCATGTGCGCCATGGCCATTCCTATGGTGATCCTGTTCGAGGCCGCGGTGCTGTTCGCCGTCATCCACGACCGCCGCAAGGCCCGGCGCAAGGCGGTCGAGCGCGCCGACCCGCATCTGGAGGACGACGCCCCTTCGGTGGTCGACCCGATCCCGCAGCGGCTGCCGATCGCTCCGTCCGACAGCTGGTCCGACACCACGTGACCCGCCGGCGCGTCGCCCTCGTCGTCAACCCGGCGTCGGGTGTGGCAAGGCGGCCCGCGTCGCCCACGCCGTGGCCGAGCGACTCGGGGCCGTGGCCACTGTGCAGATCCACCAGGCGTCCTCACCCGAGGGTTCGCGCGAGCTGATCGCCGGGGTCGCCGCGTCGTGTGATGCGGTGGTTGTGCTCGGGGGCGACGGCATCGTGCACCTCGCGGCCCAGTCGCTCGCACAGACGTCCGTGCCGCTCGGCATCGTGGCGGCGGGCACCGGCAACGACGTCGTCGACACGCTCGGGCTGGCGGCCGATCCGCTGGCCGGCGCCGACGCCATCGTGGCCGCACTGGACGCCGGGACCTCGCGTCGCCTCGACCTGGGTCGCACCGAGGACGGCCGGTGGTGGGTGACCGTCCTGTGCGCCGGGTTCGATTCGGCGGTCACCGAGCGCGCGAACGCATTGCGCTGGCCGAAGGGCCCGCGCCGTTACGACGTTGCCATCGCCGCCGAACTCGTCCGCCTCGCCCCGCGACCGTTCCGCTTGGAACTGGACGGCGAGGTGCTCGACGAGCCCGCAATGCTCGTAGCCATCGGCAACGGGCCGCAGTACGGCGGCGGCAAGCGCATCTGCGAGGGCGCCCGGATGGACGACGGGACGTTCCTGGTCACCGTCGTGCGGCCAGTGGGCCGGCTGACGTTCGCCCGGATCGCGCCGAAAATGGCCACCGCCGGCCACCTTGGTCACCGGGCTGTGACGCAACACGTCGCCCGGCGGGTCACCGTCTTCGCTCCTGACACCCCCGGGTATGCCGACGGCGAGCGGCTAGGACCGCTGCCGCTGACCACCGAGTGCGTGCCCGGAGCGCTGCGCGTGCTCGTCCCGCCCCGCTGACCTCTCCCGACGCCCGAGAGATGGGTGCGGACCGCTCGCGTTCTGCCATCACGTGCGATGGCGGACCGAGTGACTGACTGTTACACCAAGTAGTCATTGCGTGCGGCCTGCTTGCCATCGCAGGCAATGGCAGGCAATGGCAGGCAATGGCAGAACGCTAGCGGCGGCGACAGGTAGCTGTCGACTCTTAGCTGTCGACGCCGATCATCACTTCGGTGGACTTCACCAAGGCGGTCACGGGCGCACCGACGGTGAGTCCGAGGTCGGCGACCGCGTCCCTGGTGATCGATGCGGTGATCTGCTGGCCGCCGTCGAGGTCGACCTTGACGATGCTCATGACCGAGCCGTCCTCGATGCTCGCGACGGTGCCGGTGAGTTGGTTGCGGGTGGACAGGCGCATGTGAAACTCCTCTGCGGGAAATCGATTGAGGCGGGCTCGGCGGATCGGGGTCGACGGTAACGCCCTCACTAGTGTGGAGGGGTGTCCTCGCCGAGTGAGCGGTACGCCGCGTCCCGGCGCCGACGGGGCCGGCCGATCCTCATCGACTTTCGCGCCGAACTGTCGTTCCTGCTCGACCCGTTCCAGGAACAGGGGTGCGAGGCGCTCGAGGACGGCTACTCGGTTCTGGTGTGCGCACCGACCGGAGCGGGGAAGACCGTCGTCGGTGAGTTCGGAGTGCACCTAGCGCTCGCAGCCGGGCAGAAGTGCTTCTACACAACGCCGATCAAGGCGTTGTCGAACCAGAAGTACAACGACCTCGTCGACCGCTACGGGCCCGGTCAGGTCGGCCTGCTGACGGGTGACACGTCGGTCAACGCCGATGCGCCCGTGGTCGTGATGACCACTGAAGTGCTGCGCAACATGCTGTACGTGGGCAGCCCGGCGCTGACCGGTCTCGGCTACGTGGTGATGGACGAGGTGCATTACCTGGGCGACCGCTTCCGCGGCGCCGTCTGGGAAGAGGTGATCATCCACCTGCCGGCGGCGGTGCGGCTGATCTCGCTGTCGGCGACGGTCAGCAACGCCGAGGAGTTCGGCGAATGGCTGGTCTCGGTGCGCGGCGAGACGAGGGTGATCGTGCACGAGGAACGGCCGGTCCCGCTGTGGCAGCACGTGTTGGTGGGCAACCGGATGTTCGACCTCTTCAGCGCGGACGGCTCGTCCGTGGACGCGCAGCTGATGCGCCATGTCGCCGACCGCACCCGCTATGTCGATCCGGTACCCAATCGCCGAGGCGGGAGGGGCCCGCGCGGGTGGCGACCCCCGAACCGTCCCGAGATCATCGCCCGGCTCGATCGCGAGGGCCTACTGCCGGCGATCACCTTCATCTTCAGCCGGGCCGGATGTGATGCCGCAGCGAAGCAGTGCGTCTGGGCCGGCATGTGGTTGACCACCGGGGACGAGCGGATCGAGATCGACGAGGTCATCGACGAACTGACCGTCGACGTCCCGCGCGAGGACCTTGACGTGCTCGGCTACTGGGAGTGGCGCGACGGGCTGCGGCGCGGCGTGGCCGCGCACCACGCCGGGCTGATCCCGGCCTTCAAGCAGACGGTCGAGGAGCTGTTCGTCCGCGGTCTCGTCCGGGCCGTGTTCGCCACCGAGACCCTAGCGCTGGGCATCAACATGCCGGCCCGCACCGTCGTGCTCGAACGACTGACCAAGTACAACGGCGAGGCGCACGCCGACGTCACGCCGGGGGAGTACACCCAGCTCACCGGCCGGGCCGGGCGTCGCGGCATCGACGTCGAAGGGCACGCCGTCGTCGTCTGGTCGCCCGACGTCGACCCGCAGCGGGTTGCCGGTCTGGCGTCGAACCGCACCTATCCGTTGCGCTCGTCGTTTCGACCGTCGTACAACATGGCGGTCAACCTTGTCGGTCAGCTCGGCCGGCCCGCCGCGCGCGACTTGCTCGATGCCTCCTTCGCGCAGTTCCAGACCGACCGCGGCGTCGCCGGGTTGGTGGCGCAGATCCGTCGCAACGACGAGACACTGCGTCAGCACAAGCGGCACATGCAGTGCCATCTGGGCGACTTCGCCGAGTACGCCGACCTACGTCGTCGGGTCGGCGAGCGCGAGTCGCTGCTCGCGCGGGAGGGCGCCCGCGAACGGCGCGGCGCCATCGCGGCCTCGCTCGAAACGCTCAAGCGCGGTGACGTCATCAGGGTGCCCCGGGGCCGCCGAGCCGGACTGGCGGTAGTGCTCGACCCGGGCGTGGCGCCGCGCGACGACCCGCGCCCGCTGGTGGTCACCGAGGGGCGGTGGTCGGGACGGTTGTCGCTCGTCGACTTCCCGACCACGGTGGACGTCCTGGGCACAGTGCGGGTGCCCAAGCACGTCAACCACCGCTCGCCGCAGGAACGACGCGATCTTGCCGCCAGCCTGCGTGCGCTCGACCTGCCCGACGACGTTCCCCGCCGGTCGAAGCGAGCGAGTGCAGACGTCACGTCCGACGGTGACGCCGAGGTGCTGCGGCTGCGCCGCGCGCTGCGGGCCCATCCGTGCCACCAGTGCGCCGACCGCGAGGAGCACGCTCGCTGGGGTGAGCGCTACAGCCGGTTGGCCCTCGAGAACGAGGGTTTGCGACGGCGCATCGACGGTCGTACCGGGTCGCTCGGCCGCACCTTCGACCGGATCTGCGAACTGCTCGACGAGCGGGGTTATCTCCGCGGCGACGAGACGACGCAGGCCGGCCGGCAACTGGCCCGTATCTGGTCGGAGACCGACCTGCTCACCGCCGAGTGCCTGCGCGCCGGAGTCTGGGAACATCTCGATCCCGCCGAATTGGCGGCGGTCGCGTCCTGCCTGGTCTACGAGGCGCGCCGTGAGGAACTGCTGGTCGACACCATGCCGAGCCCCGCCGTACGCGACGCGCTGGCCGGCACCGAACGGATCTGGGCCGACCTGGCCGACGCGGAGGAGCAGCGACAGCTGCCGCCGAGCCGAGGCCCGCAACTCGGCTTCGTGTGGGCGATCTACCGCTGGGCTCGTCAGGAACGGCTCGACCGCGTGCTGGGCGTAGCGGCCGAGCGCGGCAGCGAGCTGTCGGCCGGCGACTTCATCCGCTGGTGCAAGCAGGTGCTTGACCTGCTCGAACAACTTGCGGCGGCGCCTGGCCCGGGCGGTGGCACCTCGGCGATCGCTGCCACCGCGCGCAGCGCAGCAGCAGCCATCAGACATGGTGTCGTCGCGCAGAGCATGCGGCCCTGACCCACGCGCGCGGTGACAGGCGATACCGTGAGCCCGGCTCGAACGACCAGACGGTGAGGTAGCGCATGTCCGACCAGAACAACGAGGGTGGCAACGCCGGCCAGCAGTGGCCGCAGAACACCCCGCCGCAGCAGCAGAGCTGGCCCCCCTCGCCGCCGACGAACGACGAGCCCGGCGGGGACACTCCGCGCAGGGACACTCCACCCAGCGACGAGCCTGACGACGCGCACGCGACGATGGTGGTCCCGCGGTTCAGCGGCGACCCCACCCCGGGTGGGCAGGCGCCGAGTCAGGGCGCGCCGCCGCCGTTCCGCCAGCAGCAACCGCAACAGCCCGAATACGGCCAGCCCCAGTACGGCCAGCCCCAGTACGGCCAGCCCCCATACGGGCAGCAGCAGCCGCAGTACGGTCAGCCCCAGGCTCCGGCGAGCCAGCCCCAGGCGCCGCCGAGCCCGTGGAGCTCGCCGAGCTCACAGCAGCCAGCACCTCGTCCGCAGCCTCCGAGCGCAGCCGGCGGAGCGAGCCACGAGACCATGGCGATCCCGGCCGGCTCGTTCGGCGCTCAGAGCCCGTACGGCCAACCCGGTTTTTCGCAGTCGTCGAGCGCCCTCGGCCAGGGCGACCAGGGCTACGCCCAGCAGGACTATGGCCAGCAGGGCTATGGCCAGCAGGGCTATGGCCAGCAGCCCTATGGCCAGCAGCCCTATGGCCAGCAGCCCTACGGCCAGCAGCCCTACGGGCAACAGACGTACGGCCAGCAGGGCTACGGGCAGCCCGGTTACGGTCAGCCCGGCCCGTCCTCGCCCCAGCAAGCGGGAAAGAGCAAGAAGGGCCTGTGGCTCTCGCTCGTCGCGCTCGTGGTGGTGATCGCCGTGGCCCTCGTCCTGGTCTTCGCGGTATTTAAGCCGTTTGCCGACAAGAAGCTCAGCCACACTGCGGTCGAGAAGTACATCGCGTCGCACTTCAGCACCAGCAACGTGACGTGCAACGACGGCAAGAACGCGACGGTCAAGAAGGGCGCCACCTTCACCTGCACGGCGTCGGGCAACACGACCTACCGGGTGCGCATCACCGACACCAGCGGGGCCAAGTACACCGTCCAACCGAAGGGGTAACGCGACGGATCAGCTGCGGGCGGCGGCAACAGCCTTCGTGAGCCGCTCGATCGAGCTCTCGATGCCCAGCTCCGCGGTGAGGTGCGCCAGCCGCTCGGGATCGCGTGGTTCGAGCGGCAGCTCGTCGTCGACCTCATCGACCGGGGCGTCGATCCGGCCGCGAACGGCGGCCGGTGCCTTGGCCAGGTAGTCGAGTGCGGCGCGCACCTTCGCCGCGGCGCCGGCGGGGAATCCGTCGTCGCCTGCCTGCGCGGCGAGCACGATGTCCTCGACGGCGCCAAACCGGCTCACAAGCGCCGCGGCGGTCTTCTCGCCCACGCCGGGCACGCCGGGCAGCCCGTCGCTGGGGTCGCCGCGCAGGACGGCGAAGTCGGCGTAGTTCGTGGCCGGGATGCCGTACTTGGCCCGCACCGCCGCCGGCGTCATCTCTTCCATCCTGGCGATGCCCTTGCCCGTGTACAGCACGGTGACCCGCTCGTCGGCGAGCGCGAGCATGTCGCGGTCGCCGGTGACGACCTCCACGAAGTCGGTATCGCGATAGGCGAGGGTGGCCAGCACGTCGTCGGCCTCGAAGCCCTCGGCACCGGCACACGCCAGGCCGAACGCGGTCAGCACCTCGAGCAGCAACGGCACCTGCGGGCTCAACAGGTCGGGCACCTCCTCGCCGCCATCGGGGGCCACCCGATGCGCCTTGTAGGTGGGGATCAGTTCGACGCGGAACGCGGGCCGCCAGTCGAGATCGAGGCAGGCCACCCAGCGCGACGGGCGACGCTTGTCGATCAGCGAAGCGGACATGTCCAGGAAGCCGCGGATCGCGTTCACCGGCCGGCCGTCGGGCGAGGTCACCGACTCGGGGACGGCGTAGAACGCCCGGAAGTACAGCCCGGCCGCGTCGATCAACATCAGCGTCATTCAGACGCCGCCCTCGGTGCTCGCCCGCAGGACGAGCTCGGTGGGCAGGACGACGGCCGGTTCGCGCGGCAGCTCGTCGTCCGGGCCGGCGATCAGGGCGAGCAGCCGCGTCGTAACGTCCAGCGCCTGGACGCTCACCGGCTGGCGCACCGTCGACAGATCCATCAACTCGGCGTAAGGCTGGTCGTCGAAACCCATGACCGCGATGTCGACGCCGGCCTGCAGACCCGAGCGGTGGATCTCGCGCAGGGCGCCGTACGCCATCTCGTCGCTCTCGGCGAACAGCGCCGTGGGCCGCTCCGGCAGGTCGAGGAAGTAGCGGGTCGCGGCCTGGCCACCTTCGACGGTGAAGTAGCCGAGCCGCTCGAGCGCCGGGTCGAAGTCGATGTCCGCGTCGGCCAGGCTCTGGCGGTAGCCGTCGCGGCGGTGCAGCGGCGGGGTGAAGCGCATCGGGTCGTCGGTGTCGCCGCCGATGAGGCCGATGCGGCGATGCCCCAGGCCTGTCAGGTGCGTGACGGCCGACTGCGCGGCCGCGACATCGTCGATGCCGGCCGACAGGAAACCGTCGCGCTGGATGCCGAGCAGGCCCACCGGACGGTTGAGTGCGGTGAGGGCCTCGAACTCGGCGTCCTCGAGCACCAGGCTGGCCACGAGCACACCGTCGACGCGCTTACGCATCGGCATCTCGTCGAAGAAGCGTTTGCGGCCTTCCTCGCTACCCAGGTTGTAGAGCAGCAGGTCGAGTCCGGCGCGGCGCAGCTCGGCCTCGACGCTGTCGATGACCTCGGCGAAGAACCAGCGGTTGACGAACGGAACCACCAGCCCGATGGTCGCCGTACGCCCGCTGGCCAGGCGCGCCGCGAAGGGGGAGGCGACGTAGTTCAGCTCGGTGGCCGCGGTCAGGACGCGATCGCGGGTGCCGGCGGCGACGTCGGGGAGCCCGCGCAGCGCCCGGGAGACCGTCGCGATCGACACTCCGGCCCGCCGGGCGACGTCCTCGATGCTGGCGACCACGAACACTCCCTCTTCGTCGAGCGGTGGTTACGTGACTGTAAACGCTACCGTCGCGGGGTGCAGACCCTCTACCGCCACGGACGTGTCCACACCTCGGCCGGGAGCGATGACACCGCGATGCTGGTCGACGGGGGCGTATTGCAGTGGATCGGTGACGAGCAGCGAGCCGACCAGTCAGCCGGTCTCGCCGGCGTACGGGTAATCGACCTGGACGAGGCGCTGGTAACCGCGGCGTTTGTCGACGCGCACGTGCACGCGACGTCCACCGGCCTGGGATTGACCTCGCTCGACCTCACCGGGTGCCGATCGCTGGCCGAGGCCCTGCGCGCCGTCGAGATCGCGGCGCGCGCCGCCCGCGGCCGACCGCTGATCGGCGGGGGGTGGAGCGAGATCGACTGGCCCGAGGGTCGACCACCGACGTCGGCCGAGCTCGACCGTGCGTCGTACGGCGGCGTTGTCTATCTGGCCAGGGTGGACGTCCATTCGGCTGTCGTGTCGAGCGCCCTGCGCGCGGCGGTGCCGGGGCTTGCCGGTCCCGGTGTCGGCGCCGACGGGTGGATCCGCGAGCCGGCGCACGACCGCGTGCGCGAGGTGGCGCTGCAGACCGTGACCCGCGGCCAGCGCCGCAACGCACAGCAGGCCATGCTGCGCCGCGCCGCGTCGCTCGGGATCGTGGCGGTACACGAGATGGCCGGCCCGGTGATCTCGACCGAGGACGACCTGCTGGAACTGATCGACCTCGCCGCCGACCCCGCGCTGCCCGATGTCGTGCCCTATTGGGGCGAGCTCGGCGCGGTCGACAAGGCGCGCCAGCTCGGGGCCGTGGGCGCGGCGGGCGACCTGTTCTGCGACGGTTCGCTGGGCTCGGCCACTGCGGCTCTACGTGAGCCCTACCTCAGTCACCCCGGCGAGACGGGGCTGCTGCGCTTCGCCACCGAGGACATGGCGGCGCACGTCGAGAGCTGCGTGGCTGCCCGCCTGCAGACCGGCTTCCACGCCATCGGCGACGCCGCCGTCGATCAGGTGCTCGACGCCTTCGAGCTGGCCTCGACGCGGCTTGGCCGCACGGTCGGCACGGGGCAGCGCATCGAGCATGCCGAGTACGTCCGCGACCCGGCCCGCCTGGCCGCGTCGGGGCTCACCGCGTCCATGCAGCCCTGCTTCGACGCGCTGTGGGGCGGCACCGCCGGTATGTACGCGCAGCGGGTCGGTGCCGACCGCTCGCTGGCGCTGAACCGCGTGGGGGACCTGGCAGCAGCCGGCGTGCCCCTGGTGTTCGGCTCGGACTCGCCGGTGACCGAGCTCGGCCCGTGGGCGGCGGTGCGGGCCGCCGCGCACCACCACGACCCCGCCGCTTCCATCAGCGTGGCCGCGGCGTTCGAGGCGCACACCCGTGCTGGTTGGCGAGCCGGCGGTAGTACCGAGGACGGCGTCCTTGCGCCCGGCCGGCCCGCCACGTTCGCGGTATGGCGCACCGGGCTGATCGGCGGCGATACCGGCCTGCCTGCGTTGACACCCGATCGGCCGCTACCGGAGTGCCTGGCTACCGTGTTGCGCGGGTCGGTGCTGCACGACACCGGTCTGCTTGCCTAAGGCGGTGCGCCTCGACTCAGCTCCGCTCGGCGATACTGGACCGATGCGCTCCGCCTTGCCGATGCACGCCGCTCGTGCGCCCCGCTTCCCGGCGCGCTGGGCGGCGCTGGTCGCGGTCGGCGGCGGGGCGGCCGGGGTGCTTGCGTTCCCGCGTTTCGGGCTGTGGCCCTTCGCGTTCGTCAGCGTGGCCATGCTGTCGGTGGCCGTGGACGGTCGGCGCCTGCGCACCGGATTCTGGCTCGGCTACCTCTACGGCGCGGCGTTCCTGCTGCCGCTCGTGCACTGGACCGGCATCTACGTCGGCCCCGTCCCGTGGTTGATCCTCTGCCTGTTCTTCGCCTTGTTCTTCGCGGTCCTGGGCGCCGTGCTGACCGGTCTCGTGCGCCTGCCGCTGCGCCCGTTCTGGGTGGGCGCGGCGTGGGTGCTGCAGGAGTTCCTGCGTGACCGCATCCCGTTCGGTGGTTTCCCGTGGGGGCGCCTGGCGTTCAGCCAGGCCGAGTCCCCGCTGAGGTGGTTTGCCGCGCTCGGCGGGGCACCGCTGGTCACCTTCGCAGTGGCGGTGGCCGGCGCGGGTCTTGCCGAGGCCGGGCTGGCGCTCGCGCCGCTCGCCCACCGCACGGTGGTCGGTGGGGTGGCCGTCCTGGTCGCCGTGCCGGCCCTCGGCCTGCTGCTCGGCGTCCCGCTCGACCCCGGCCACGGCGGACGGCACGAGACGATCGCGCTCATCCAGGGCGGGCTGCCCGACACCGGCAGTCTTGACATCGAGACCCGCGCCGAGCAGGTGCTCGACAACCACGTCCGGCAGACGTTGAGACTTGCAGCTCGCGTCGATGCCGGGACCGTCGCGCGTCCCAGCCTGGTGCTGTGGCCCGAGAATGCCTCCGACGTCGACCCTTTCGAGAACCCCGACGCCTACGCCAAGATCGACAAGGCGGTGAAGGCGGTCGGTGCGCCCGTGCTCGTCGGCGCCATCCTGGACGGTCCCGGTGCGAACCACCGCCGCAACGTCGGCATCCTGTGGTCGCCGGCCACCGGACCCGGAGCGCAGTACGTCAAGCGGCACCCGGTGCCTTTCGCCGAGTACATTCCGCTGCGCGGCATCGCCGAGGCGGTCAGCTCAGATGCCAAGACCGTCACCCAGGACATGGTCGCGGGCACGGGCGACGGTCTGGTGCGCGGTGGCCCGATGCCGATCGGCGACGTCATCTGCTTCGAGGTCGCCTACGACGACCTCGTGCGCTCGTCGGTGTCGGCCGGCGCCCAGCTGCTCGTCGTGCAGACCAACAACGCCACGTTCGGGCACACGGCCGAGACCTACCAGCAGCTGGCCATGAGCCAGCTGCGGGCCGTCGAGTTCGGCCGCACCGTCGTCCAGGTGGCCACGACCGGCAAGTCCGCGGTCATCGGTCCGGACGGCGAGATCATCGACAGCTCGGGCCCGCTGTTCCGCTCGGCGATCCTGGTCGATTCGATGCAGGTGCGGACGGCCACTACGCTCGCCACCCGTGTCGGGGCGGTGCCGGAGTACGCGCTCAGCCTGGCGGTCATGGCCGGTCTGGCCCTCGCCTTCTGGCGATCTCGCCGCGACCGGATCGGGGAGTCAGTTCAGCCCGTCGATGCGCAGGAAGAGTTGATCACGTCATGAGCAGGGTGTTGGTCGTGGTCCCCACCTACGACGAGCGCGAGAACATCGAGCGCATCATCGCGCGCGTCACGGCCTCCGTACCGGGCGCGCACCTGCTGGTGGTCGACGACGGCAGTCCCGACGGCACCGGCAAGATCGCCGACGAGATGGCCGACGGTGATCCGCGCATCCACGTCCTGCACCGCACCGAGAAGGCCGGTCTCGGCGCGGCCTACATCGCCGGCTTCGACTGGGGCCTCGCGCAGGGCTACGACGTTCTCGTCGAGATGGATGCCGACGGTTCGCACGCACCGGAGCAGCTGCCCCGATTGTTGGCCGCCCTCGACGACGCCGATCTCGTGCTGGGCTCGCGCTACGTCACGGGCGGGGCCGTCGTGAACTGGCCCCGCTCGCGTGAGCTCATCTCGCGTGGCGGCAACCTCTACACCCAGCTCGCGCTCGGCCTGCGGTTGCGCGATGCAACCGGTGGGTACCGCGCGTTCCGTCGCACCGTGCTCGAGGGCATCGACTACGCTGGCGTCGCCTCGCAGGGTTACTGCTTCCAGGTCGACCTCGCCCGCCGCGCTGTCGAGGCGGGTTTTCGTGTCGTCGAGGTGCCGATCACCTTCGTCGAGCGCGAGCGTGGCGAATCGAAGATGAGCGGCGAGATCGTGCGCGAGGCTTTCCTGCGCGTCACCCAGTGGGGCGCCCGACATCGCGCGCAGCAGCTGCGCGCAACCGTTCGGCGCCGCTGATTCGCGCGGCGGTGCCTACGCCGCGACGGGGTGGTCGTGCTCGTCGTGGGGTTTGCCGTCGATGGCTTCCTCGATCTTGGCCAACGTCATGCCCTTGGTCTCGGGCACCTTGGCGATCACGTAGACGAGCGACAGTGCCGTGACGACGCCGTAGGCGACGAACGTCCCGGTGCGCCCGATCCAGGAGATGATCGACAGGTAGGACACCGCGACCGCCAGGTTGGCCAGCCAGTTGGCCATGGTCGCGATCGACGCGGCCTGGCCGCGGACCCGCAGCGGGAAGATCTCGGCGATGAGCAGCCAGACGATCGGGCCGAGGCTGATCGCGAACGAGCCGACGTAGAACGCGAGTGCGATGGTGGCGAAGACGGCGCCGCTGCCGCTGAGGCCGATGGCGAACGTGGCGGCCAGCGCCCCGATGCCGACAATCATGCCGACCATGCCCCAGATCAGCAGCGGGCGGCGCCCGACGCGATCGAGATAGCGCACGGCCAGGACGGTCATGAGCACGTTGGTGACGCCGACGATGACGAGCGCGAGCAGTGAGGCGGACGATCCGAGACCGGCCTCCTGCAGCACGGTGGGCGCGAAGTAGATGACGGTGTTGATGCCGGTGATCTGCTGGATGACCGCCAGCATGACCCCGAGAATCAGCGCCGGACGGAGCCGGCGGTCGAGCAGGTCGCCGATCGAGCTCTTGCTCTCCTCGCGTGCGACGTCCTTCACCGACGCGATCTCCTCGTCGATGGCGTCGTCATCATCACGGAGGCCGCGCAAGACCTCCCGGGCGTCGTCCTCGCGGCCCTGCCGGACCAGCCACGCAGGGCTCTCCGGCTCACGCACGATGCCGAGACCGAGAACTATCGCCGGCAGCAGCGCCAGGCCGACGCTCACCCGCCAGTCACCGTGCCCGGACAGCCCATAGGCGACGAGCTCGCTGACCAGGATGCCGATCGTCACCGAGAGTTGGTTGAGCGAGACGAGCGCGCCGCGCCGCTCGGGTGGCGCGATCTCGCCGATGTAGAGCGGCACGACGAACGAGGTCGACCCGACCCCGACGCCGATGACGAACCGGCTGATCCAGAAAACCCACAGCGCGGGGGCGAGCGAGGACAACAGCAGGCCGACGACGAAGACAATGCTGGTCAGCAGGATGGTGCGCCGGCGGCCGAGCTGGTCGGCGATACGGCCCGCGACGAGCGCACCCACCGCGGCCCCGGCGAGCAGGATGGCCACGACGAGGCCTTCGAGGAACGGCGAGTTGAGGTCGAAGTCGCTGGAGATGTTCGGCAGGACGCCACCGACGACGCCGGTGTCGTAGCCGAACAGGATGCCGCCGACCGCGGTGAGCGCCGCGGCCTTCGTAACAGCGTTGCGGTGCTGCTTCGCGAGCCCGGACCGGCTCGTCTGCTGCGTCCGTGCCATAGCCCGCTCCTGTGGGGGTGCTGTTGAAACCTCGACGAAACGTTTACCCAGGGCAACCCGATTCGGCACGCGGCGATGGGCGGAGTTGTCCGTTAGCGGTGGCAGAGTGGGGCACGTGGAACAGCCGGTAGTTCTTGCCGTCGACGGCAACTCGCTGGTGCACCGCAGCTTCCACGCGCAGGCGCAGACCGGGCAGCCGTCGTGGGCCGTGCGCGGGCTGCTGACCCAGTTGGTCGCCGCGGTCGAGCGGGTGCGGCCCGCGTTGGTCGTGGTGGGTTTCGACGATCCCGAACAATCCCTCCGCCGCGAGCGCTGGCCGTCCTACAAGGCAAACCGTGTCGACAAGCTCGAGACTCTCGTCGAGCAGCTGCTCGAGGCTGCGGCGGTGCTGCGCGAGATCGGCGTGGCCGTGGTCGTGCCCCCAGGCCTCGAGGCCGACGACGTCCTTGCGTCGGCGGCGGCGTTCGCGCCACGGCACGGCGCCCGGACAGTGATCGCGACGTCCGACCGCGACGCCTTCGCCCTCATCGACTGCCATACCCACGTGTTGCGCATTATCAACGGCGGCGTCGACGCCTCGCCGACAATGACCGCCGAGCGGCTAGTGATGCTGCTCGGCGTGCGTCCCGAGCAGTACCGCGACTTCGCCGCGCTGCGCGGTGACCCGTCCGACAACCTGCCCGGCGTGCGGGGGGTCGGACCCAAGCTGGCCGCGCGCCTGCTGGCCGAATTCGACTCGGCCCGCGCCGCCTTCGACGACCTCGACGCGGTTGCCGCCCGGCTCGGCGCCGCAGCGGCGCGGCGGCTGGCTGCTGAGGGCGCTCGCGCGGCGTGGGAACTGAACTGCCAGGTGATGACGATGCACGCCGATCTCGAGCTCGGCCTCGACCTGGGCCAAGGTGCCGGCGTGTTGCCGCTGGCCGCCGACCCGGTTGCCGCGGCGTTCCGCGCGCGCAACCTCACCTGGTCGGCTGGCAACGCCGTCCGGGTGTTGGCCGAGGTAGAGCCCACCGACGCCCCGTCGGTTGAGCATGCCGCCGAACGGCAATGGTGGCGCACGTCGAGCCCGCGACGGCTACCCCCACTCCCTACGCGGGCAGCGAAGCAGCGGGCGGCCGTCGGCCAGCTGTCGTTGTTCTGACAGACCCAACCCCTTCAAACCCGATACGCGACAAAGCCGCCCGGACCTACTGATCCGGACGGCTTCGGCAATGTCGTGCGTCAGGCGCTCTTCTGGCCCCTTCGGGCCCGCAGGACGTCGAGCCGCTCCGCGAGAACCTCTTCGAGGTCGGCGATGGTGCGGCGCTCCATGAGCATGTCCCAGTGGGTACGTGGCGCCTTGACCTTCTTGGCCTCGGGCTCGGGGCCATCGATCAGCTTGGCGACCGTTCCGTCGAGCCGGCAGTCCCACGTGCTGGGCAGCTCGGCCTCTTCGGAGAACGGAACGGAAAACTCGTGGCCGCGCTCGCATCGGTACGCGGCGACATTACGTGGGGCCGGCTCTGCCCCGTACTCGGTCTCGTAGCTGATGGCGCCGAGCCGACTGCCTCGCAAAGTGCGATCTGCCATGGTGGGCACCTCCTCGGACGAGCTGATTGAGCCCGCGGAATTGCCTGGGCTCTCTGTGGTGCACAACGAGTGTGCTCCCTTGAACGTTCCCATATGCTGCCGGTGGTAACGATGTCAAGCCCGCGTCGCTCAGAGTTCTGCCAGGGTGCGGGTCCCCGTCAGACGTCCAGACTCAGCTGCCCGCGCACGCTCGTGTCGCCCAAATCGCCGCGCCGATGATGCATGCGGCACAGCACCTGGTAATGCACCGTTGGCTTGTCGGCCGCGCCGCTGTCTGAGTCCTCTGGCGCCGTGTCGGCCACGACGACGGTGTCGCCCTCGCGTACCACGCGGCCGTCGACGACTCGGGCGTTGAGCCGGCCGGGCCGACCGCACCAGCACAACACCTCGACGTGCACGGGTGCGATCTCGTCGGCAAGCTCGACCAGCCGCTGGGCGCCGGGCAACAGGCGGGTACGGAAATCCGTCGCCAAGCCGAAGCAGTAGACGTCGACATGCCAGTCGTCGACCAGTTCGGCCAGCTGGTCGACGTGCCCAGCGGTGAGGAAGCCGGCCTCATCGACAATCAGGTAGTCGACGTGCTGCCCGGCCGACCACCGCTCGTGCACCAGACGGCGCAGGTCGGTGTCGTCCTCGACCTCGATGGCATCGCGGGCCAGCCCGACCCGGGTGGTGATGGTCGCGCCGCCGGAGCGGTCGTAGCGTACGAGGCGCAGACCGTGCCGGCCCTGCCGCGCCTGGTTATGGTCAATCTGCAGTGCCAGCGTGGACTTGCCGCAGTCCATCGGGCCGTAGAAGAACTTCAGCTGCGCAGGCATCGGCGTAGCCCGGCGATTGCCGGCCGCGGGAACGGACGACAGCGCCCCGACCGACACGTTGGTGCCGCGGGGCTCGACCACGCGGCGAGGCTACCGGGTTCGCGGGCCGGTCAGCTCCACTCGCCGCGCTCGCGCAGCACGTCGCGCAGCACATCGGCCCGGTCCGTCATCACGCCGTCGACGCCCAGGTCGAGCAGCCGCTCCATCTCGGCGCGCTCGTTGACCGTCCAGACGTGGACGCGCACGCCGAGCCGGCGGGCGGCGGCGAGATAGCCGGCGTCGACGAGTGGAACCGCCCCGATGCGCAGCGGCACCTGCGCGCAGCGACCACGCAGCCCGGCCGCCGCCGAACCCCGGGCCAGCCGCAGACCGAGCGCCTCGAAAGGCGGGAGGCCGGTGACGAGGTCCGGGCCGAGCAGCCGCCGCATCGTCCGAACCCGCCGTCCCGAGAACGCGCCGACACACACCCGGGGCAGCGCTGCTGTCACCCGAACCGCGTCGGCCGTTGGGCCCAGGCCGCTGTCGGCCTTGACGTCGAGATTGACGCACACGTCAGGCCAGGCGCCGAGGACGTCGGCGAGCAGCGGGATGGGTTCGCTGCCGCTGATTCGGGCCCGGCGGACCTGTGACCACGGCAGCCGGTCGATGCGCCCGCGGCTGTCGGTGACCCGGTCGAGCGTCGAGTCGTGGAACGCCAGGGCGACGCCGTCTGCGGTGACCCGGACGTCGGTCTCCAGGTAGCGGTAGCCGAGGTCGATGGCCGCCTGGAACGCAGCCATCGAATTCTCGCCGCCGTGCGGTGCGAACCCGCGGTGGGCGAAGGCGATGGGGGAGTCGGCGTCGAGGAACCGGGTCAGCGCAGCTCCACCTCGTCCGGGACCGGGACCTGTCGCTGCGCGCTCATGGTCCGGTGGGGAAGTTGCTAGGCAGGCCGCTGGGCAGGGTGGTTGGGAAGCCGCTCGGCAGGAGGCTCTGCAGTTCGCTCGGCACGCCGCTCGGCAGGATGCTCTGCAGATCACTCGGCACGCCGCTGGGCAGAAGGCTCTGCAGATCACTCGGTAAGCCGCTGGGCAGATTGCTGGGCAGGCCGCTCGGCAGGGTGGTCGGCAGGCTGTTGGTGAGGCAGACCTTCCAGTTGCCGCTCTCCTTGACGGTCGGCAGGTCTACCGACTCGGGCTTGCTGCGGCCCGTCGAGGTGGCCGTCACCCGCACCGTCGCCTTGTCGGCACTCTGCTGCGTGGTCTTTCCGATCGTGTAAGAGGTGACGCGCCCGCCGTCTGTCAGGGACAGCCCGGTGGTGGCCAGCGCCTGATCGGCACGGCACAACGCCTCGCGCGCACCGGAGACGTCGTTGTTCTTGGCCGCCTCGAGCAGGGCACGCGCCGCGGCACTGGGCGAGGACGCGTTGCCGCTGTCGTTGCCGCCGAGGACACCCGTCAGGAACAGCGCCAGCACGACGACGCCGGCCACCACAACCGCGCCCGCGGCGAGCAGGAGACCCTTGTTGCGGCCCGAGCGTCCGGGCTGCGTTTGCCCGTACGGGGGTTGCCCGTACGGGGGTTGCCCGTACGGGGGTTGCCCGTACGGGGGCTGGCCGTACGGGGGCTGGCCGTACGGGGGCTGGTCGTACTGGGGTTCGCCGTATTGGGGCTGCTGCGGTTGCCCGTACTGGGGCTGGCCGTATTGGGGCTGCTGCGGTTGCCCGTACTGGGGAGGCCCCGGTTGCGACCACTGGGGCTGACCCGGCTCGCCCGGCTGTCCCGGTTGCCCGGGCTGACCCCACTGCGGACCGCTCATGATCATCCCTCCGGCGTGCACGCGCCGCGCCCCGAAGCGGGAACCGGCCGGCTTCATGGTTCGGCGCGCCACGGGGGCGCGTCAAGGCGAAACGATCTGCATCGCCTTACAGGAAGATGTCGATCTCGAGATCGTCCTCGGTCCCGTCGCCGTAGCGGTAGCCGGACAGGTCGGTGATGCCGGCCTCGGCCAGCACCTCGTC
The DNA here is from genome assembly GCF_964244045.1 of uncultured Jatrophihabitans sp. Classification (NCBI taxonomy): domain Bacteria; kingdom Bacillati; phylum Actinomycetota; class Actinomycetes; order Jatrophihabitantales; family Jatrophihabitantaceae; genus Jatrophihabitans; species uncultured Jatrophihabitans sp. The sequence goes on along the minus strand of NZ_CAXTHK010000005.1, from coordinate 132,374 downwards.
GTCGATGAAGGTGTTGCCGGTGCAGTCGCGCGACGAACGCGTCAGCACGGCGTACGCCGCGTCGGCCACGATCTCCGGGCGGCGGGCCTTCGCAAGCTGCGCGTCACCGCCGAGCAAGTTCTGCACGGCGGCGGTCGCAATGAGGGTGCGCGGCCACAGGCAGTTGGCGGCGATGCCCTCCTCCCGGCGGCCCTCGGCGACACCTAGCGTCAGCATCGTCATTGCGTACTTGCTGATCGTGTACGGCGCGTGGCGGGCCAGCCACTTGCGGTCGAGGTTCAGCGGCGGCGACATCGTGAGCACGTGCGCATTGTCGGACTTCGCCAGGTGCGGCAGGGCGGCGCTCGTCAGCAGGAAGGTGCCGCGCGCGTTGATGTCGAGCATGAGGTCGTAGCGCTTCGGCGGCAGCTCGCCGATGGTGCTGAGGTTGATGGCCGAGGCGTTGTTGACGACGATGTCGATGCCGCCGAAGCGCTCGACGGTCTGTGCCACGGCGCCTGCTACCGACGTGTCGTCTCGTACGTCGCCCACGATCGGCAACGCGTTACCACCGGCCGCGGTGATCTCCGCGGCGGCACTGTGGATGGTGCCGGGCAGCCGCGGGTCGGGGGTGTCGGTCTTGGCCAGCAACGCGATGTTTGCGCCGTCGCGGGCAGCGCGCACCGCGATGGCCAGGCCGATGCCGCGGCTGCCGCCGGACATCAAGATGGTGCGGCCGGCGAGGGACGGGGACGAGGTCACGGTGGCTGCCTTCCGATAGGGATGCTTGTCATCGTCACACGGCCCGTCAGAGCCGGTGCAGGATCACCGGCAGGCCGTCTCTGGGGCGGGGCAGGGACGACCAGTCGAGCGGCATCTCGTAACCGTCCGGCACCGAGAGGCGGTACCTGCGCAGCAACTGATGCATCGTCGCCTTGATCTCCATGCCGCCGAAGTACATGCCGATGCACTTGTGCACCCCGTTGCCGAACGGCATGAACGCATGCCGGTGCACCTTGTCCTCGCGCCGGTCGTCGGCGAACCGGCCCGGGTCGAAGCGCTCGGGGTCGGGCCACCATTCCTCGAAGTGGTGCACGCCCCAGAGGTTGGCGGCGACGAAGGTGCCGGCCGGCACGTGGTAGCCGAGCAATTCGGTGTCGGCCGAGGCCCTGCGGATGACCCCCGGCACCGGCACGACAAGACGCAGGGCCTCCTTCATGACCAGGTCCAGGGCGACGAGCTTGTCGAGGTCGTCGTAGGCCACGGTGTCGGTGCCCAGCGCGAGCGACTCGTCGCGACAGCGGTCCTGCCACTCCGGATTCGTGGCCAGGTAGTAGGCCATCGAGGTCAGGGTGATCGTCGACGTGTCGTGCGCAGCCATCAGCAGGAAGATCATGTGATTGACGATGTCGGCGTCGGTGAAGCTCTCGTCCTCGACCTGCGCGTGACACAGCGCCCCGAACAGGTCGGTGCCGTCACCAGCTCGCTTTGCTGCGATGCGCGGCGTCAGGTACTGCTCGAGCGTCGTGCGTCCATGTAGGCCGCGCGACCACCGCAGGCCTGGCACCGGGAAGCGCACGAAGGCGTTCGCTGCTCGGACGGCGTCGACGAATGCGGTGTTCAGCCGGTCGGCATCCACACCGGTCTTGGCGCCCATGAAGGTGTTGGTCGCAACGTCCAGGGTCAGCTGTTTGATGCTCGGGTAGAAGGCGAGCATGCCGGCCTCGGGCCAGCCGGCCAGGCTTTCGGTGATGGTGCGGTTCATGGGCTCGAGGTAGCCGGCCAGCCGCCGCGCAGTGAACGCCTCCTGCATGATGCGCCGGTGCGAGTGATGCTCGGCGCCGTCGAGCAGCATGAGCCCGCGCCGGAAGAACGGGCCGATGAGGAAGCCCCAGCCCGGACCGCTGTCGAACACGCGGTTGCGATTGGTCAGCACCTCGCCGACGGCGTCCGGGCCGAGGGCCGACACCCAGTTCTTGCCGAGCGCCCGCATCGACGACACCGGCCCGTGCTTGTCGAAGCGGGCTCGGCTCGTGGTGAGACGGCCGCTGACGAAGTCCCACGACTGGTGGATGAGCGGCAGCCCGGCGTCGCCGGGCAGCTCACGCAGATCGGTGCGGGCGGGTCGGGTTGTCGTCATGCTCAGCTCCCCTGCCGGGCCAGGGGTCCGACCCTAGTGTGATGACGAGCTGGCACGAGGAAGGCCTGGCGGTATCAGCGTGCGTTCGGTCTGTGTGCGCGCGCCAAGCGCCGGCCACGACCATCGCTCAGGTGCGCGTGACCATCGACGCCGGGTACGGCGTGGTGGCCGGTGACCCCCACAAGGCAACTGCCATGCTGGTTAACGCCTTCCCCGACCTCGTCATCGACACCATCTCGGTGCTGAACTCGCTCGGACTGGCCGAGCGCCGCCGGGCCCGGGCCACCGTCGTCGACGAACTCACCGCATCGTGGCTCGGGGCGCTGGGGCAGGTCGCCGCCGGAACTGGCTGAGCAGCTCGGGCGTGACTGCGTCGGCCAAGGCGATTGCCACCGGCGTCTCGACGTCGAGCACCCGGTAACCCTGTCGGCCGGCGGCGGTGGTGGCCGTCAAGGTGCTCAGACCCGCACGGCGCTGGAACAGCGAGGCGTGCAGCGTCCAGCCGATCACCGCGTGGTCGGCCAGCACGACTCGGCGCCGGATGAGTGAGCCGGAGCGGGTGACGAGAGCGCCGTCGACGTGCGCGTGCCCAAGCGCGGCGGCCCGGTCGGCCGCAAGCGGAACGCTGGTCGCGAGAAGAACCACCGCGACCGGCACCGGCCACAACGAGCCGCCGGTCTGCCAGCCCACGCCGGCTGCGGTGACGAGCACGGCGCCGCCGGACAGCGCACGCACATAGCGCCGTCGCCGTGCCCTGAGCCCGTGCGACACGAGGTCGACGGTGAGCGCCGTCGCCCCGTTCAGGACACGTGCGGCGGCCGCGCGGGCCCGGTCCACCGGCGCCGGTGGCAGCAGCACCTCGCCGCCCTTCTCGGCGCCACGCCCGACCCGGAGCCCGGTGGCGATGCTGAGGGTGCGAGCGCCGCCCACCGCTCTGAGCAGCAGCGGCCGCGACAGTTCGATGCCCACCAGTCGACGTCGTTCGATGGTGGTGGCCCGGGTGGTGAGCAACCCGCGGGTGACCTGCACGGCGCCCCCGTCGTGCCGGACGAGCCGGAAGTTCCAGAACGCCAGTACGTAGCCGATCACGGACGTCACGGTGACGAACACCAGGATCGCGGCCCCGACGACGACCACCGCCAGCGCGGTAGGCGCCGCGTCGAGACCGTGCCCGACGGCTCGCAGCGGACCCGAGTGCAGCAGATCGACCCCGGACTCGCCCTCCACGCGCCAGGCAAAGCCCCACACGAGCAGGCCGGTGACCACGCCGGACAGCGTGAACGGCGCCAGCGCGATCCAGCTGCGTTCGAGCCGGGCGAGTTCGTCAGCCGGTTCCGATCCTTGATTGGTCATGGCGACCGGCGTGCGGTGCAGCAGCTCGCGTCGCAGGGACTCAGCGCCCACAGCGGTCAGACCGTCGAGGACGATCCGGGACTCGTTCTTGCGATCGGACGTGCCGGTACCGACGACCACCCGCGACAGGCCCAGCACGCGATGCAGCAAGTGCGCGGTGACGTCGACGGTGCGGATGCGGTCTCGGCGGGTGGCCACGGTGCGTCGTCGCAGCAGGCCGTGTCGCAGCTGCACCTGCTCATCGGTGATTCGCAGTCGCGTCGTGAACCAGCGGGTGATCGACACGGCCACCACTGCAACGGCAACCGCGAGGCTGGTGAGCAGGCCATGACCGCCGGCGTGCCCCGCGAAGAAGACACCGACCAGCGCGGGCAGGGCGCGGCCGAGCTCGATGATCGGATGGATCGCCAGCATCCGCGGGCTCAGCCGGTGCCACGTCGGCGCGGACGTCGGCTGGACGCTCATGTCCCGTCCCCGGTGCTGGCCTGCGCGCGTTCGGTGAGCCATTGCACGACGTGCTCGGCCACCGCGCTGTCCAATGCGTGGATGCTGATCGGGCCCTTTGCCGACGCGGTAGTCACCGTCACGTCGGCCAGCCCGAACAGCTGCTCGAAGGGTCCGCGACGCGTGTCGACGGTTTGCACCCGGGCCAGGGGAGCGATGCGCCGTTGCTGGGTGAGCCAGCCGGTCTGGGTGTAGACGGCGGTGTCGGTGATCTCCCAGCGGTGCACCCGGAAGCGCCACTGCGGCATGACGACGAGGCGGGTCAGCGCGAGCGCGGCCGTGACCACGACGAGCGGGACCACTACCGCGGGGCGGGCGTCGGTGGCGAGCAGCACCGTCGTCTCGAGCACCGCGATGGCGAGCCAGGCCGGCAACGCCCGCACCGTCCAGTAGAGGCGGGCCCGCTCGCTCACCAGGTGCGCAGGTTCGCGCAGCGCGATGACGGACACCCGCTCATGGTGTCACCGGCGTTGCCCCACGCCATGATCACCCGTGTCAGACTGCGGTCGTGCCTGTTGATCGCAACGTGCTCGGTACCGAGCTCGACGAGTGCGGCACCGAACCGCTCACCGGATTCTTCCGCGACGGCTGCTGCACGAGCGGACCGCAGGACGTCGGCAACCACACGGTGTGCGCGGTGGTGACGGCCGAGTTCCTGGCCCATCAGCAGCGCGTCGGCAACGACCTGTCGACGCCGCGACCGGAGTTCCGCTTCCCCGGATTGGAGCCCGGCGACCGCTGGTGTGTGGTGGCACTGCGCTGGCTGCAGGCGCACGAGGACGGGGTCGCACCGCCGGTGGTGCTGTCGGCCACCAATGAGCGTGCGCTCCAAGTCATCCCGCTCGAGGTGCTGCAGACGTACGGCGTCGACGTGCCCACTGATCCCAGCGCCTTGTCCTGACCTGCTCACGCAAATTTAACGTATGGTTACCGTAGGACGGTTCCGCACCCCCCGGATGGCGGGCCGTCCGCGGACTGACCCGTGCCGCGCGTGCGGGCCGAGAACCGCGCACGTGATCTCACCCGCCGCGTCGAGGCACCTGACGATGCCGCGGTGACGACGACACACCGAGCTGCGGGAGCTCGGGAGTACTGCCCCGTAGCTCTACGGCGTAGCCCGACGACGACTGCGAGTCGTGTCATGTCTCCTCGCCCCTCCCTAGCGACGACAACCCGACGCCGGGTCGGTGCCGCCGCGCTCGTTCTCGGCATGGCCGCAGCTGTGGTCCTGAATGCGGCCGGGCCGGCTGAGGCGACGGACCGTGTCGACCTGACCACCGCCGCGAGCTTTGCCGTGCTGGCCGGTACCTCGGTCACCAACGACGCGGTGGACAGCACCAGCACGACCACCATCTCCGGAGACGTCGGCGTGAGCCCCGGTTCGTCCGTCACCGGTTTGACTCCGGGCATGGTCAGCAGCGGATCCATCCACAGCAACGACGCGGCGGCGATCGCGGCTCAGAACGGGCTGAGTGACGCGTACGCCGCCGCGGCGCCGTCGACACCCCCGGCCGGGGCGGAGACCCTCGGCGGGCGAACGATCTACGCCGGGGACTTCGGTGGCACGACGCTGGCACTCACCGGCACAGTCACGCTCGATGCGCAGGGCGACCCCAATGCGGTGTTCGTGCTGCAGGCGACGACCAGCTTGGACATCGCCGCCGCCGGTGTTGTCGTGCTCGCAGGCGGGGCTCAGGCCTGCCACGTCTACTGGCAGGTCGGCAGCTCAGCCACGCTGGGTGCAGGCGCCACGCTCGCCGGCAGCTTCCTCGCCGACTCCACGATCACCGTGGGCGCCGGCACCACGATCGACGGGCGCCTGCTCGCGAAGTCGGGAGCTGTCACGCTCATCGACGACACGGTGACCCGGCCGATCTGCGCGCCGCCTACCGAGACGAGCACCGCCACGACGTCGACCGGTCCATCGACCGACGCGAGTACGGCCTCGACGGGCTCCACCAGCACGACTTCGACAAGTACGGGTTCGACTACCAGCAGTTCTACCAGCACCGGTTCGGCCAGCACGGGTTCGACTGACAGCGGCTCGACCACCAGCGGCTCGACCACCAGCGGCTCCACCAGCACCGGCTCGGCCAGCACGGGTACGACCGACGCGGCGCCAGTCGTCGCCACGATCGGCCCCGCCAGCGGCCCGTCGTCCGGTGGCACGACCGTGACGTTGCACGGTTCCGGCTTCGTGGCCGGCGCAACGACGGTGACAGTCGGGGGTGTGCCGGTGCCGGCCGGCGACGTGCAGGTGCTCAGCCCGACGCGGCTCACGTTCGTAACTCCAGCCCACGCGGTCGGCGCGGTGTCGGTGGTCGTCACCACGCCCCGCGGGTCCAGCGGCACAGGCTTGACCTTCAGGTACGCCGGCGAGACCTCACTGGCGACGACGGGCCCGCCGGACACGCTGGTGGTCGGTGGCACGGCATTGGCCCTGCTCGCGGCCGGCGGCCTCATCCTGGGCCTCGCCCGCCGCCCCCTAACCGCCGGACGACACCGCTAGTCGCACGGTGCCGGCTCGGCCGGTTGCCTCACCAGCCGCGGGTACGCCACTCGGCCAGGTGCGGGCGCTCGGCTCCGAGCGTCGAATCGTCGCCGTGGCCGGGGTAGAACCAGGTCTCGTCGGGCAGCACGTCGAAGACGCGGGCCTCGACGTCGTCGACGAGCTGCGTGAAGTCCTCGGATGAGCGGGTCTTGCCCACGCCGCCGGGGAACAGCGAGTCGCCGGTGAACAGGTGCGGCACGCCCTCGGGGTCGCGGTACAGGACGGCCACCGAGCCGGGGGTGTGCCCGCGCAGCGCGATGATCTCCAACGACAGATCGCCCAGCGTGACGTGGTCACCGTGGGCAAGCCGTTCGTCGACGGCGACCGGCAGCTCGTCGGCATCCTCGGCCCCGGCGTAGACGGCCGCACCAGCCGCATCGACCGTCTCGGCCAGCGCCTGCCAATGGTCAGGGTGCCGGTGCGTGGTCAGGATCGCCGAGACCGGCGGCCCCTCGAACTCGACAAGCTCGCGCAGCCGCGGCGCCTCGTTGGCGGCGTCGATCAACATCGCCTCGTCGGTCTGCGTGCACCGCAGCAGGTACGCATTGTTGGACATCGGCCCGACGGCCAGCTTGGCGATGGTCAGCCCGGGCAACCGCCGCACGTCCATCTCGCCGCCGACGGTGACGGCTCCGGTGTACTCGCTCATGGGTCGAAACTATCGGTCGCGCGGCGGGGGTGGGCGAGCGGGCGCTCAGTCGAAGATCGGCGTGAACTCCTGGGTGGGCGGGCCCTGCGAGAAATCGACGCGGGTGTCGGGGAGGTCCTGCAGCACAGTGCCGACATAGGACGCGACGGCAGCGGACCGGCCCACGTCGTAACCCTGCGCCTCGGACTGCAGCCAGCGGTGCTCGTTGATCTCGTGGTAGAGCTCGGCGTCGGGCAATTTCACCCGCAGTTCCGGCGGTACGAGGCTGAGCGTGCCGTAGAACTTCTCGTTCATCCACCGGCGTGCGGCGGCAGCGTCGTCGACGGTGATGCCGGTGCCGGACTCCCATTTGGCCTTGAAGCGGGCGAGGTCGCTGAGCAGGGCACGGGCCTGGTTCTCCTGAACCCGCAGGCCGGTCAGGGCAAACAACCGGCGTTGGTGGTGGCCGGGCTCCACGACCTGCGGGTCGAAACGCAGCCGCAGGCCCTCTGGTTCGGTCCTCACCGACAGCTCGCCGATGTCGAAGCCCAGCTTGTTCAATCGCCGCAGCTGGGCGTTGATGCGGTAGTTCTCGCCGGGCGGTACCAGGACGTCATGGGTCAGCTCGTCCCACAGACCGTCGTAGCGTTCGGACAGCGTCTGGGCCTGGGCGATGACGTCGACGTTCGGGTCGAGCAGGCCGGCGGCCTGCAGGTCGAACATCTCACCGGCGATGTTCTCCGTCGCGATGTCGAGGTCGTGGCGGCGCTGCCCGGGTGACAGCTTGTCGTGCAGCTCGCCGGTCTCGGCGTCGACCAAGTAGGCGGCCAGCGCACCGGCGTCGCGGCGGAACAGCGTGTTCGACAGCGAGCAGTCACCCCAGTAGAAGCCGGCCAGGTGCAGTTGGACGAACAGAGCGGCCAGCGCGTCGAGCAGCCGGTTGCGCAGCTCGGGCAGGCCGCGTCCCGTGAACAGCGAACGGTAGGGCTGCGAGAACTGCAGGTGGCGGGTGAAGAGCAACCCACCGAGGGTCTCGCCGTCGTCGGCAACGCGCTCGACGACCGTTCCGAACGCCTCGACCACCGGCACCGACCGCTCGGCGATGGCCCGCAGGAGGTGGTGCTCGCGAAGCACGTAGCGGTCGGTCGCCTCCTTGACGGCGAACACCTCGCCGGTGAGTTCGACGAAACGCACGACGTGCCGGGACATCCCGCGCGGCACGTCGACCAGGATCTCGTCCGGCCACTCGAGCAAGGGCAGCGTCAGGGGCAGTTCGAGGACGGCGGTGTTCGACCCGAGCGCGGTCAGGCGGAAGCTGCCCACGAGACCAGTCTAGGAGGACGGAGCTAAGGAAGTTTCAACGCGAGCAACGCATTTTCGACGACCTCGGTGAGGGCGGGGTGGATCCAATACTGCCCGCGCGCCATCTCCTGCACGCCTAGCCCGAAGCTCATGGCCTGGATCAGCGGCTGGATCAACGTCGAGGCCTGCTCGCCCATCAGGTGTGCGCCGATCAACTGGCCCGTTGCGGGGTCGGCGAGCAATTTGCACACGCTCGTGGTGTCGACCATTGCCCAGCCGTAGGCGGTGCTGCCGTACTCCTGGGTCACGCTGACGTAGGGCCGGTTGTACATCTTGGCGGCGTCCTCGGTGATGCCGACAGAGGCCAGCTGCGGGTGGGTGAACACCGCCGACGGGACGAACCGGTGATCGGACTCGACCAGATCGTCGGGGTGGGCCAGGTTGTGGGCCACCACGCGGGCCTCGTGGTTGGCGACGTGCTTGAGCTGGTGGGTGGAGCTGACGTCGCCCAGCGCCCAGATGTTCTCGGCGGTGGTCCGCTGGTAGGAGTCGACCTTCACCCGGCCGTCGGCGCGCAGCTCGACGCCCGCGTACTTCGCGGCGAGCCGGTCCCCGTTGGGGATGCGGCCCGTGGCGACGAGCAGGACGTCGGCCTCGACGCTGCCATCGTCGGCGAGCTCGACGCGGACGCCACTTCCCGAGTGCGAGAACCCGACCGGGTGCGTCCCAACCCGCAGATGCCACTTCTCGCGGACGAGGTCGGTGAACCGGTCGGCGATCTCATGGTCCTGGTCGTGCAGCAATCCCGACCTTGCGAGAACGGTGGTGTGCGTGCCGAACGCTGAAAAGATGTGCGCGAACTCGGCCGCGATGTAGCCGCCGCCGACGATGACGATCGACTCGGGCAGCTCGGGCAGCCGCATGATCGTGTCGGACGTATGGAACGGCACACCCGACTCGATGACCATCTCGGGCACCATCGCTCGCGACCCGGCGGCGATCACCACGTGATCGGCCGTCAGGGTCTCCCCGGTGCCGAGCTGAAGGGTGCGGGGCTCACCGGAGTCACTGAACTCGGCGTGGGTCTCGTAGAGCGTGACGTTCGGCGAGCCCGTGCGCCGGTACTCCCGCCCGCCGGCTGAGATCGCGTCGATGCGCCCGAAGATTCGGTCACGGATCGCCGGCCAGTCCACGGACACCACGCCGGGGGACAGGCCGAGGCGTTCGGGGTGGGCGGCGTTCTCGGCGAGGTCGGCGGGATAGACGTACATCTTGGTCGGGATGCAGCCCACATTCAGGCAGGTGCCGCCGAACCAGGACGTGTTCTCCTCGACCAGGGCGATGTCCCAGTCGTCGAGTTCCGGTGTGACCAGGGAGTTCCCGGAGCCCGAGCCGATGATGACGAGATCGTGGTGCGGCATCCGCCGAATCTACGTGAACCTACTGCTCACCGACGGGCCACGGCTTCGACCATCAGATCCCCGAACAGCACCACGAACTCGGCGCTGCGGAGCCCGCGGGTGGCGAGCCACGCGCAGACCTTGCGGCAGTCCCGCTCGAGGTACGCCGGTCCCCTGCGGGTTGGCCACCAGATCGACGATCTGCAGACCTCGGTGTCCAGGGCGTTGCGGTCGGTGACCACGCAGCCGGGTACGGGATCCGGGCCGGGCTGAGCGACGGCGTAGGACGAGTCACCCTGGGGCGCGTCCTGTGCGCAACGCAACCGATTTTCGCGGCCCCACTAGCCTGAGTGCCGTGCTGCGACTCTCCACCCTCTTCCTGCGAACCCTGCGTGACGACCCCGCTGACGCCGAGGTCCCGAGCCACCGGTTGCTGGTCCGCGCCGGCTACGTGCGGCGGGTGGCGCCGGGCATGTACTCATGGTTGCCGCTCGGTCTTGCCGTGCTGGCCAATGTCGAGCGCATCGTGCGCGAGGAGATGAACGGCATCGGCTCGCAGGAGGTGCACTTCCCGGCGCTGATCCCACGCGAGATCTTCGAGGTCAGCGGGCGGTGGCAGGACTACGGCGACACGCTGTTTCGCTTGCAGGACCGCAAGGACGCCGACTACCTGCTGGCGCCCACGCACGAGGAACTGTTCACCCTGCTCGTCAAAGGTGAGTACTCGTCGTACAAGGACTATCCGCTCTCGCTGTACCAGATCCAGACGAAGTACCGCGACGAGGCGCGACCGCGCGCGGGCATCTTGCGCGGGCGCGAGTTCATCATGAAGGACTCGTACTCCTTCGATCTCTCGCACGAAGGTCTCGAGACGTCGTACAAGGCGCACCGCGATGCCTACGAGCGGATCTTCACCCGGCTCGGCTTCGACTACCGCATCGTGTTCGCGGTGTCGGGCGCGATGGGTGGTTCGGCGTCTGAGGAGTTCCTCGCGCCGGCCGCGTCCGGTGAGGACACCTTCGTGCAGTGCACGAACTGCGACTACGCGGCCAACACCGAAGCGGTCGAGATCGCGGCGCCCACGCCGACCGATCCCGCAGACCACCCGGCCGAGCAGGTGCTCGACACGCCGGACACGCCGACCATCGACACGCTCGTGACGCGGCTCAACGAACTCGTCCTCCGGGGGGAGCCGTTCACCGGCGCGGACACGCTGAAGAATGTCGTGCTGCGCACCCAGTCGCCCGGGTCCGACGAGTGGGAGCTGCTCGTCGTCGGCGTGCCGGGCGACCGTGACGTCGACCTCAAGCGTCTCGGCGGGCAGCTGGAGCCGACCCTTGTGGAGCAGGCCGGGCCGGACGATCTCGCCACTCAACCCGGGCTGGTCAAGGGTTACATCGGCCCGCAGGTACTGGCCGATCTCAAGATCCGCTACCTCGTCGACCCGCTCGTCGTGCCTGGCAGCGCATGGGTCACCGGCGCGAACGAGGCCGGCAAGCACGCGGCGTTCGTCGTGCGCGGCCGGGATTTCGAACCCGACGGCGAGATCGGCGCCGTCGAGATCCGTGACGGCGACCGGTGCGCGCGGTGCGGCTCGCCGCTGCAGATCGCCCGCGGCATCGAGCTGGGGCACGTCTTCCAACTCGGCGAGAAGTACGCGAAGACATTCGGACTCACCGCGCTGGGTCAGCACGGCAAGCCGGTGACGGTGACGATGGGCTCGTACGGGGTCGGCATCACCCGCGCCGTCGCCGCGCTGGCCGAACAGACCTTCGACGACAAAGGGCTGTGCTGGCCCAAGGGCATTGGTCCGGCCGACGTGCACCTCGTCGCTACTGGCAAGGACGACGCCGTCTTCGACGCTGCCGAGACCCTTGCTGCGTCGCTGGAGGCGGCTGGGGTGCAGGTCATGTACGACGACCGCCGCGGCGTCTCGCCGGGCGTCAAGTTCAAGGACGCCGAGCTGATCGGCGTCCCGGTCATCGTGATCGTCGGTAAGGGCCTTGCCGACGGCACCATCGAGGTCCGTGACCGGCGCAGCGACGAGCGTTGCGACGTGGCCGTCGATGATGCGGCCGAGGCCATCCGGGCGCTGGCTCAGTGAGCGACCCGCTGACGGCGCCGTACGGGTCATGGGTCTCGCCGATCACCGCCGCCGACTATGCGGCCGGCTCGCACCCCGTTGCCGGCGGCACGTTCGTGGGCGACGAAGTGTGGTGGCTCGAGCTGCGCCCGGCCGAGGGCGGTCGGTACGCGGTCCGCCGCACGGGAGCCGACGGTGCGCCCGTGGACGTCCTGCCCGCACCGTGGAACGCCCGCACCCGGGTGCACGAGTACGGCGGCGGCGCCTGGACGACGTCCGGCGATGCGCTGGTGTTCGCTGAGTTCGGCGACCAGCGGCTGTACCGTCTCCTGCCCGGCGAGCAGCCCACGCCATTGTCGCCGGCGCCGGATGTCGTAGCCGGGCTGCGCTATGCAGAGCTGCGCATCGTCGACGACGAGGTGTGGTGCGTACGCGAGACGCACGATGCAGCCGGCAACGTCGTCCGTGATCTGGCTGCTGTGCCCCTCGACGGCTCGGCAGCCACCGACCCGTCCGCCGTGCGCTCCATCGTCGGCGGCTCGCACTTCCTGGCCGGTGCCCGCGTCTCACCCGATGGTCGGCGCCTGGCCTGGATCGCCTGGGAGCACCCGCAGATGCCCTGGGACGGCACCGAGCTCCGCATCGCCGACCTCGTCGACGGGGTGGCCGCGAACGTGCGCACGCTGCTCGGTTCGACGACCGAGTCGGTGCTGCAGCCGGAGTGGGCGTCCGACGACGCGGTGTTCGCGATCAGCGACGCCAGCGGCTTCTGGAACCTGTATCGCGTCGGCGTTTACGACGGTGCTGTGGCCGCGCTGCACCCGATGGCGGCCGACTTCGGCGGCGCGCTGTGGCAGCTCGGAATGCGCTGGTACACCCCGCTGGACGATGGCCGGCTGCTCACCGTGCGCACCTACGGCACCGACACCCTCGCCGTCCTGGACCCGGTGTCCGGCGAGCTGACGGACCTGGACCTGTCAGGCAACACGTCGATCGCGCTCGGTGGCCGCCGGGGGAGCGAGGTGCTGCTCTCGACCGGTGGCGCGAAGATCGTCGACGGCTTGCGACGGTTCGAGCTCGGCTCATCGACGCTGCGCGACGTGCGCCTCGACGCGGACAACCTGCCCGACGCCGGGTACTTCCCGGACGCCGAGATGATGACCTTTCGCGGCGAACAGGACCGCGACGTCCACGCCGTCGTCTATCCGCCGCACAATCCGGACTTCGAGGCGCCGGAGGGTGAGCGCCCGCCGTTCGTGGCCTTCGTGCACGGCGGCCCGACGGCGCGGGTCAAGCCGCAGCTCGCGGTGATCATTGCCTTCTTCACCAGCCGAGGCATTGGCGTGGTCGACGTCAACTACGGCGGGTCGACGGGCTACGGGCGCGAATACCGCGACCGGTTGCGGGGCCAGTGGGGCGTGGTCGACGTCGAGGACACCATCACCGCGGTGCTCGGCCTGGCCGAGGCCGGCCTCGCCGACCGCTCGAGACTCGCCATCGAGGGCGGTTCGGCCGGTGGTTGGACGGTGTTGAGCGCGCTCACCACCTCCGACGTCTTCGCCTGCGGCACGTCCTTCTTCGGGGTCGCCGAGCTGGTGCAGTTCGCCGCGGACACGCACGACTTCGAGTCGCGCTACCTCGACGGCCTCATCGGTCCGCTGCCCGAGGCACGCGAGCTGTACGACACCCGCGCGCCGTTGAACAACGTCGCCGGACTGTCCTGCCCGGTGCTGCTACTGCAGGGTCTGGACGACCCGATCGTGCCCCCTTCGCAGGCCGAGCTGTTCCGCGACGCCCTGCTCGCCAAGGGCATCCCGCACGCGTACCGCGCCTACGAGGGCGAGTCGCACGGCTTCCGCAAGCGCGAAACGATCATCGACTCGCGCGAGTCCGAGCTGTCCTTCTACGGCCAGATCATGGGCTTCGAGACGCCCGGCATCCCGTCTCTCGACCTCCGGCGTTCATGAGTCCGCGTCCGCTGAGCGAGATCCTCGATCCCGGCTGGGCCGTTGCCCTCGAGCCGGTCGCCGACCAGATCGCAGGCATGGGGCAGTTCCTGCGCGACGAGATCGCAGCGGGCCGGCGCTATCTCCCGGCCGGCGAGCACGTGCTGCGTGCCTTCACCCAGCCGTTCGACGACGTCCGGGTGCTCATCGTCGGCCAGGATCCGTACCCGACCCCGGGCCACCCGATCGGGCTCTCGTTCGCGGTGGAGCGTGACGTGCGCCCGATCCCGCGCAGCCTGGCCAACATCTATCGCGAGCTGAAATCGGATCTCGGTGTCGAGCCGCCGGCGCACGGCGACCTGACGTCGTGGTCGCAGCACGGGGTGCTGCTGCTCAACCGGTGTCTGACCGTGGCGCCCGGCGCGTCCGCATCGCACCGCGGCAAGGGCTGGGAAGCGGTTACCGATCAGGCCATCCGTGCGCTCGTGGAGCGGCAACGGCCGCTCGCGGCCATCCTGTGGGGCAAGGACGCGCAGACCCTGCGGACGTTACTCGGCGCCACGCCCCGCATCGAGTCGGTGCACCCGAGCCCCATGTCCGCCGACCGCGGCTTCTTCGGCTCCAAACCGTTCAGCCGGGCCAACGCCCTGCTCGTCGAGCAGGGCGCCAACCCGGTTGATTGGACGCTCGACTAGCTCGTCACGAGCGTCCGGTCGGGATGCTCGTCGTCGGCCACGAATGCGTTCGTCGCAGGGTCGAGCACGGTGCACCGTGCGCTGGAAAGGTCGAAGAACATCCCGACGAGCTGCAGACCGCGTTCCTGCTGCGCCCGCGACACCGAATCGATGCCGGCCAGCCGGTCGAGCTGCACCCGGACGTTGACCTTCGCCAGCCGGTCCGCCGGGTCGATGCCGTTACCCGGCTCGTCCTCGTAGGTCCGCAGCGAGTCCGCTCCGCCGCCAGCCAGGTGCCGAGCGCTCCGTCGGCACCGCCGGCCAGCAGTGCCTTCATCGCCCCGCGGCCGGAGTGCCCACAGACGACGATGCGGCGCACGCCCAGCACGTCGACGGCGTAGTCGACGGCCGCGGCCACCGACGCGTCACGACCATCGACGGGCACCAGGTTGCCGATAGCACGGACGCGCTTGCGCACGTCTGTTCACCGTTCCCACGTCGCCCGGGCGGCAGCTTGGTGCAATGTGTCCGTGCCCTAAGTGCCCGATGTATCGCTGATCACCGTGGTGTCGCGGTGGTATCACGGCGGTATCATGGACGGCATGGCCATGACCCTTCGCCTCACTGACGAGCAGGACGCCGCGCTGCAGGCGCTTGCCGATGCGCAGCACATGAGTAAGCAGGAGGCTGCTGTTCATGCGATAGAGGAACAGGCGGCACGCATCGCCGTGGCGCCCGACGTCAAGCGGTGGGCCGATCATGCCTTGGAGCGCTACGAAGGCTTGCTCGACCGCCTAGCTCAGTGATTCGATATCTGTCGCTCGACGACGTCCTTTACCTTGCGGCCCGGCTCGGCGAACCGACCCCGAGAGATGCCGGTCTGGTCGCGTCGGCCGTTGCTCGCCCCCAAACAACCGTCTTCGGCGATGACGCGTACCCAGATCTGCACACCAAGGCGGCGGCTCTGCTGCACTCGCTGGCGCGCAATCACGCGTTCGTCGACGGCAACAAACGGGTGTCCTGGCTGGCTGCCGGCGCGTTCTACTGGGTAAACGGCTTCGAGTTGGACGCCCCGGAAGACCCGGCCTACGACCTGGTCATCTCGGTGGCTACCGGCGATCTCGACGCACCCGAGATCGCTGAGCAGCTGAGCGCGTGGGTTCGCCCGCGGTCATGACTAGTCGGCGAGCCGAGCCGGGAAGCCGCCGGTCGCGATCGGTCCCCACCGGGTCGGCGTGATGCGGATCAGCGACTTGCCCTGCTCGGTCATCGCCTGCCGGTACTCGTCCCAATCGGGGTGCTCGCCGCTGATCGAGCGAAAGTAGTCGACGAGCGGGTCGAGCGCGGCGGGTAGGTCGAGCACCTCGGCGGTGCCGTCGACCTGCACCCACGGACCGTTCCACTCGTCGGACTGCACCATGATCGAGCACTCCGGAGTACGGCGCAGATTGCTGACCTTGGCCCGTTCGGGGTAGGTCGAGACGACGATCCGACCGTCGGCGTCCACCCCGCCGGTGACCGGGGACAGCTGCGGTGATCCGTCGCGACGGTGGGTGACCAGGGTCATCCGGTGGCGGGGACGCACGAATTCCAGCAGTTCGCCGAGCGCGACGGTGGTGTTGGTGGCGATGGAGCGCGGCATGACACGTGTCTACCCGTCCCGGGGGCCGTCCGGTGTCGGTGCCGGTCATTAGGCTCGGAGCGTGAACGATCGACTCATCGTGCGTGGCGCCCGCGAGCACAACCTCAAGGACGTCAACCTCGACCTCCCCCGCGACGCGATGATCGTGTTCACCGGGTTGTCCGGGTCGGGCAAGTCCAGCCTTGCCTTCGACACGATCTTCGCCGAGGGCCAGCGCCGCTACGTCGAATCGTTGTCGGCGTACGCCCGTCAGTTCCTGGGCCAGATGGACAAACCGGACGTCGATTTCATCGAGGGTCTGTCGCCGGCAGTCTCCATCGACCAGAAGTCGACGTCAAAGAACCCGCGCTCGACGGTCGGCACCATCACCGAGGTCTATGACTACCTGCGCCTGCTCTGGGCGCGTATCGGCAAACCGCACTGCCCGGTCTGCGGCGAGGCGATCGCCAAGCAGACCCCGCAGCAGATCGTCGACCGCATCTTGGCGATGCCGGAGGGCACCCGGTTTCAGGTCCTCGCCCCCGTCATCCGCGAGCGCAAGGGCGAGTACCTCGACCTGCTCGGTGACCTGCAGACCAAGGGCTTTGCCCGCGCCCGCATCGATGGCATCGTGCACCCGCTGACCGATCCGCCCAAGCTGAAGAAGCAGGAGAAGCACACCATCGAGGCGGTCGTCGACCGGCTCTCGGCGAAACCGTCGAGCAAGCAGCGCATCACCGATTCGGTCGAGACGGCGCTGGGGCTGGCCGGGGGAGTCGTCATCCTCGACTTCGTCGATCTGCCTGATGACGACGAGCACCGCGAGCGCCGGTACTCCGAACGACTTGCCTGCCCGAACGACCACCCGCTGGCGATCGACGAGCTCGAGCCGCGGTCGTTCTCGTTCAACTCGCCCTTCGGCGCCTGCCCGGTGTGCACGGGGCTCGGCACCCGGCAGGAGGTCGACCCCGAGCTCGTCGTTCCGGACCCGGAGAACACGCTGGCCGGCGGGGCCATCGCGCCCTGGGCCAGCGGCCAGACCAGCGAGTACTTCCTGCGCCTGCTGCAGGGTGTCGCCGAAGCCGTGGGGTTCAGCCTCGACACCCCCTGGGAGAAGCTGCCCGCGCGGGCCCAGAAAGCCGTGCTCCACGGCGTCGACGACCAGGTGCACGTCAGCTACCGCAACCGCTACGGCCGCGACCGGTCCTACTACGCCGCCTTCGAGGGCGTCGTGCCGTGGATCGAACGCCGTTACACCGAGACCGACAGCGACTACTCGCGCGAGAAGTACGAGGGCTACATGCGCGAGGTGCCCTGTGCCACGTGCCGCGGCACCCGGCTCAAGCCCGAGATCCTCGCCGTCACCGTGCACGACCGCTCGATCGCCGAGATCGCCGCGCTGTCCATCGGCGACGCGGCCGAGTGGCTGGCCGGGCTCGACCTCGACCAGCGCGAATCGATCATCGGCGAGCGGGTGCTCAAGGAGATCAACGCCCGGCTGGGGTTCCTCGTCGACGTCGGCTTGCACTATCTGTCTCTCGACCGCGCCGCGGCCACCCTGGCCGGTGGTGAGGCGCAGCGCATCCGACTGGCCACGCAGATCGGGTCCGGGCTGGTCGGCGTCCTGTACGTGCTGGACGAGCCGTCCATCGGCCTGCACCAGCGCGACAACCACCGGCTCATCGAGACGCTGGTGCGGTTGAAGAACCTTGGCAACACCCTGATCGTCGTCGAGCACGACGAGGACACCATTCAGACCGCGGACTGGGTCGTCGACATCGGCCCGCTGGCCGGTGAGCACGGCGGCCGGATCGTGGTCAGCGGCACTGTCGACGATCTGCGTGCGTCCGAGGAGTCGATCACCGGGGCCTACCTGTCGGGGCGTCGGCGCATCGAGGTGCCGGCGCTGCGCCGGCCGCGCCAGCCCGGTCGTGAGCTGGTGGTCGAGGGTGCGCGTGAGCACAACCTGCGCAACGTCGACGTCGCGTTCCCGCTCGGCTGCTTCGTCGCGGTCACGGGGGTCAGCGGGTCGGGCAAGTCCTCCCTCGTCAACGACATCCTGTACGCCTCGCTGGCCAACAAGATCAACCGAGCCAAGCTGCCACCCGGGCGGCATAAGCGGGTGCGCGGCATCGAGCACCTGGACAAGGTGGTCGGCGTCGACCAGTCGCCGATCGGGCGGACACCGCGGTCCAACCCGGCCACGTACACCGGCGTGTTCGACCATGTCCGCAAGCTGTTCAGCGAGACCACGGAGGCGAAGGTCCGCGGCTACCAGCAGGGCCGGTTCTCGTTCAACGTCAAGGGCGGGCGCTGCGAGAATTGCCAGGGCGACGGAACCATCAAGATCGAGATGAACTTCTTGCCCGACGTCTATGTGCCGTGCGAGGTCTGCAAGGGCGCGCGCTACAACCGCGAGACGCTGGAGGTGCACTACAAGGGCAAGAACATCAGCGAGGTACTCGAGATGCCGATCGAGGAGGCTGCCGAGTTCTTCGCGCCCATCGAGCGCATCGCCCGGCACCTGCGCACGCTGGTCGAGGTCGGTCTCGGCTACGTCCGCCTGGGCCAGCCGGCCCCGACGCTGTCCGGCGGCGAGGCGCAGCGCGTCAAGCTGGCGTCCGAGCTGCAGAAGCGCTCGACGGGCCGCACGATCTACGTCCTGGACGAGCCGACAACCGGCCTGCACTTCGAGGACGTGTCCAAGCTGCTCGGCGTGCTGCACTCGCTCGTCGACAAGGGCAACTCGGTGGTGGTGATCGAACACAACCTCGACGTGATCAAGACCGCCGACTGGATCGTCGACATGGGTCCCGAGGGCGGTTCCGGCGGTGGCCTGGTCGTGGCCGAGGGCACGCCCGAGGACGTGGCCGAGGTCGAGGGCTCCTGGACGGGGACTTTCCTCAAGCCCTTGCTGGCCGGCACGAGCCGTACTCCGGCGGCCCGCAAACGATCGTCGCGCACGGCTGCGGCGCGCAAGTCCGGCCCACGACGGACGTCGGCCCGCAGCGCGTAGGGCGTCACGTCAGGTCGAGGTACATGACGTGCAGCCCGACGTAGCTGCCGTCTGACCGGCGGAATGCGCCCGGCACCGTCCCGACGATCAGGAACCCAAGGGACTGCCAGAGCCGGACCGCCGAGGTGTTCGTCTCGACCACCGCGTTGAACTGAATCCCTCGGAAACCCGCGGTGCGCGCCCAGTCGACAACGTGCGAGCCGAGCAGTCGACCGACGCCCCGACCCTGTGCGCCCGGATCGACCATGAAGCTTCCGGTGGCGACGTGGGAACCACGCCCGGGCCGGTTCGGTCCCATCGTTGCGGAGCCGAGCACGTGCGCACCGTCCATGGCGGCCACCGTCCGGGTCGGTGGGCCCGGCACCCACAGGGCCCTGGCCGCGTCGGAGGTCAGACCCTCGGGGTAGGCGTACGTTTCGCCGCCAGCCACGATGCTCACGAAGAACGGGTAGATCAACGGCCAGTCCTCGGCCGTTGTTTCACGAATGTTGATCACGTGATCGGGATCCAATAGCGGCCGATGGGCTTGCCGTCCAGCACGTCACCCGGCCACTGCGGGTCGCGGCGACCGCCGCAGGACTCGATGACCCTGATGGACGGGGTGTTCGAGTCGTCAGCGGTGAGCAGCGCATCGCGGACGTCGTAAGAGCGAGCAATGACGAGGCTCTGCCGCAGGATTTCGGCGGCGTACCCGCGTCGCCGGGCGTCCGGTAGGACGCCGTACCCGATGTGCCCGCCGCGGGCGAGCAGCCAGTCGGTCAGCTCGTGCCGGATCGAAGTGCGTCCGACGATCCGGCCGCCGACCTCGGCCACGAGGAACGTCATCGGAACGCGATTCGCCGCGAGGTTCACGCCGATGCGCACCTCGGCGAGTCGCTCAAGGTACCGGGACCATGTCAAGTCGTCGTCGTGTTCGAGCAGGAACGGGAAATCGTCGGCGGCGAGGGCGAGTTGGGCCGCGTGCGCCACCCGTTCGTCGTCCTGACGCAGCGGCCGGAGGATCAACCTCATGCTGGCTGACGCTAGCGGGCGTGGGTCGGCGCAGCGATGCATATTCGTGTCGGCACCCCGTGTCACTCTGGGCTCATGGGCGGGAGTCTCTACGGGCGCGTTCTGGCGGTGCGCGAGGTGCGGCGTGCAGTGCTGCTCGGCCTCGTCGTGCGAGTGCCGCTGTGGGCGTCCAACGTCGTGCTGACCCTGCACGTGGTGACCCACCTCGGCCGCTCGTACGCCGAGTCGGGGTTGCTCGTGGCTGTGGCTACGGTGACGCTCGCCGCCAGCGGGCCGTGGCGAGGCCGACGGATCGACCGGGTCGGGCTCCGCGCATCACTCGCCCCGTGTCTGGTCGTCCTCGCCACGTGCTGGAGCATCGCGCCGTTCGTCGGGTACTGGCCACTGCTGGTCCTGGCCGCCGTAGCCGGCTTGTTCGAGGTGCCTACCTTCACCATCGTGCGGCAGTCCCTGATGCACAGCGTCCCCGACGACCTGCGTCGCACCGCGCTGTCGATCGACTCGGTGGCCGTCGAGATCTCCTTCATGATCGGCCCGGTCATCGGAGTGCTGCTGGCCACGACCGTTCCCACGTCGTGGGCGTTGTTCGGCTGCGAGTTCGCCTCGATCGCCGGCGGGGTGGCCATCTGGATCCAGAACCCGGTGGTTCGCGACAATTCCGTCGAGCGGCCTGCGCGTAAACCGGCCCGAACATGGCTCGGACGTCGCGTGATCGCGGTGTTGCTGGCAGCGGGGGCCGCCACAGTGGTGCTCGGCGGATGCGACGTCGCCATCGTCGCCGCCCTCCGTCACCTGCATCACCAGCCGTGGATCGGCTGGGTGCTCGCGGTGTGGGGGCTCGGGTCTGCAGTGGGTGGGCTTGTCTACGGAGCGCTGCATCGTGCCCTGCCCGTCTTCCCCCTGCTCGGGCTGCTCGGAGCGACGACGATCCCGGTTGCCCTCGCCGGTGGCCCGCTGATGCTGGCCGTGCTGCTCTTCGTCACCGGCGTGTTCTGCGCGCCCACCATCACAGCAACCGTCGATGCGTTGTCGCGGATCGTGCCGGACGCCGTGCGCGGCGAGGCGCTGGGGTGGCACGGGTCGGCCATGACCGCCGGGGCCGCGCTCGGGGCCCCACTGGCCGGTGTCGCCATCGACACCGTTAGTTGGCGTGGCGGCTTCGTTGCTCCCGGCGTGCTGGGTCTGGCCGTCACCGTGATCGGCCTCCTGCTCTACCGTTTGCGCGACCGCGGGTCTACGGCGTACGTCGCGCTCCCACCCCAGGAACGGCGGGTCGTCGAGGCGGTGCGCGAACTCTGACACGACTGTGTCAGACTTTTCGGGTATGACGAACTTGCAGGCGTTCATCGCCGGACTGCCCAAAGCCGAACTGCATGTCCACCACGTCGGCTCGGCCTCGCCGCGCATCGTCGCCGAGCTGGCCGCCCGGCACGCCGGCGCCACATCGGTGCCGGCCGACCCGGACCTGCTGGCCGAGTACTTCACGTTCACCGACTTCGCGCATTTCATCACCACGTACCTCTCGGTGGTCGACCTCATTCGCGACGCTGAGGACGTCTGGACGCTGACCTACGAGATCGCCCGTGAGCTGGCGGCCGAAAGCGTGCGCTACGCCGAGCTCACTCTGACCCCGTACTCGTCGATCGCCCGTGGCATCGCCGCCGAGTCGTTCTGCGAGGCCGTCGAGGACGCCCGGGTGCGGGCTGAGCGGGACTTCGGCCTGGTACTGCGCTGGTGCTTCGACATCCCGGGCGAAGCCGGCGTGCCCGCGGCCGACGTCACGCTCGACGTCGCCACCCGGTTGCGTCCGGAGGGTTTGGTGAGCTTCGGCCTCGGCGGCCCGGAGCTCGGTGTCCCGCGCGAGCAGTTCGCACCGCACTTCGACGCCGCCGTCGCCGCCGGGCTGCACAGCGTCCCGCACGCGGGGGAATCCACCGGGCCAGAATCGATCTGGGACGCGCTAACCCACCTGCACGCCGAGCGCATCGGCCACGGCATCGCGGCGGCGCGCGACCCCCGCCTGATGGCCCACCTGGCCGAGGCCGGGATCCCGCTGGAGGTGTGTCCGACGTCGAACGTGTGCACCCGGTCGGTGCCGTCGCTGGCCGAACACCCGTTGCCGCAGTTGGTTGCGGCCGGGGTGCCGGTGACCATCAACTCCGACGATCCGCCGATGTTCTCGACGACGCTGAACCATGAGTACGAGGTCGCTGCCCAGTTGTTGGACCTCGGCCGCGACGGCGTGGCCGACCTCGCCCGCGCCGGGGTCCGCGCCTCGTTCCTCCACGACGTGGGCAAGCGTGAATTGCTGACCGAGATCGACACCTACGCGGCCCAGCCGGCGCCAGGACTTGTCGTCCCCGGCCACTAGCCTGGAAGCGTGCCTGACCCGTCCACGTACCGCCCGGCTCCCGGCACGATCCCGCTCGAACCCGGCGTCTACAAGTTTCGCGACGAGCGCGGCCAGGTCATCTACGTCGGCAAGGCCAAGAGCCTGCGGCAGCGGCTGAATTCCTACTTCGCCGACGTCGCCGGCCTGCATCAACGCACCAGGCAGATGGTCACGACTGCGGCCAGCGTCGAGTGGACGGTCGTACGCACCGAGGTCGAGGCTCTGCAACTCGAGTACACCTGGATAAAGCAGTTCGACCCGCGCTTCAACGTCCGCTACCGCGACGACAAGAGCTACCCGTCGCTTGCCGTCACGTTGTACGAGGACTACCCGCGCCTGCAGGTGATGCGCGGTCCCAAGCGCAAGGGTGTGCGGTACTTCGGTCCGTACTCGCACGCCTGGGCCATCCGCGAGACGCTTGACCTGCTGCTGCGGGTCTTCCCGGCCCGCACCTGCTCGGCGGGCGTGTTCAAGCGCGCGGGGCAGGTCGGCCGGCCCTGCCTGCTCGGCTATATCGGCAAGTGCAGCGCGCCGTGCGTCGGCCGTGTCAGCGCCGAGGAGCACCGCGGGATCGTGGAGGACTTCTGCGACTTCATGGCCGGGCGCACCGACACCATGATGAAGCGCCTCGAGAAGGAGATGCAGCGGGCCAGCGAGAGCCTCGAGTTCGAGCAGGCCGCCCGTCTGCGCGATGACCTCGGGGCACTGCAACGGGCGCTGGAGAAGCAGGCCGTCGTGTTCGGCGACGGCACCGATGCCGACGTCGTGGCCTTCGCCGAGGACGAGCTCGAGGCGGCGGTGCAGGTCTTCCACGTCCGTGGCGGCCGCATTCGCGGCCAGCGTGGTTGGGTCGTCGACAAGCTGGAAGAGATGACGACCGGCGATCTCGTCGAGCAGTTCGTGACGCAGTATTACGGGATCTTTACTGAGGACCTAGCTGACGGTTCGGAGATCCCAAGAGAGATCTTGGTTCCCGAGATCCCCGACGACAACGGCGCGCTCAGCGAATGGCTCAGCGAACGGCGCGGTTCGCGGGTGTCGCTGCGGGTGCCGCAGCGCGGTGACAAGCGGGCGCTGGCTGAGACCGTGCGGCGCAACGCCATGCAGTCGCTGAACCAGCACAAACTCAAACGGGCGTCCGACCTCACCGCGCGTTCGCGGGCTTTGGGCGAGCTGCAAGAGACCCTGGAGTTGTCGACGTCGCCGCTGCGCATCGAATGCTTCGACATCAGCCATGTGCAGGGCACGAACGTCGTGGCCTCGATGGTGGTCTTCGAGGACGGGCTGGCTCGCAAGAGCGAGTACCGACGCTTCGCGCTGCGCGACACGAGTGAGGGCACCGGCGACGTGCAGTGGATCGCCGAGGTCGTCCGTCGCCGGTTTGCCCGCTACCTGGACGAGCAGGTGCAGGACGGACCGGTGGAGGACGTCACCGACAACGTCGGGGACGGCGTCGACCGCGGGGTGGCGCCGGGCATCGACCCGACGACGGGCCGCCCGCGCAAGTTCGCCTACGCGCCCAACCTGCTGGTGGTCGACGGTGGCGCCCCACAGGTCGCGGCGGCCCAGAGCGTGCTCGACGACCTCGGCATCGACGACGTGTCGCTGGTGGGGTTGGCCAAGCGCCTGGAAGAGGTCTGGCTGCCTGGTCAGCCCTACCCGGCGATCCTGCCGCGCACATCTGAGGGGTTGTACCTGCTCCAGCGGGTCCGCGACGAGGCGCACCGGTTCGCCATCACCTACCACCGCCAGAAGCGCTCGAAGGCCATGACGACGTCCGCACTGGACGACGTGCCCGGGCTCGGCGAGACCCGCCGCAAGGCGCTGCTGACCCGCTTCGGTTCACTGAAGCGGTTGCGCGCGGCGTCGGTCGAGGACATCGTGGCGGTGCCCGGCATCGGTGAACGCACCGCTCAGGCCATCGTCGCCGCGTTGGCGCCGGCCGGCGACGAGGCACCCGCCCTCAACGTGACCACCGGAGAGGTCTTATGAGTGAGGCGATCGAGCCGACCGGCGAGGTCGGCGCGCTCGAGACGGTGATCATCACGGGGCTTTCGGGGGCGGGGCGCAGCACGGCGGCCAAGTGTTTCGAGGACCTCGGTTTCTTCGTCGTCGACAACCTGCCGCCGGAGCTGATTGGCACGCTGGTCGACCTCGGTAGCCGCAGCCAGGGCGCAGTCACCAGACTGGCGGTCGTCATGGACGTCCGCAGCCGCGCGTTCTCGAAGGACCTGCGCAGCGTCATCCGCGACCTCGCCGACCGGCGGATGCGTCCGCGGGTGTTGTTCCTCGAGGCCCAGGACGACGTGCTCGTGCGCCGTTTCGAGAACAACCGGCGTGAACATCCGCTGCAGGCCGGTGGCCGGTTGGTCGACGGCATCTCGGCCGAGCGCCGCCTGCTCTCGCCGCTGCGCGAGGAGGCCGACCTCGTCCTCGACACGAGCGAGCGTTCGGTGCACGACCTGCGGCGCTCGATCGAATCCGCGTTCACCGAGCTGGGGGCGAAGGGGCGTCCGGCGCTGCGGGCCACGGTGCTGAGCTTCGGCTACAAGTACGGGCTGCCCGTCGACGCCGATCTCGTCGTCGACGTGCGCTTCCTGCCGAACCCGCACTGGATCCCTGAGTTGCGACCGCTCACCGGCCGGGACCCCGAGATCCGCGACTACGTACTCAGCCAAGAGGGTGCGCTGGAGTTCCTGGACCGCTACACCGACATCCTGCGCATCATCGGCGCCGGCTACAGCCGCGAAAACAAGCGGTACCTGACGCTCGCGGTGGGCTGCACCGGCGGCAAGCACCGCTCGGTCGCCATCTCCGGCGAGCTGGCCACGCGGTTGCGGGCGATGGGCGTTCAGACGACGGTGGTGCACCGGGACCTCGGTCGTGAGTAAGGGCGGGCGCGCGGTCAAGGCGGTGGCGCTGGGCGGTGGGCATGGGCTGCACGCGGTGCTGTGCGCGCTCCGGCTGATCAGCGACGATCTCACCGCGATTGTCACCGTCGCCGACGACGGCGGGTCGTCCGGGCGCATCCGGCGCGAACTCAAGGTGCTGCCACCGGGCGACCTGCGGATGGCACTGGCAGCCCTGGCCGGCGACGACCCCGCGCACACCGCCTGGGCCGAGCTGCTGCAGCACCGCATCGGCGGCACCGGCGTGCTCGCCGGGCATCCGGTCGGAAATCTCATGCTCACCGGCCTGCTCGAACGTCATGACGATCCGGTGCAGGCGCTTGCCGCGCTGGGTGAGCTGGTCGGTGCGGTGGGTCGTGTGCTGCCCATGAGCCCGGTGCCGCTCGACCTCGTCGGCGAGGCCGATCGATTCGACCCGGACGATCCCACCCGCACGCGCCAGATCCGCGGGCAGGTGTCCATCGCCAGCACGCCGGGACGGGTGGTGTCGGTGCGGCTGCTGCCGCCGGGCGCGCCGGCGTGCGCCGATGCGGTGGATGCCGTCCGCGAGGCTGACGTCGTGGTGCTGGGCCCCGGGTCCTGGTTCACCAGCGTCATCCCGCATCTGCTGTTACGAGAGCTCGGCAAGGCGCTCGCCGGAACCGCGGCGCGAGTGGTCGTGGTGCTCAACCTCGTCCCGCAGGCCGGGGAGACCGACGACTACGCCCCGCACGAGCTACTGGACCTGCTGCAGACCCACGCCGAGCCGTTCGGCGGCCTGCCCATCGACACGGTGCTCGCCGACGCCGGCTCCGTGCTCGACCCGGACGGACTTCGCCGCTGCACGCGCGCACTGGGTGCGCGTCTCGTAGTGTCTACACTCGCCGCCGATGACAGCGTTGAGCGACACGATCCGGTCCGACTGAGTGAGGCGATCAGCAGCGTGATCGAGGAACCGATCACCGGCGAGCCGGACGGAGAGGCGAGCGCATGGCGATGACGGCAGCGGTCAAGGACGAGCTGAGTCGAGTTCCCGTGACCCGCATGTCCGCCCGCAAGGCCGAGCTGGCAACGATGCTGCGCTTCGCCGGAGCCCTGCACCTCGTCGGCGGCCACATCGTCATCGAAGCCGAACTCGACACCGGGTCGGTGGCCCGACGGTTGCGCAAGGAGATCGCCGACATCTTCGGCCACGGGTCCGAGGTGCAGATCGTGGCCAGCGGCGGCCTGCGCAAGAGCAGCCGCTACCTGGTGCGCGTCACCAAGGACGGGGAACGACTGGCCCGGCAGGCGGGCCTCGTCGACCTGCGCGGCCGCCCGGTGAAGGGCCTGCCCCATCATGTTGTCGCCGGTGGCATGGCCGACGCCGAAGCGGCCTGGCGCGGTGCGTTCCTGGCCCATGGCTCGCTCACCGAACCCGGCCGCGCGTGCGCCCTGGAAATCTCCTGTCCGTCGCCGGAGGCCGCGCTGGCCCTCGTCGGTGTTGGGCGACGGCTGGGTGTCTCGGCCAAGGCACGCGAGGTCCGCGGCGGCGATCGGGTCCTCGTGCGCGACGGCGACGCGATCGGTGCCCTGCTCACCCGCCTCGGCGCGCACGAGTCGGTGATCAACTGGGAAGAACGCCGGATGCGGCGCGAGGTCCGGGCTACCGCCAACCGACTCGCGAACTTCGACGACGCTAATCTGCGCCGTTCGGCCCGCGCCGCGGTGGCGGCCAGTGCCCGGGTCAGCCGTGCCCTGGAGATCCTGGCCGACGACGCCCCGGAGCACCTGCTGCAGGCCGGCCGGCTGCGCCTCGAGCACGGCCAGGCCTCTCTCGAGGAACTCGGTGCGCTGTCCGACCCGGTGATGACCAAGGACGCCGTGGCGGGGCGCATCCGCCGGCTGCTGGCCATGGCCGACAAGCGCGCCTCGGACCTCGGCATCCCTGACACCGAGTCGGCGGTCACGCCCGAGATGCTCGCCCCGTAACCACCCGCCGCCCACCCCGTAACCACCCGCCGCCCCACCACCCGCCAGCCGCCCTCGGGTGATCAACTGCGGATTTCGGTGCTTGAACGACGAGAATGCGCAGTTGATCACCTAGAGAGGCCGGGGGCCGAGGAAGGACGGGGCCGAGGAAGGACGGGGCCGAGGAAGGACGGGGAGCGGACGGACGAAGACGCATCGGCGTGCAGGACCGCACCTCGGCCGCACTCTGGGCCCGCGAGCATCTGCCGGACACCCGATAGGGTCGGGGCCGAAGACCGCAGACCCGTCCCGAGGAGCAGCGCAGTGACCGTACGAGTCGGCATCAACGGATTCGGCCGCATCGGCCGCAACTTCTTTCGCGCGGTCGCCGCGTCGGGGGCCGACGTCGAGATCGTCGGCGTGAACGACCTCACCGACAACGCGACGCTCGCCCACCTGCTCAAGTACGACTCGATCCTGGGCCGCTTCCCGGGCGAGGTGACCTACACCGAGGACGAGATCGCGGTCGATGGGAAAGCGTTCAAGGCCTACGCGCTACGAGACCCGAAAGAACTTCCGTGGGGTGACATCGGCGCCGACATCGTCATCGAGTCCACCGGTATCTTCACCGACGCGACGAAGGCCAAGGTGCACGTCGAGGGCGGCGCCAAGAAGGTCATAATCTCGGCCCCGGCCAGCAACGAGGACGTCACGATCGTCATGGGCGTCAACGACAAGGCCTACGACGCCGCGAAGCACACCGTCATCTCGAACGCGTCCTGCACCACCAACTGCCTGGCGCCGCTGGCGAAGGTGCTGAACGACGAGTGGGGCATCGAGCACGGTCTGATGACCACGATCCACGCCTACACCCAGGACCAGAACCTGCAGGACGGTCCGCACAAGGACCTGCGCCGAGCGCGCGCGGCCGCGCTCAACATCGTCCCGGCCTCCAGCGGCGCGGCCAAGGCCCTTGGGCTGGTGCTGCCGGAGCTCAACGGGAAGCTGACCGGGGCCGCTCTGCGCGTCCCCATTCCGACCGGCTCGGCCACCGACCTCACGGTCACGCTGTCGCGCGAGGCCGGCGTCGAGGAGATCAAGGCCGCCTACCAGGCAGCGGCGGATGGCCCGCTGAAGGGGTACCTGAAGTACAGCGAGGACCCCATCGTCAGCAGCGACATCGTCACCGACCCGGCCTCGTGCATCTTCGATGCACCGCTGACGCTCGTCACGGGCAACCTGGTCAAGGTCATCGGCTGGTACGACAACGAATGGGGTTACTCGAACCGCCTCGTCGACCTCACCGCCCTCGTCGGGGCCTCGCTGTAGATGAGCGACGCTTGCGCAGCGAACCGGAGGTGCAGAAGGGCTCTGCCGGTCGGCCGGAACGAAGTGAGGGTCGGACGATGATGCGAACGCTCGACGACCTGCTCGACGTCGGCGTCGCCGGCCGCCGCATCCTCGTCCGATCCGACCTCAACGTACCGCTGGGTACGGGGGAGCACGGCGCGCGGGCGGTGGCGGACGATGGCCGCATCCGCGCCTCGCTGCCGGTGCTCGAGAAGCTGCTCGACCACGGTGCACGGGTGCTCGTCACCGCCCACCTGGGCCGTCCGAAGGGTGCGCCCGACCCGCAGTACTCGCTGGCGCCTGTCGCCGACCGGTTGGCCCAGCTGCTCGGCCGGCCGGTCGAGTTCGCGCTCGACACCGTCGGCGAAAGCGCCCGACTACTCGCCGACGGACTCGAGGACGGCCAGCTGCTGCTGCTCGAGAACGTCCGCTTCAACGCGGGGGAGACGGCCAAGGACGACGCGCAGCGCTTCGACTTCGCTCGCCAGCTCGCGGCCCTGACCGGCGGCGAGGACGGCGGCGGCGCGTTCGTCGAGGACGCGTTCGGGGCGGTGCACCGCAAGCACGCTTCCGTGTTCGACGTGGCCACGCTGCTCCCGCACTACTGCGGCGACCTGGTACGCGACGAGCTGCAGGTATTGAGCACGCTGACCGGTCACCCGGCGCGGCCGTACGTCGTCGTGCTCGGCGGGTCGAAGGTCAGCGACAAGCTGGCCGTCATCGAGTCGCTGCTGCCCAAGGTTGACCGGCTGCTGGTCGGCGGTGGCATGTGCTTCACGTTCCTCGCCGCCCAGGGGCACGGCGTGGGTGACTCGTTGCTTGAACGCGACCAGGTCGACACCTGCCGCACGCTGCTCGAAAGCGCCGGCGAGAAAATCGTGCTGCCCACCGACATCGTGGTGTCCGACGACATCGCCAACGACGCCGTGACGGAGGTCGTAGCCGCCGACGCGATCCCCGCCGGCCGCAAGGGCCTCGACATCGGCCCGCAGTCGGTGGCGGAGTTCGGCGCCGCTCTCGACGGCGCGCAGACGGTGTTCTGGAACGGGCCCATGGGCGTGTTCGAAGTAGCCCCGTTCGCGGCCGGCACCAAGGGCGTCGCCGAGGCCGTGGCCGCTACGCCGGGACTGTCGGTCGTGGGTGGCGGCGACTCCGCAGCCGCCGTGCGCGCGCTCGGCCTCGACGAGACCGGCTTCGGTCACATCTCGACGGGCGGCGGCGCGTCGCTGGAATTCCTCGAGGGCAAGGAACTACCGGGTGTCACCGTTCTGGAAGCGCACTGACGTGGCGAAGTCCGACGGGCCGGCGCAGGCGCGGCCTGCAGGCCGGTTGCCACTGATCGCCGGCAACTGGAAGATGAACTGCAACCACCTCGAAGCGATCGCGCTCGTCCAGAAGCTGATCTTCAGTCTCACCGAGGAGCAGACGCGTCGGGTCGAGGTCGCGGTGCTGCCGCCGTTCGTCGACATCCGCAGCGTCCAGACGCTGATCGACGGCGACCGGGTGCCGATCAAGTTCGGCGCCCAGGACCTCTCGCCACACGACTCCGGCGCCTATACCGGCGACGTCAGCGGGCCGATGCTGGCCAAGCTCGGTTGCTCGTACGTGGTCATCGGCCACTCCGAACGTCGCCAGCACCACGGCGAGGAGGACGCGCTCGTGAACAGCAAGGTGGTGGCGGCGTACCGCAACGCGGTGACCCCCATCCTCTGCGTCGGCGAGACGCTCGAGGTGCGCCAGGCTGACGACCACGTCCAGCACGTCACCGCCCAGCTCACCGCCGCGCTGGACGGGATCACCGCCGAGCAGGCCGAGACCCTCGTCGTTGCTTACGAACCGATCTGGGCCATCGGCACCGGCGAGGTGGCCACCCCGGACGACGCTCAAGAGGTCTGCGCCGCCCTGCGCGGCACGCTCGCCGAGCTGTACTCGCCCGTTCTCGCCGACGCCGTCCGGGTGCTCTACGGCGGCTCCGTGAAGGCCGGCAATGCCGCCGAGCTGCTGGCCCGCCCCGACGTCGACGGCGCGCTGGTGGGCGGTGCCAGCCTCGACGCCGAGGACTTCTCCCGCATCTGCATCGCTGCGGGTGAGCCTGCCCCGGCGGGTTGACGTGCTGGGGTACGCACGCCTGCAGACGAACAACCTGTGTCCGGCTGGTCAAAGCGGCCAGTGCGGCAGGTAACCTGATGCCGCAGCTCATTCGTCGCGCTGCACGTCATACCCGCTCGCCCGTCATTCAGTGCTCTTGAGTAAAGGCCGTACCCGATGATTTTGACCTTGTCCATCGTGCTCACCGTCGCAAGTCTGATGTTGATCGTGCTGGTCCTGCTGCACCGCGGCAAGGGTGGCGGACTGTCGTCGATGCTCGGTGGTTCGTTCTACTCCAGCCTGTCCGGCTCGTCCGTCGTCGAGCGCAACCTGGACCGCCTCACGATCATCGCCGGTGCCGTGTGGGCTATTTCCATCATCGGTCTCGGCCTGCTCTACAAGAATCAAGCCTGACCCGCGCCCCGGTTACGGGCGCGCAAAATGTACAGCGAGAGGTGACGTACGTGGCTGGTGGCAGTGCCATCCGTGGCAGTCGAGTTGGTGCCGGGCCGATGGGGGAGAACGAGCGCGGTGAGTCCGCTCCCCGTCAGCTGGTGTCGTTCTTCTGCGCGAACGGTCACGAGGTGCGCCCCGCGTTCGCCGTCGACGCCGCGCTGCCCGACACGTGGGACTGCCCGCGCTGCGGTTACCCCGCCGGCCGGCAGTCCGACGCCCCGCCCAAGGCGCCCCGCAACGAGCCGTACAAGACCCACCTGGCCTACGTGAAGGAACGGCGCAGCGACGAGGACGGTGCGGCCATCCTCGAAGAGGCCCTGGCGCGTTTGCGCGCCCGTCGCGGCGAGAACTAGCCCGGCAACAGCCAGCTGGGCAGCAACTAGCTGGGCAACTTCGCCGCGGCGGCGGTGTCCAGCAACCACAGCGTGCGCTCGGTGCCGCGCGGGCCGGCCGACGGAACCTCTTCGCGCGGTGCGCCGCCGAGGGCTCGCGCCACCGCGTCGGCCTTCCCGTCGCCCGAGGCGATGAACCAGATCTCGCGCGCCGCGTCGAGGGCCGGGAAGGTCAGAGACAGCCGGTTCGGCGGCGGCTTGGGGGAGTCGCGCACTCCGATCACCGCCGCGTCGAGTACTCGCGTGCCGGGGTGGCCGGGAAACAATGACGCGCAGTGCCCGTCAGGACCGAGGCCGAGCAACACGACGTCGAAGGCGGGCACGCTCACGTCGTTGCCGTCGGACGCCAACGCGGCAAGTTCGGTGGCGTAGGAGTCCGCTGCCGCGTCGAGGTCGTCGCCGAAGCTGGCGTCGGCCGCCGGCATCGGGTGCAGGTGGCCGGCCTCGACGGGCAGGTGATCGAATGCCTTGGCCATCGCCGGCCGGTCATTGCGGTCGTCGTCGCCGGCCGGCACGTAGCGTTCGTCACCCCACCAGACATGCACCCGCGACCAGTCCACGGGCGCGGCATCGGTGGCGGCGGGCAGCCCGGCCAGGACGGCCTCGAGGATCGACCCGCCGGTGATCACAAGGTGGGCGTACTCGCGTTCAGCAAGCGCAAGACCAAGGGTTGCCACGGTTCGTTCGGCGGTGCGCTGGGCCAACGCGTCGGCATCGGGGTGCAGCACGACCTCGGGCTTGTTCGCCGGTGCGCTCACGAGGCACCGGCCTTGCGGGAACGCGACGGACGGTCGACGACTTCGCCGGTGGCCGGGTCGTACCAGATGTGCTTGCGGTGCGGTGAGCGCTCCTCGATGCCGTCGACGCCGGTGACCGTGGACAGCGCCTCGGCGTAGACGTGATCGTGGTCGAGGCGCTTGAGCTCCTCGGCCAGCAGGTCGCCGAGGGGCCGCTCGCCGAAGGGCATGAACGAGTCCTGCTGACCGTCTCGGCGCAGCACCAGGCTGGCGCCCTCGAGGGTGGCCCGGGTGGTGCGGTCGTCGTCGAAGTGAATGTCGACGCCGCTCACCGGCTCGTCGTCGACACCGTCGATGTCGACGTGCAGCTCCAGGCGGGCGGTCAACCAGCCGGCCAGCAACCGCGCCGAGGGCTCGTTGATGCCGCCGTGCACCACCACGCCCTTTGGCGCCGCGTGCGCACCGTCGAAGGCCGAGGCCAGCGCGGCACGCCACGGGGTGAGCCGCGTCCACGCGAGATCGGTGTCACCGGGCGCAAAGTCGTCGGCGCGCTGCTGCAGGGCCACGCTGGGGTCGGCCGAGCGCAGGATGTCGGTGATGCGCCGTTCGGCGAACACTCCGAGCGGATCGTAGGCGATCTTCTCCGGCGCCTCGCCGTACCACCACGTGACGACGGGGGCGTCGGGCGCGAGCAGCGGCAGGGTCACCGACTCGGCGTGCAAGGCCAGGCGCCCGTACATGCGCAGCACCACGGCCTCACCCGGACCGAGCCGGCCGCCCATCGTGACCTCGGCGTCCAGGCGCGGCACCGGCGCGTCGATCTGGCGACGGATCACCATCAGCATGCGCATCGGGTGCCGGCTGGCGGCCAGCGACGCAGCCTCCTCGGCCGCCTCCACGTCCTTGTGGTCGACGACGATGACAAGCGTCAGCGCAATGCCGCTGGTGACCGCGCCACCCGTGCGCCGTTCCGCGGCCAGCGCGCGCACGACGGCTCCGCCGGTCGTGTCCCAGAGCGTGGTCATGGCTCAGCCCTCGCTACGCTCGGCGTGGCAAAGCACGCTATGTCCATGGTTCGCCCGCGAGCTTCGCTCACGGCCGCCTCCACTGCCGGCCGTCGCTGGCCAGCATCTCGTCGGACTCCTTCGGACCCCACTCGCCGGCGCGATAGAGGTAGGGCTCCTGGCCGTCCCAGAACTTCTCGAGCGGGTCGATGACCCGCCAGGAGGCCTCGACCTCCTCGCTGCGCGGGAACAGCGTCGCGTCGCCTACCAGGACGTCGAGGATGAGCCGCTCGTAGGCCTCGGGGGAGGACTCGGTGAACGCCTCCCCGTAGAGGAAGTCCATGGCAACATCGCGGACCTCCATGGCGCTGCCCGGAACCTTGGACCCGAACTTCAGCGTGACGCCCTCGTCGGGCTGCACCCGGATGACGAGCTGGTTGTGCCCAAGCTCCTGGGTGTCGGTCTTGCTGAATGGCAGGTGCGGCGCCTTCTTGAACATCACGCTGATCTCGGTGACCCGCTTGGGCAGTCGCTTGCCGGTACGCATGTAGAAGGGCACACCCGCCCAGCGCCGCGTCTCGATGCCGAGGCGGACCGCCGCGTACGTCTCGGTCTTGGAGTCCTCGGGTATGCCCTCCTCGGAGCGGAACGAGCACGCTCGCTCGCCGGCGAGCCACCCCTGGTCGTACTGCCCGCGCACTGCGTAGCGCTCGAGGTCGTCGGGCAGCGAGATTGCCCGCAACGCCTTCAGCTTCTCGATCCGGACGGCCTCCGGCGAGAACTCGACGGGCTCCTCCATCGCCGTGAGCGCGAGCAGTTGCAGCAGGTGGTTCTGCAGCACGTCGCGGGCGGCACCGGTGGCCTGGTAGAACGCTGCGCGTCCGCCGATGCCCACGTCCTCGGCCATGGTGATCTGCACCGAGTCGACGAAATTGCCGTTCCACACCGGCTCGAACAGCTGGTTGGCGAAGCGCAGCGCCAGCAGGTTCTGCACCGTCTCCTTACCGAGGTAGTGATCAATGCGGTAGACGTCGCGTGGCGGGAAGACATTGTCGACGAGCTTGTTGAGCTCGAGCGCGCTGGGCAGGTCGTGGCCGAACGGCTTCTCGACGACCACCCGCCGCCAGCCGCCAGCCTTCTTCGCATCCGACAGCCCGGTGCGCTGCATCTGCTTGAGCACGTCCGGGAACAGCGTCGGCGGGATGGACAGGTAGAACGCGGCGTTGCCCTCGATGCCGTGGCTCTGCTTGAGGTCGGCCATCGTCGACACCAGCTCGTCGATCGCGGCGTCGTCGTCGAACGAGCCCTCGACGAAGCGCGAGTTGCTGGCCAACCGCCGCCAGACCTCCTCGTTCCATACCGTGCGGGCATGGTCCTTGGCGCTCTTACGGGCCATCGCCTCGAAGGACCCGCCACCGGGCCAGTCCGCCCGGCTGAAGCCCACCAGCACGAAGTCGGTCGGCAGCAGTCCGCGGTTGGCGAGGTCGTAGATCGCAGCGATCAACTTCTTGCGTGAGAGGTCGCCACCGATACCGAAGATGACCAGGGCACAGGGCTCGGGCACCCGCGGCAGCCGGCGGTCGGCAGGATCGCGTAGCGGGTTGAGCCCGTCGGCACCGAAGTCGGCCATCAGCCCGCCGGTCGAGGCCGGCATGCTTGCCGGCTGTGTCGGGGTGATGCCCTGGTCGGTCTGAATGGACGGCACCTCCGACCCGGTCGTGCTCTCCGGAGTGGTCGTTCCCGACTCAGTCATGCAGCCTCGTTTCGAAGGTCGCGAGCAGGCCTACGGGTACCGGTCAGGTCACTTGTCCGACGCGGCGAGTTGACTCTTCACGCTGTCGGACAGCTGGGCGTAGGAGTCCTCGAACTTCTGCACGCCCTCGGACTCGAGGACCTCGATGACGTCGTCATAACCGATGCCGAGTGCGGCGAGGTCGTCGATGACCTTGCGCGCCTCGTCATAGGTACCGGCGATCGTGTTGCCCGTGATCTTGCCGTGGTCGGCGACCGCGTCGAGCGTGGCCTCGGGCATCGTGTTGACCGTGTCCGGGGCTACCAGGTCGACGACGTACATCGTGTCGTCGTAGGCTGGGTCCTTGACGCCGGTCGAGGCCCAGAGCGGGCGCTGCACGGTGGCGCCTGCGTCGGCCAGGGCCTTCCACCGATCGGAGGCGATGACCTTCTCGTAGCGCTCGTAGGCCAGCCGGGCGTTGGCGATCGCGGCCTTGCCCTTGAGCGCCTTCGCCTCGTCGGTGCCGATCTTGTCGAGCCGCTTGTCGATCTCGGAGTCGACGCGCGAGACGAAGAACGAGGCCACCGAGTAGATCTGGGACAGGTCGTGACCGTCCGCCTTGGCCTGCTCGAGGCCGTCGAGGTAGGCGTCCATCACCTTGTCGTAGCGGTCCAGGCCGAAGATCAGCGTGACGTTGACGCTGATGCCGGCCGCGATCGTCTTGGTGATGGAGGGCAGGCCCTCCTGCGTCGCCGGGATCTTGATGAGCGCGTTGGGTCGGTCGACCAACCACCAGAGTGCTTTGGCCTCGGCGGTCGTGCGGTCGCTGTCGTGGGCGAGACGGGGGTCGACCTCGATCGACACCCGGCCGTCGGCGCCGCCGCTGGCCTCGTACACCGGCTTGAGGACGTCGCACGCCCAGCGGATGTCGAAGGCCATGAAGTAGCGGATGGCCTCGTCGGTGTCGGTCTTGCGCAGGGCGAGATCGCGGGCCTGCTCGTCGTAGGCCTCGCCCTTCTCCAGCGCCTTCTGGAAGATCGTGGGGTTGCTGGTCACGCCGACGACATGCTTGTCATTGACGAGGTCCTGCAGGTTGCCGGTGCGCAAACGCTCGCGGCTGATGTCATCGAGCCAGATGGAAACTCCGGCGTCGGACAGTTGGGCCAGTGCGTTAGTCATGAGAACTCCTGTCAGTTGTCTGTGGTGGTGCCGCCGACGGCACCGGCGCGGGTGAGGCTGGCGTGCGCTGCGGCGACGATGCGGTCGGGCGTGAAGCCGAACTGCTCGTACAACACGTCGCCCTCGGCGCTGGCGCCGAAGTGTTCGATCGAGATCGACTCGCCGGCATCGCCGACGTGCTCGCGCCAGCCCTGTTTGACCGCGGCCTCGACGCTGACCCGGGCCTTGATCTCCGGCGGCAGGACCTCCTGCCGGTAGGACATCGGCTGCGCCTCGAACCACTCCATGCAGGGCATCGAGACCACCCGGGTGGGCGTGCCCTCGGCCTCGAGACGTTCGCGGGCAGTCAGGGCCAGCCCGACCTCGGAGCCGGTGGCGATGAGGATGACCGTCGCGCGACCCGTCGAGGCCTCCTCCAGGATGTACGCACCCTTGCCCGCGTCGGCGGTCTTAACCGGGTCCAGCACGGGCAGGTTCTGCCGCGAGAGCGCAAAGCCGACCGGCCCGTCGGTCTTCTCGAGCGTGGTACGCCAGCAGGCCGCCGTCTCATTGGCGTCGGCCGGGCGCACCATGTCGAAGCCCGGGATCGCCCGCAACGACGCCAAGTGCTCGATCGGCTGGTGGGTAGGGCCGTCGCCACCGAGCCCGATCGAGTCGTGCGTCCAAACGAAGATGGACGGCAGGTCCATCAGTGCCGCCAACCGGACGGGCGGGCGCATGTAGTCGCTGAACACCAGGAACGTCCCGCCGTAGACGCGGGTGCCGCCGTGCACGGTGATCCCGTTGATGATCGCGCCCATGGCGTGCTCGCGGATGCCGAAGTGCAGCGTGCGCCCGTAGGGACCGCCGCTCCAGGTTTTGGTCTGATGGACGGCCGGCAGGAAGCTGGGTTCGCCCTCCATCGTGGTCAGGTTGCTCTCGGCGAGGTCAGCCGAACCGCCCCACAGCTCGGGCAGCACCGAAGCGATCGCGCCCAGCACCTTGCCGGAGGCGGCGCGGGTGGAGACCGTGTTCGCCTTGCCGTCCTTCTCGGTCGGCCAGGTGGGCAGGGACTGCGCCCAGCCGTCGGGCAGGGTGCGGTTCTGCATCCGCTCGTGCAGTTCGAAGCCAGCCGGGTTGTCCTTCGCCCAGGCGTCGTAGGACTGCTGCCATTCGGCGTGCGCGGCGCGACCGCGGTCGATGACCTCGCGTGTGTGCGCCAGGACCTCGTCGGCGACGTCGAACGTGACCTTGGGGTCGAACCCGAGGATCTCCTTGGTCTTCTCGATCTCCTCGTCGCCCAGGGCACTGCCGTGCGCCTTGCCGGTGTTCTGCTTGGTCGGCGCGGGCCAGCCGATGATCGTGCGCACGACGATGAACGACGGCTTGTCGGTGACTGCCTTCGCTGCCTCGATGGCAGCCTCCAGGGCGACGATGTCCTCGCCGGAGTCGACATGGTGAACGTCCCACCCGTAGGACTCGTAGCGCGCGCCGACGTCCTCGCTGAACGCGACCGCGGTGTCGTCCTCGATGGAGATGTGGTTGTCGTCGTAGAACAAGATCAGATTGCCCAGCTGCTGGTGCCCGGCGAGGGACGAGGCCTCGCTGGACACGCCCTCCTCCATGCACCCGTCGCCGGCAATCACGAAGATGTGGTGGTCGAACGGCGACTCGCCCGGAGCTGCGTCCGGGTCGAACAGACCCCGCTCGCGGCGGGCCGCCATGGCCATGCCCACCCCGTTGGCTACGCCCTGGCCGAGCGGGCCGGTGGTGATCTCGACGCCGGCTGTGTGGTGATACTCGGGGTGCCCAGGAGTGCGGGACTCCCACGTGCGCAACTGCTTGAGATCCGACAGTTGCAATCCGTA
The DNA here is from genome assembly GCF_964244045.1 of uncultured Jatrophihabitans sp. Lineage (NCBI taxonomy): Bacteria > Bacillati > Actinomycetota > Actinomycetes > Jatrophihabitantales > Jatrophihabitantaceae > Jatrophihabitans > uncultured Jatrophihabitans sp. Next base: position 94,151 of record NZ_CAXTHK010000005.1, on the reverse strand, counting down.
GCCGGACAGGAACAGCTGGCAGTACTGCGTCAGTGACGAGTGCCCGTTCGACAGGATGAACCGGTCGCGCGCGACCCACTCCGGGTCAGTGGGGTCGAGGCGCATGACGCGCTGGTAGAGCAGGTAGGCCAGCGGCGCCAGACTCATTGCCGTTCCGGGGTGGCCGCTGCCGGCCTTCTGTACGGCGTCGGCGGCCAGTAGGCGAGCGGTGTCGACCGCCTTGGTGTCGAGTTCGGTCCACCAGTCGGGGTGCGTCGTGACGACGCCGTCGACGGGGTTGAGACCTGCGTTGTTGGCTGTGTCCGGCACGGACGATCAAGTCCTCTCTCGCATCGCTCATGTGTGGGGCCCGGCTCCGGGCCCTTTGTGTCCTCTGGTGCCCTATGTGTCCTACCCAGGACAGTCTTCGTCCCAGCCTAGCCACTCCGGAGCCCCGCGAAAGGGCCGTCGCCGAACGGTCGCCAGGAGGTCACCGGGACGCCGCCTACCCGCTGAGCCTGGGTGCGGGCCGGGCGAGCGTGGCAGTTAGGCTGAGCGGCGTGACGCAGACTCCGGTGGCGCCCGCGCACGCGGGTCACGGCGAGGAGTCCGCAGCCCCACGAGCCGGCCGTGCAGCTTTGGTGCACCGAGGCGGTCCGGGCCGTAGCCGGCTCGCCGCATATGTCGCCCTGACCAAGCCCCGCATCATCGAACTGCTGCTGGTCACGACCCTGCCCACCATGATTCTCGCGGCGGGCGGGTTGCCCACCTGGTGGGTCGTCGTGGCGACGATGGTCGGCGGCACGCTCGCCGCCGGCAGCGCGAACGCGCTGAACTGCTACGTCGACCGCGACATCGACGCCCTGATGCGGCGCACGGGCCACCGCCCGCTCGCCCGGGCCGAAGTGTCACCGACCGGCGCGCTGCGCTTCGGTCTGGTGCTCGGCGTCGTCGCGGTGTTATCGGTCGGCCTGGTCACCAACTGGCTGGCCGGCGGACTCACCGCGACCGCCATCGGCTTCTACGTCGTCGTCTACACGATGCTGCTCAAGAGGCGGACCTCGCAGAACATCGTCTGGGGCGGTGCCGCAGGGTGCATGCCCGTGCTGATCGGCTGGTCGGCAGTGACCGGCTCGCTGGCCTGGGCGCCGGTCCTACTGTTCGGCGTGGTGTTCTTCTGGACGCCACCACACTTCTGGGCACTGGCCATCCGCTACCGCGAGGACTACGCCAACGCCGGCGTCCCGATGCTGCCCGTCGTGGCCGGCCCGGTGCGGGTCGCCCGTGACATCACCGGGTACGCGTGGCTCACGGTCCTGACCTCGCTTGCGCTGTGGCCGGTCGCGACGTCGTGGGTGTACGGCGTCCTTGCGCTCGGCGCCGGCATCGGCCTGATCGCCTCGGCGCACCGCCTGCTCTCGCGCACCCGCCGGCAGGTCGACGACCCCAGCGTCGAGGTCAACCCGATGCAGCTGTTCCACCTGTCGAACAGCTACCTTGCCTTCGTCTTCGTGGCCGTCGCAGTCGACGTCTTCGTCCGCTGACGCCTGCAGGCATCAGCCCGCAGCGATGCTGATCGCGACCTCCTTGGTGGTGCGCACCGTGGATGTCACCCCGTTGGAGAACCGCTGGGTGCCGGTGATCTGCAGCGTGCCGGTGGTGAAGGTGGCCGGTACCTCGAAGACGTTCGCGATCTTGCCCTTCGGGGCGATGTTACGGGCCTTGACGTAGCTGCCGTTCGGCAGTTTGAGCCGCAGCTGCGACGGGTCATAGCCGTACGGTCCGCCGGACTGCGTCGAATCGAAGTAGTTGATCCGCACGGACAGCAGGGCGTTACGCGGGCTGCTGGCCTTGACCGCGGTGTTCGCCGGCGGCCAGTAGTCCAGCGAGGCCAGGGTGGCCGTCGTCTTGAACGTGGCGTTGCCCTTGCGAGTGCCCTTGCGCACCAGGATCGGGACGTTGAAGGTGCGCCCGAGGACCTGGGTGCGGTGCGTGCGAGTCAGGACGGCAATGTTGTTGGCTCCGGGCTGGCCCTGCGGCAGCGACAGCGTCTGCGTGTCGCCCGAATCGATGAGCTGCAGCGTCGGTGCGGAGGAGTCCGGGACTGCGGCGATGACGTACTCGCCCGTTGTGGCCGTCGGTACGTCGTGCGTGGTGCCGCCGACCACGAGCTTCACCTGGGCGCCGGTGCCGCTGCTGACGGCGCCGATGTCGTAGGTCGTCCGGAACGCCAGCAGCTTCTGACCGCTCGGTGCCGAGCGGGCGTCGGTGCCGGTGCCGTAGCGGGGGATGAAGCCGGCCGCGGTCACCGTGACCTTGCGCGTGCGCCCGACCATGACTGCGTTGGTGAGCGAGGAAGGTGGGGTGGTCGAGCCCAGGCTGGCGGTGGTGATGGAGTCCTGCTGGGTGGACTGCGGCTGGGGAACCTTCAGCCCGCCGTTGCCGCTCGGTGCCGTCTCGCCGTCGGGCCGCACGAGCTTGTACCCGGAACGCACGCTGGACGGATCGACGCTGTCGAGCGAGGACTGCGGGGTCAGAACGGCCTTGCCGCCGGACGTGGCGGCGGTCAGCCGCACCGGCAGGTACTCCTGCGCGGTATTGCCGTCGACGAACAGGACGGGACCGCAGGACAGGCTGCTGTCGACGTCGCTCTTCTTGGTGCCGTCGGCCGGTTTCTCGGCCTGGACGAAGTAACAGCGGGTGTCGTTGCTCTTGACACCGTGGCGCGCGGACACCGTCTTGGTCACGGACGATTCAGCGCTCGAGAGCACCGCGGCGGCGTCCTTGATGGAGTTGCCCTGGTAGGTGATCGACGGGGCGTCGTCGCCGGGCAGGACGAGCAGGGCGACGAGCCCGGCGGCGATCAGCGCCACGGCGACGACGGCGGCGATGAGGATGTTGCGGCGCTTCTTCGACGCTACCGGCGCCGGCGCACCGGCCCACGGATGTGCACTCGACCCCTGCTGGAAGCCAGGCTGTCCGTACCCGGGCTGTTCGTAGCCAGGTTGTCCGTACCCGGGTTGTCCGTACCCGGGCTGTTGGTAGCCGGACTGCGGGTAATCCTGGGTCGGCTGGTAACCCTGAGGTGATTGATAGCCCTGGGTTGGCAGGTAGCTCTGGGTTGGCTGGTAGTTCTGGGTTGGCTGGTAGCTCTGGGTTGGCTGGTAGGCCGCAGGCTCGCCCTGCCATTGCGGTTGCGGGGCGGCCGGCTCGGGCGCCGACTGGAACGTCAGGTTGCTGCGGGTCTCCTGCGCCGCGGACTGGTCAGCACCGCCGGAGCCGCCGCCGCTCGAGCCGGCGCCGCGGCGATGACCGGTCCACATCTGACCGTCCCAGTACTGCTCGGCGTTCGAGTCCTGTGGGTCTGGATACCAGCCGGCGTCAGCCACTGCTCACCCTTCGTCGGTACTCGTGTCGAACAGCGATGATCACACGAAGCGAACACGCACACTTCATCGGTGCCGGGTGACCCCGGCGATCTCCCTAGAATTAGGGCATGTCTCGCATCGTGCTCGCCACCTGTACCCGGTTACCGGACGGTGACGATGACGCGCAGGCCTTGGGAGCAGCGTTGCGATCCTGCGGGGTACAGCCGCAGTGGGCGGCGTGGGACGACCCGACGGTCGACTGGTCCGGCGACCTCGTCGTCCTGCGTTCGACCTGGGACTACCCGAACCGCCGCGCTGAGTTCCTGACCTGGACCGCGTCGGTGCCACATCTGGCCAACCCCGCCGAGGTCGTTGCCTGGAACAGCGACAAGCGGTATCTGGCCGACCTCGCCGCCACCGGGCTGGACGTTGTGCCGACCGCGGTTGCCGACCCGGCGAACCTCGAGGTGCCGGACGCCGACGAGTTCGTCGTCAAGCCGTCGGTCGGTGCCGGCTCGGGCGGTGTCGGCCGGTTCCGCCGTGACGCCCGCGGGCTGCGCGCGGCTAGGGCACACCTCGAGGCGCTGCACGCCGCGGGGTACACCGCGCTGGTGCAGCCTTATCTTGCCGACGTCGACACCCGCGGCGAGACCGCGCTCGTCTATGTCGACGGGACGTTCAGCCACGCAGCGCGCAAGGGCCCGATGCTGGCCGCCGATGCCCGTCACCCGCTCGGCGGCCAACTCGACGACGAGCTGTTCGTGCCGGAGGCCATTACGGCGCGCAAGCCCTCCGACGCCGAACTGGCTGTCGGCGACGCTGCGGTGGCCGCGGTCCGTGACCGCTTCGGCAGCACCCCGCTCTACGCCCGGGTAGACCTGCTGCCGTCGGCGGGCGGGCCCGTCGTGGTCGAGCTGGAGCTCATCGAGCCGTCCCTGTTCCTGGATTGCGCCGAATCGGCGGCCACAACGTTCGCGGCTGCGATCGCGGCCCGAATATGAGCGAGGTGATGGACCCGGCGGCCGATTCGCCGTTCCCGGCCATGGCTGACGGGCGACTGCAGGCACTTCGCCGCATGAAGGCGATCTCCGGCGCGCTGCTGCTCGTCGCCGCGATCGTTTACGTACTGTGTCGGGCGTTCACGGACAGTGACGGCGTGTGGGGGTACATCCAAGCGACCGCGGAGGCCTCGATGGTGGGCGGGCTGGCCGATTGGTTCGCCGTCACCGCGCTGTTCCGGCACCCACTGCGGTTGCCGATCCCGCACACGGCGATCATCCCGCGCAAGAAGGACCAGATCGGCGAGGGCCTGGCCACCTTCGTACGCGAGTACTTCTTGACCAGCGAGATCCTCGGCGAGCGGCTCGCCGCCGCGCGGGTGCCGCAGCGGGTCGGCGACTGGCTCGCCGACCCCGAGCACGCGCGTCGGTTGGCGCAGGAACTGAGCATCTCGGTCAGCGGCATGGCCGAGATGCTGCGCGACGACCAGCTGCGCAACTCGGTCGCCACGTTCGCCGACAAGCGGCTGCGGCAGACCGACATGTCCCCGCTGCTGGCCCGGCTGCTCGAGGCGGTCTGCGACTCAGGTCAGCACCAGGCGGCGTTGACCACGACCTTGCGGGGGTTGGCCCACTTCCTGGAGGAGAACCGCAGCGAGTTGCGCCGCCGGGTCGCCCTCGAGAGCCCCGAGTGGGTGCCGGACTGGGTCGACGACCGGGTCTTCAACAAGGGCTTCCAGCTGCTGCAGTCGTTCATCACCGACGTCGTGGGCGACGACGGGCACGGGCTGCGCAAGGGCTTCGACGACCAGCTGCGCGACTTCGCCGAGCGGCTGCGGGACGACCCCGAGCAGATCGCGAAGGTCGAGCAGACCAAGCTCGAGATCCTCGACCACCCGGCTGTGCGCTCCTACCTCGAGGACATCTGGGGAACGTTGAAGAAGTTCATCCTCGACGGTGCCGCCGACCCCGAGTCGGACCTGCGTCGCTCGGCCGAGGCGCTCACCGTGCGCGCCGGCGAGGTGCTGCGCGACGACCCGGACGTCCGCGGGCGGGTGAACGACGTGCTCGAGCGCTTGGCGGGGCACGTGGCCACGCACTACGCCGACGACCTCACCGACGTCATCTCGACGACGGTCGCCCGCTGGGACAACGAGGAGACCAGCCGTCGCCTCGAGCTGCAGGTCGGTCGCGACCTGCAGTTCATCCGCATCAACGGGACCGTGGTCGGCGCGCTGGCCGGCCTGGCCATCTACACGTTCAGCCGGCTGTTCTGAGTCGCGCGAACGGCTCGGTCTGCAGCAGGACGTTGAGGGCGGCCAGCCACACCAGGCAGGCGCCGAACATGTGTAGGCCGACGAGCAGTGGCGGCACGTGCAGGAAGTACTGCGTGTAGCCGATGACGCCCTGGGCCAGCTCGACGCCGAGCAGCACGACGGCCGCGCGCCGGACGGCCTCGGCGGCGTGCACGGCGTAGACCAGCACGACCAAGCCGACGGTCAGGCCGATCAGCACCATGACGACGTCGGCGTGCAGCTGCGAGACCGACGACACCTTGAGCCCGGTGCGATGGATCTTGCCGCTACTGTCCTTATCCCCGGCGTGCGGACCGCTGCCGGTGACCACCGTGCCGGCGACGAGCGTGGTCAGCGCAACCATCGCCGTAATGCGGGCCAGGGTGCGCGGCAGCGGACCGGGCAGGGCGGGGACGTCATCGACCGGACGCAACCGCCACCACAGCAGGAATGTCACCGCGATGATCGCCATCGACAGCATGAAGTGCGCCGCGACCAGCCAGGGGTTGAGGTGAGTCAGCACCGTCAGTCCGCCGAGCACCGCCTGCGCCGGGATACCGAGCGCTGCCCAGGTAGCCGGCGCGCGTTGCGTGCGGCGGACCATCGCCACCAGCCAGGTGGCCACTGCGACGATGACGAGGACGAAAGTCAGCTGGCGGTTGGTGAACTCGATGATCCCGTGAACGGCGTACTGCTTCGTCGGCGTCAGCGAGGCGTCGGTGCACCGCGGCCAGGTGGGGCAACCAAGGCCGGAGTCAGTAAGGCGGACCGCGCCGCCGGTAACCACGATGACCACGTTCGCGACGACCGAGGCCAGAGCCAGCCGACGCAGCGCATTGGCGGTCTGCAACCACGAGGGCAGCCAGCGCACCCGCCGGTCGTCGACGCCGTTCCGGCCGGTCGCGACGACCGGTTCGGTGCTTACTCCCACTTGAACCACCGTGCGGCGGCCGGCAGGGCGATGGCCGCCCAGACCAGCAGCGTCAGGACCTCGCGCACCGGGAAGCCGGCGTGGTGCTGGAGCACGTCGTGCAGCCCGTCGCTCAAGGCGGCCGACGGCAGGAACTGCAGGACGTCGCGGGCGGCGCCGCCGTACTTGTCGAGCGGGATCGCGATGCCGCCGGCGAACAGCAGGATGAGCCAGATCAGATTCGCGGCAGCCAGCGTCACCTCCGCACGCAGCGTGCCCGCCACCAGCAGCCCCAGCCCGCCGAACGCCAGCGTGCCCAGCACCACCAGCAGGACGACGGTGAACGGGTCGCCGTGCGGATGCCACGCCAGCGCCAGGCCCACACTGCAGATCAGCACGATCTGCAGCACCTCGAGCAGCAGGACGGCCAGTGTCTTGCCCAGGATGAGCGTCGAGCGCGGCAGCGCGGTGGCCCCGAGCCGCTTGAGCACCGCGTACTTGCGCTCGAAGCCGGTGCCGATGGCCAGGCCGGTGAACGCGGCGGACATGACCGCGAGCGCGATGATGCTCGGTACGACGAAGTCGATGCGCCGCGGCGTCCCGAGGGAGTACAGCAGCGGCAGGTTGAAGAAGAACAGCAACAGCAGCGGGATGAGCAGCGTCAACCCGACCTGCTCACCGTTGCGCAGCAGCAGCCGGAACTCCATGCGCGTCTGCGCCTTCACCATCGTGGCGCGCGACGACGCGGCCGGCGCGGGCGCGAATGAGATGCGTCCCGGTGCCGTCTGATCGCTCATGTGCGCAGCTCGCGTCCGGTGAGCTCGAGGAACACGTCCTCGAGGGTGCGCCGCTCGACGGAGAGGTCCTGCGCCAGCACCTGCTGGTGCGCGCACCAGGCCGTCAACGTGGCCAGCAGTTCGGGGGTGACGTCGCCGGTGATCAGGTACCGGCCGGGTTCGGGTTCCAGGGCGGTGCTGCCCAGCGGCAACACGTCGACCAGCTGATCGAGCGGTAGACCGGCGATCGCGCGGAACCGGATCTGGCCCTCGGCGCCGGAGCGGGTGAGCTCAGCAGGACTGCCCTGCGCCACCACCCGTCCCTGGTCGATGACCACCACGTCGTCGGCCAGCTGCTCAGCCTCGTCGAGGAGGTGGGTGGTCAGCACGACGCTGACGCCGTCGGCGCGCAACGAGCGGATAAGGTCCCAGGTGCCGTGTCTGGACTGCGGGTCCATGCCGGCCGTCGGCTCGTCGAGGAAGACGAGTTCGGGGCGGCCGACGAGCGCCAACGCCAGCGACAGCCGCTGCTGCTGACCGCCGGAGAGCCGCTTCACGGCGGTGCCGGCGGCCTCGGTGAGCCCGACGACCTCGAGCAGCAGGTGCGGGTCGTGCGGGTCGGCGGCGTAGGAGGCGAACAGGCGCAGCAGCTCGACCGTGGTGGCACCGGTGTAACCGCCGACGCCGTCCTGGAGCATGACGCCGACGCGCGGGCGCAACTCGGTGGCGTCGGCCACGGGGTCGCGGCCCAGCACCCGGACCTTGCCGGCGTCGGGCCGCCGGAAGCCCTCGCAGATCTCGATGGTCGTGGTCTTGCCGGCCCCGTTCGGGCCGAGCAGCGCCACGACCGACCCGGCGGGCACGTGCATCGACAGCCCGTCCACCGCTCGGCGCGAGCCGTACGCCTTGACGAGGTCGACCACCTCGAGGGCCGGCCCCGACGGCACGGACGATGCGGACACAACAACAGTCTATGAACGCTGCGGAGCGGGCCGCGCCATGGATGTCGGGGGAGTGATCTACGCGCGCTCACGCGCGCGGTGCCTCGGTCATCCGGGGGTCGTGGACGACCCGGCGAAGGCGTCGACGTAGGCCTGGCCGGACAGCGCCTGGACGCTCGCGCGCACGATCTCGGTGACCTCGCGCAGTACCCGCGAGCTGCGCTCCTCGCCCGCGCGATCGCCGAAGTACAGCGGCGCTCCGAAGTGCACCTCGACCGGGACCCGGTGCCACGCGTGCGTACCGGGCGGCTGGGCCTCACGCGTCCCGACCAGACCGACCGGGACGACGGGTGCACCGCTGCGCAGCGCGAGCCGCGCGACGCCCGTGCGGAACTTGTGCAATCGGCCGTCGGGGGAGCGGGTGCCCTCCGGGTAGATGCCGAGGGTGCGGCCCTCGGCCAGCACGTCGACGCCGATGTCGATGACGGCCGCGGCCGAGCGGGTGTCCGAGCGCGCGACCGGCACGTGCCCCATGCTGTTGAAGAACACGGCCATCGCCCTGCCCCTCGGACCCGGCGTGTTGAAGTACTCCACCTTCGCGAAGTAGCAGACCTGCCGGCGCGCCGCCAGCGGCGTGAAGATCTCATCGGCGAAGGAGACGTGGTTTGCGGCCAGCACGACCGGACCGTCCGGGAGGTTGTGCAGTCCGGTGACCGCGGGCCGGTACACCGCGCGCAATGCGGGAGCCAACGTCAGCTCGAGCGTCCGGTACAGCACGCGAGGAACCTATCGTGGGGGATCGGCACGCAGTTGTGACCCATCAGGCGGAACCCGTTTGTGATCAGCCCGAGTAAATACGTCATAATGGTGTTGTGGAAATCGCGACGGACACCAGGGACGCCAGGGGCGCTGCCACGCTGCCCGTTGGCGCCGGCGAGCGGACGGGCGACCGCACCCGCGACGCGGTGGCCCGCACGGTGCTCGAGCAGGGTCCGCACAGCGCCGCCGCACTGGCCGAGCGGCTGGGCCTCTCGGCCGCAGCGATCCGCCGTCACCTCGACGCCCTGGTCGGCGACGGCATTCTCGTCGAGCGCGAGCCACGGCCGAGCGCGCAGCGTGGCCGTGGACGTCCCGCCCGCACCTATGCCCTGACCGACGCGGGCCGTGCCTCGTTCCCACACGCCTACGACGACCTGGCCAGCACCGCACTGCGCTACCTGCGCGACACCGGCGGTGAACAGGCCGTCGAGGCATTCGCCGCACACCGGGCCGAGCAGCTGGCCGACCTGCTCACCGAACGCGTCGATCGCAACGCGCCGCTCGCCACTCGCACCGGTGCGTTGGCCGGCGGGCTGACGGCGCACGGATACGCGTCGACGACGCAGGCCGTGGGCAGCCCGAACCAGAGCACCAACGGCATTCAGATCTGTCAGCACCACTGCCCGGTCGCCCACGTGGCCGCCGAGTTCCCCCAATTGTGCGAAGCGGAAACACGCGCCTTCGAACAGGTGTTGGGCACCTACGTGCAGCGGTTGGCGACGATCGCCCACGGCGACGGCGTCTGCACCACGCACGTCCCGCACCGACCAGAAACACCCACCCACCCGATCCGGGAGGACCACAGATGACCACCACCCAGCCAGCCCCAGTGACATTGACCCAGGACGAGCAGATCGATGCGCTCGGCCGGTACGGCTTCGGCTGGAGCGACAGCGACGCCGCCGGCGCCAGTGCCAAGCGCGGACTGTCCGAGGCGGTCGTGCGGGACATCTCGGACAAGAAGAGCGAGCCCGAGTGGATGCTCACGCACCGGCTCAAGGCGCTGGCGATGTTCGACAAGAAGCCGATGCCCAGCTGGGGTTCGGACCTCTCGGACATCGACTTCGACAACATCAAGTACTTCGTCCGCTCGACGGAGAAGCAGGCTGCGACCTGGGACGACCTCCCTGCGGACATCAAGAACACCTACGACAAGCTCGGCATCCCCGAGGCCGAGAAGCAGCGCCTCGTCTCCGGGGTGGCCGCTCAGTACGAGTCCGAGGTGGTCTACCACCAGATCAACGAGGAGCTCGAGAAGCAGGGTGTCATCTTCATGGACACCGACACCGGCCTCAAGGAGCACCCGGAGCTGTTCCGCGAGTACTTCGGCTCGGTGATCCCGTCGGGCGACAACAAGTTCTCCGCGCTGAACTCGGCCGTGTGGTCGGGCGGGTCGTTCATCTACGTGCCGAAGGGCGTGCACGTCGAGATCCCGCTGCAGGCCTACTTCCGGATCAACACCGAGAACATGGGCCAGTTCGAGCGCACGCTCATCATCGTCGACGAGGGTGCCTATGTGCACTACGTCGAGGGCTGCACCGCGCCGATCTACAAGTCGGACTCGTTGCACTCGGCCGTCGTCGAGATCATCGTCAAGAAGGGCGGCCGGTGCCGCTACACGACCATCCAGAACTGGTCGAACAACGTGTACAACCTGGTCACCAAGCGGGCCAAGGCCGAAGCCGGCGCCACCATGGAGTGGGTCGACGGCAACATCGGCTCCAAGGTCACCATGAAGTACCCCGCGGTCTGGATGACCGGCGAGTACGCCAAGGGCGAGGTGCTCTCGATCGCGTTCGCCGGTGAGGGCCAGCACCAGGACGCCGGCGCCAAGATGCTGCACCTCGCGCCGCACACGTCCTCGACGATCATCTCCAAGTCGGTTGCCCGGGGCGGCGGTCGCACGAGCTACCGCGGGCTCGTCCAGGTCAACAAGGGCGCGCACCACAGCAAGTCCACGGTGAAATGCGACGCCCTGCTGGTCGACGACATCAGCCGCTCCGACACCTATCCCTATGTCGACGTTCGCGAGGACGACGTGTCGATGGGGCATGAGGCCACGGTCTCGAAGGTCAGCGAGGACCAGCTGTTCTACCTGATGAGCCGCGGCCTGTCCGAGGACGAGGCCATGGCCATGGTCGTGCGCGGTTTCGTCGAGCCGATCGCCCGTGAGCTGCCGATGGAATACGCGCTCGAGCTCAACCGCCTGATCGAACTGCAGATGGAGGGAGCAGTCGGCTGATCCGGCTGCCACAGACATGACCGCACTGCTCAAGCCCACGGGTTCGCCCGCGGAACGTTTCACCTCGCGAGACCCCGAGGCCTTCGAGACCCCCTCGTCACGGGACGAGGACTGGCGCTTCAGCCCGTTGACCAAGCTGCGCGCCTTCTTCGAGCCGTTCACCGAGGACCTCGTCGTCACGGGGTCGACGACCGTGCCCGACGGCGCGCGCGTCGACGCTGTCGACCCGCAGACCGTGCTGGGGTTCGGCTCGGTGCTGACGCCGGCCGACCGCGCCAGCGCGGTGGCCATGGCGCAGGCCCGCAAGGGCACACACACGGTCACCGACGCGGGCGCCGAGCTGGCCGAGCCCGTAGTCATCGAGCGGATCGGGATCAGCGGGCGCGGCTACTCGCACCACATCATCGAGGCCGGCGCGAACTCGCACGCCACCGTGGTGTTCGACCACCGCGGCGCGCTGAGCGTGTCGGGCAACGTCGAGATCATCGTCGGCGACGGCGCCGAGCTGACCCTCGTCGCGATTTACGACTGCGACCCGTCCGCGGTCGTGCTGGTCGCGCACGCGGCCAAGGTCGGCCGCGACGCCACGTTCCGCCACGTCAACATCGGCCTGGGTGGCGGCGTCGTACGCATCGTCCCGACCGTGCAGTACGCCGGCCCTGGTGGTCGTGCCGAGCTGCTGGGTGTCGCCTTCGCCGGCGCCGGGCAACACATCGAGACGCGGCTGTTCGTCGACCACGCGGTGCCGCAGTGCTCCTCCGACGTGTTGTACAAGCACGCATTGTCGGGTGACACCGCTCGCACGGTCTGGATCGGCGACGTCCGCATCCGACCGGCGGCCACCGGCACGCAGACCTACGAGATGAACCGCAACCTGCTGCTGTCCGACGGCGCGCGCGCCGACTCGGTGCCGAACCTTGAGATCCAGACCGGCAACATCGCCGGAGCGGGGCACGCCAGCGCGACGGGTCGCTTCGACGACCTGCAGCTGTTCTACCTGCAGTCCCGGGGCATCCCCGAGGACGTCGCCCGGCGTCTGGTCGTGCGCGGCTTCTTCGCCGATGTCGTCGAGCGCATCGGCATCGCTGCCCTGCAGCAGCGAGTCATGACCACCATCGAAGCCCGGCTGGGCTTCCCCAAGAACGACATCGAATCTGATGACTCTGTTGAAGAGGACGACGAATGAGCATTCTGGAAATCCACGATCTGCATGTCACCGTCGGTGACGCCGGCGAGACGACCGAGATTCTGAAGGGCGTCGACCTCACGGTCTCCTCCGGCGAGACCCACGCCATCATGGGCCCGAACGGTTCAGGCAAGTCGACGCTCGCCTACTCGATCGCCGGCCACCCGAAGTACACGGTCACCGGCGGCACGGTCACCCTCGACGGTGCCGACGTGTTGGCAATGACTGTCGACGAACGCGCTCGTGCGGGGCTGTTCCTGGCCATGCAGTACCCGGTCGAGGTGCCCGGTGTCTCGGTGTCGAACTTCCTGCGCACTGCCGCCACCGCAATCCGTGGCGAGGCGCCGAAGCTGCGCACCTGGGTCAAGGAGGTCAGCGTCAGCATGGCCGAGCTCGAGATGGACAAGACCTTCGCCGAGCGCAGCGTCAACGAGGGGTTCTCCGGCGGTGAGAAGAAGCGGCACGAGATCCTGCAGCTCGAGCTGCTCAAGCCCAAGATCGCGATCCTGGACGAGACCGACTCCGGTCTGGACGTCGACGCACTGCGGGTCGTCAGCGCCGGCGTCAACCGCTCACGCGAGCAGGGCATCGGCACGCTGCTGATCACGCACTACACGCGTATCCTGAACTACATCAAGCCCGACTTCGTGCACGTCTTCTTCGACGGGCGCATCGCCGAGTCCGGCGGCCCGGAGCTTGCCACCAAGCTCGAGAACGAGGGCTATCACAGATTTGGTGTGAACGAGACGGCGAGCGCCTGATCATGTCTCTGGATGTGGAGGCGGTCCGCAAGGACTTCCCGATCATGGCGCGCGAGGTGCACGGCGTCCCGCTCGTCTACCTCGACAGTGCCAACAGCGCGCAGAAGCCGCAGCAGGTCATCGACGCTGAAGCCGATCTCTACGCCAACCACTACGCGAACGTGGCCCGCGCAGTGCACACGCTCGGCAGCGAGGTCACGAACGCCTACGAGGGCGCACGTGACAAGGTGGCGGCCTTCCTGAACGCCCCGTCACGCGACGAGATCATCTTCACCCGCAACATCACCGAGGCGCTGAACCTGCTGGCGTACTCCTTCTCGAACGCGTCCACCTTCCCTGGGGGCGAGAAGTTCGCGCTCGGGCCCGGTGACGAGATCGTGGTCACCGAGATGGAGCACCACAGCAACCTTGTGCCGTGGCAGCAGCTCGCGTTGCGCACGGGCGCGACGTTCCGCTGGATCCCGATCGGTGACGACGGGCGGTTGGTCGAGTCGGCCATCGACGAGGTCATCAACGAGCGGACGAAGGTCGTGTCGTTCGTCTACCAGTCGAACGCGCTCGGCACGATCAACCCGGTGAAACGCATCGTCGAGCGCGCGCACGCCGTGGGCGCGCTGGCCATCGTCGACGCCGCACAGGCCGCGCCGCACATTGCGCTGGACGTCCAGGATCTCGGCGCCGACTTCGTCGCCTTCACCGGCCATAAGGTCTACGGACCGACCGGCGTCGGTGTCCTGTGGGGCCGCTACGACCTGCTCGCCGCACTGCCGCCGTTCCTGGGGGGTGGCGAGATGATCGAGACCGTCGCCATGGAGGGTTCGACGTTCGCCGCACCGCCGCACCGCTTCGAGGCCGGCACGCCGATGATCGCTCAGGCCGTGGCGCTGGGTGCGGCCATCGACTGGCTCACCGACCTGGGCCTCGACAACGTGCGCGAGCACGGCGAGCAGATCACCGGCTACGCGCTCGAGCAGCTGCAGACCGTGCCGGGCCTGACCATCATCGGCCCGGCCGACAATGTCGACCGTGGCGCCACCATCTCGTTCACGCTCGACGGGGTGCACCCGCACGACGTCGCTCAGTTGCTCGACGAGTACGGCATCGCCGTACGCGCCGGCCACCACTGCGCGCGGCCGGTGTGCCTGCGGTTCGGAATACCGGCGACCACCCGCGCGTCATTCGGGGTGTACACCACCACCGACGAGATCGACCAGCTCGTCGTGGGCCTCAGCAAGGTCGCGGAGATGTTCTCCACATGAGTGAGTCGATGTACCAGGAGATCATCCTGGACCACTACAAGCACCCGCAGCACCGCGGCCTGCCCGAGTCCTTCGACGCCGAGGTGCACCACGTCAACCCGACCTGCGGCGACGAGGTCACCCTGCGGGTGCGCATCGCCGACGGACGGATCGCCGACCTCGGCTGGGACGGCGAAGGCTGCTCCATCAGCCAGGCGTCGACCTCGGTCATGAGCGGGCTCGTCAGCGGCAAACATGTCACCGACGCGCTTGCGCTGGAGGAGAAATTCCTCGAGCTGATGCAGTCCCGCGGCGCAGCCGAGCTCACCGAGGCCGACGCCGACCTGCTCGAGGACGCTGTCGCCTTCGAAGGTGTGTCGAAGTACCCGGCTCGCGTTAAGTGCGCGCTGCTGGGTTGGATGGCCATGAAGAGTGCAGTGGCTGACGCCGAGACCAAGAAGGAGCGAAGCTCATGAGTGCACCAACCATTCCGTCGCGCGACGACATCGACGAGGCCATGCGTGACGTCGTCGACCCGGAGCTCGGCATCAACGTCGTCGATCTCGGCCTCGTCTACGACGTGACCGTCGACGAGGGCGAAGCGGGCATCGTGATCACCATCGACATGACCCTGACGTCAGCCGCTTGCCCGCTGACCGACGTGATCGAGGACCAGACGCACTCCGCTCTGACGCTCGGCCCGAAACCCCTTGCCGTCGACGCCAAGATCAACTGGGTCTGGATGCCACCGTGGGGTCCCGACAAGATCACCGATGACGGCCGCGAGCAACTGCGCGCCCTCGGCTTCAACGTATAATATGACCTCCCTCCGCTGCGCTCCGGACGCCAAAGGCCATTCCGCTGTGTCCTTCGCTCGCTCATGACGGCCTACTGGATCAGCGAGTACCGCGAGATCATCGACGCGGACAAGGTGGCGGCCTACGGCAGGCTCGCCGGACCGGCGCTTCTCGCTGCCGGTGGCCGGTTCCTCGCCCGAGACGTTCCGGAGCAGACCTACGAGGCCGGCGAGGCGACCCGCACCGTCGTCATCGAGTTCGAGTCCGTCCAGGCCGCCCGCGATGCGCATGACAGTCCGGCTTACGCGGAGGCGCTCGCCGCCCTCGACGGTGGCGCCATCCGCGACATGCGGATCGTGCCGGGAGTGCAGTAACCGCGTTAGCGTCCGACGGGCGCTGGTCATCCTGACGAAATGGCTGACGAACCGAACAAGAACGGACCCGTTCCCGGGGCACGCGCCGACATCGACCCGGACTTCTTCGATTACCGCTCGCTGCTCGACAAGGATGAGCAGGCGTTGCTGGCTGATCTGCGCGCATGGTTGACGGAGCACCTCGTCCCGATCGTCGACGACTACTGGGCCCGCGCCGAGTTCCCGCACCAGCTCATCCCGCAGCTCGCACCGCTCGACGTCATGGGCCTGTCACTGGACCTGCCAGGACGTGAGCCCCAGCGCCGACTGCTGTCAGGTTTTGCCAGCTTGGAGTTCGCTCGCATCGACTCCTCGTTCGCGTCCTTCTACGGTGTCCACAGCGGGTTGGCCATGGGCAGCATCTACCAGTGCGGCTCGGACGAGCAGCGTGACCGCTGGTTGCCGGCGATGCGACGCCTCGAGAAGATCGGCGCGTTCGGGCTTACCGAACCGCACGGCGGCTCCGACGTCGCCGGCGGCCTCGAAACCACCGCCCGCCGCGACGGAGACGAGTGGGTCATCGACGGCGCGAAGCGGTGGATCGGCAACGGCACGTTCGCCGACCTGATCGTCACCTGGGCGAAAGACGTCACTGATGGCAGCGACGGTGGCGTGCGCGGCTTCGTTGTCGAGAAGGAGATGCCCGGGTTCTCGGCCACCAAGATGGAAAACAAGATGGCGCTGCGGATCACGCAGAACGCCGACCTCACCCTGGACGGCGTGCGGGTGCCCGAGGCCAACCGGCTGCAGAACGCCAATTCTTTTGACGACACGAACTCCATCCTGCGAGCGACGCGGGGGAGTGTTGCCTGGAGTTCCGTCGGGGTGATGACCGCGGTCTACGAGGTCGCCGTGCAGTACGCCAAGGACCGTGTTCAGTTCGGCCGCCCGATCGGTGCGAACCAGCTCATCCAGGACCTGCTCGCCCGCATCCTGGGCAACCTGACAGCCTCGCTCGGCATGGCCGTGCGGGGCGCGCAGCTGCAGGACGACGGCGTGTTTCACGACGAACAAGGGGCGCTGGCCAAATCGTTCTGCACGTCGCGGTTGCGCGAGTGCGTTGCATGGGCGCGCGAGATACTGGGTGGCAACGGCATCCTGCTCGACTACGGGATCGCGCGGCACTTCAACGACGCCGAGGCGCTCTATTCCTACGAGGGCACCCGGGAGATCAATACGCTCATTGTGGGCAGAGCCATCACCGGACTGTCTGCATTTACCTAACCCGCACAGCCGCATTCCTGTCATTTACAGGTTGACAGGATCTAATAATGAAGACAGGTCTTTCCGCCCAGAATGACAGCTTTGCTGATCGTCCGGATCAGCTTGACAAAGCTCGTCCTCAAGTATGAGCCCGTTATGCCGATAACCACTGCAAAGAGCTCTGGTTATCGATGTGACGAGGTTTCTAATGGCCGCTTACACCGCCAAGCACGCTGTCCAACCTTTGGTCGATGGCAACAGAATGCCTCGCTCCCACAGCATGCTGAGCCTGACCATCACGGTGGTAGCTATCGCCGCGTCGATTGCCACCATGGCGATAACCGGTAATGCGGCGCCCTCCGGCGCGGCCACGGCGTCGACCGACGCCTCCCGCTCGACGTCCGGCCGACGTGCGCACCCGACGCATGTCGTAGTGGCTGAGAACTCGGTCGAAGCTACGTCGGACACGCTCGTGTCGAAGCCGGCAGCCGTGGTGCACACCCCGGCCAAGGTTCGAGTCGCCGTGGCCAACGTCGTCAGCCCGGTTGGTCAGAATGCAGCGACGGACGTGTCGCCACTGGCCGCGGACGGCATCCCCGTTACCGCGCTGCACGCCTACCAGGATGCTGCCGCCGCGGTGGCGACCACCGATCCGGGATGTCGGATCCCGTGGCCGCTGCTCGCCGGTATCGGGCGGGTCGAGAGCGATCACGGTCGTTTTGCTGGGGCGACGCTGTACACCAGCGGCACGTCCAGCGCGAAAATCCTGGGACCGATCCTCGACGGGAACGGAACTGCAGTCATCCGCGATACCGACAGTGGGCTCTTGGACGGCGATACCTCCTACGACCGAGCGATGGGTCCACTGCAATTCATCCCGTCAACGTGGGCCAACTACGCCTCGGACGGAAACCATGACGGGATACAGGACCCGTTCAACATCTTCGACGAGAGCTTGGCGGCCGCGAAGTACCTGTGCGCAGCCGGCGGCGACCTGGCCACGACTGCGGGACAGGTTCGTGCGGTGTTCGCGTACAACCACCTGACGTCGTACGTGGATACGGTCCTTGCGCTGGAACATGCCTACGCCACCGGTGCGGGTGTCATCGTCCCCGACCCGCCGGCCGCAACGAAGACCAAGGTCGCGTCTACGAAGCCTGTTAGCAAACCTGTCACCGCGCCGGCGCCGAAGTCCGGGCACCCGGCAGCGCCGGTGCCCGCCCAGCCGACTCCGGTCAGCATCACTCCCGCCAAGCCCGGCACACCGACCAAGCCGGTCACGCCAACCACCCTGAACTGCCCGACGGGCACCCAACCCATCCCGATCGCGTCGGGCGCCTCGGCTGCCGTCCCCACGCCGGCCCCGGCGACGGGTTCGCCTGTGGCGCCCAATGCAACGGTGCCAGCAGTGCCCGGAGCGGTTACCACATCACCTGTTGCCCTGATGCCGGACGGCAAGACTCCCGTCCCCGCAGGCTGCATGCTGGTTCCCGTGCCTACCGCTGCCCCGACGTCGACCGGCTGATCTGTTCGGCGGTTTCCCCACGGCGAGCTGTCAAGCACAGCAGCGCGGCGAACGCGTACAACCCGGCGGCCAGATAGAACGCCAGGTCGTAGGACCCCTCGGCGTCGCGGATCCAACTAGCGCCGCTGGCGGCCATTGCTGCGCCGATCTGGTGCGCGGCGAAGACCCAGCCGAAGACGATGGGCGCGGAGTCGCCGAAGTACTCCCGGCACAGGGCGACTGTCGGTGGCACGGTGGCCACCCAGTCCAGACCGTAGAACAGGATGCACACCCAGGTGCTCGGCGTGGTGTGCGGTGACAGGGGGGACGGCAGGGCGAGCAACGACAAGCCGCGTCCTGCGTAGTAGACGAGCAGCAGCAGGCGCGGGCCGACCCGGTCGGTCAGCCACCCGGAGGCGATCGTGCCACCGACGTCGAAAACCCCCGCGCAGGGCCACACCTGCGCTGCTGCCGACCCGTCTGTCGTGGCGCATCAGGCCGGACCAGTGGCATACGCCGTTATCTGCAAAGATCGTGCCACGTCTGTCCCGCACCGCGTCACCGTGCTGTTGCTTGCGCCCGTCGTCGGCTTCGACGCCGCGATCCCGTCGCAACTCCTGGGGGAGGCATTCGACGACGCGGAGTGCCCGCGCTACGACGTCACGGTTGCCGGGTTGACGACAGACCCCGTCGCCACCGATTCGGGCTGGGCAATGGTCCCGACCGCCGACGCATCCGCGCTCGCCCGGGCCGACACGGTGATCGTGCCGGGCACCCGGTTGCCCTCGGCCCGCTTGCACGGCGTGCTCGACGATGACGTGCACGCTGCCCTCGCGTCGGTGCGGCCGGGTACTCGGTTGGTGTCCATCTGCACCGGGGCATTCGTTCTCGCCGCTGCCGGGCTGTTCGACGGCCGGCCCGCGACGACCCACTGGCGCCGCGCCGCCGAGTTCCGGGCGCTCTATCCGGACGTCCTGCTCGACGAGAACCGGCTCTTCGTCGACGACGGAGATGAGCTGAGCTCGGCCGGGCTCGCGGCGGGTGTCGTCCCGCCCTGGCGTGACGGGGGACAGGATCAGTTCATCGAACGCCCCGTGCCCGATACCGGGCACGCGAGCACCGCGGCGGTGCGGCAGTGGGCGATCGAGCACCTCGACGAGCCGCTGGACGTCGCCCGGCTCGCTGCGGCCGCCCGGATGAGCGTACGTACATTCAACCGCCGCTTCACCAGCGAGACCGGTCGGTCACCCGGAGCCTGGGTGCTGGCGCAGCGAGTCGAGCGGGCCCGTCACCTTCTCGAGGCCACCGATCTGGGCGTCGACGATGTGGCGTTGCGCGTCGGCCTCGGCTCGGGCGCCAGCCTGCGCCAGCACCTGCGCGCCTCGCTCGGGGTCGCGCCGCTGGCCTACCGACGCACCTTCCGCGGCACCCCCGCCGGTTGAGTGTCGGGTTACGCCTCGAGTGTCGCTTTATAAGCCGCCACTCGGCTCGTAACCCGACACTCAACGGGAGCGGGAGACGGGAGCGGGAGCCGGGAGCTAACCCAGCGACGACGCCGAGAACGTGTCGCACTGCAGCGGGTCCCCGGTGCGGTAACCCGTCGTCAACCACTTCTTGCGTTGCGCCGACGAACCGTGGGTGAAGCTGTCCGGATCGACGTTGCCACCGCCGAGGTTCTTCTGGATGTAGTCGTCGCCTATTCGCTGCGCGGTGTCGACGGCGCTGTCGAGGTCGGCCTGGGTGATGTCCTCGATCAGCGCCGGCTGGCCGCCCTGCGGCTGGCTGGCGTGGTTCATCCAGACCCCTGCATAACAGTCGGCCTGCAACTCGAGACGTACCGAGTCCGACGATGCTCCCTCGCGGGTCTTGACCTTCGACTCGGTCCCGAGCAGGTCCTGCACGTGGTGGCCGTACTCGTGGGCCAGCACGTAGGCGTTGACGAGCGGCCCGCCCTCGGCGCCGAACTGGCTCTTGAGCTGGTTGTAGAAGCCGAGGTCGATGTAGACGAGTTTGTCGCCGGGACAGTAGAACGGCCCCGCGTCGCTACTGGCCGACCCGCACGCTGTCGACACCTGCCCGGTGAAGAACACCGTGTCGACCTTGCTGTAGCCGCGCTGCGCCCCGCGGTAGCGCGTCGCCAGCGTCGGGTACGCGGCACCCCAGTAGTCCTGCACCGAGTTGATGTCGGCAACCACCGCGCACTCGAGCTTGCTGTTCGCGTCGGCGCCGGTACGGCACTCCTGTGCGAGATCACCGTTGTCAGCCGTCGCGGGGTTGCCGTTTTGACCCAGCTGGCCGAGCACCCCCTGCCCGCTGCTCGAACCGCCACGGGTGAGCAGCACGGTCAACACCCCGACCACGACCAGGACGACCAGCCCGCTGAACCGGCCGCTGCGGCCGCGGAAGAGGAACGGCAGCAGCAGTCCGATCAGGCCGATCCCGCCACCGCCGCCGATCCCACCCGCCGAGAACCCGGAGCCGCCACCGCGGGAGTCCGAGACCTCCGACGTGTCGAGCTGCGCGTCGTCGTTGTACTTCATGGCATCTCACATCCGATGGTTCGCAGGTCGGGCGGAATTGGCGGTGCCGGAAAGTCTGTACCGTAGACGTGTGATCAAGCGGGAGTGACGACGGCGCACATGCACACCAGTGCGTCCATGCCACGTCCGTTCCCTGGAGTTACCCATGATCACTGCCCATGACCTCGAACTGCGCGCCGGCGCTCGAATTCTGCTCGAACCCACCACCGTGCGCGTGCAGGCCGACGACCGCATCGGTCTCGTCGGGCGCAACGGCGCGGGCAAAACGACCAGCCTGCGGGTGCTTGCCGGCGAGACGCTGCCGCACACCGGCCGGCTCGACGTCATCGGCCCCGTGGGCTACCTGCCCCAGGACCCGCGCGACGGCGACCTGACGGTCCTTGCCCGGGACCGGGTGCTCAGCGCTCGTGGCCTCGACGTCCTGGTCACGCAGATCGCCAAGGCGCAGGTCCAGCTGGCGGAGACCCCCGACGACGAGGCCCTGCTGCGTCGCTACGGAAACCTCGACGAGCGCTTCTCCGCCCTCGGCGGGTACGCCGCCGAGAGCGAGGCGGCCCGGATCTGCGCGAACCTGGGTCTGCCCGACCGGGTCCTCGAGCAGCCGCTGTCGACGCTGTCCGGTGGTCAGCGGCGCCGGGTCGAGCTCGCCCGCATCCTGTTCGCGGATTCCGGTGCCGAGCCCACGACGCTGCTGCTCGACGAGCCCACCAACCACCTCGACGCCGACTCGATCGTCTGGTTGCGCGATTTCCTGCGCCAGCACACCGGCGGGCTGGTGCTCATCAGTCACGACGTCTCGCTGCTCGACGCCGTCGTCAACAAAGTCTGGTATCTCGACGCCAACCGCTCGGCCATCGACGTCTACAACGTCGGGTGGCAGACGTACCTTAAACAGCGCGAAGCCGACGAGAAGCGCCGGGTGCGTGAGCGGGCCAACGCCGAGCGCAAGATCGACCAGCTCAAGGGCCAGGCCGACAAGATGCGCGCCAAGGCCACGAAGGCGCGGGCGGCGCACCAGATGGACCGTCGCGCCGCTGCGTTGGCCGCCGGCCTCGACGCCGTGCGGGTCTCTGACAAGGTCGCCCGGCTGCGCTTCCCCGCGCCCGCACCGTGCGGCAAGACACCATTGACCGCCGAGGGGTTGTCCAAGTCCTACGGTTCGCTCGAGGTGTTCGCGGGCGTCGACCTGGCCATCGACCGAGGCGCGCGGGTCGTTGTGCTGGGCCTCAACGGGGCCGGCAAGACCACCCTGTTGCGGATGCTGTCCGGGGTTGAGACCCCCGACACCGGTGAGGTCATCGCCGGGCACGGTCTGCGCCTGGGCTATTACGCGCAGGAGCACGAGACGCTCGACCACGACCGCACGATCCTCGAGAACATGCGCTCGTCCGCCTCCGAAGTGGGGCGCTCGGATCTGAACGACACCGAGCTGCGCAAGATCCTCGGGGCCTTCCTGTTCACCGGTGACGACGTCGACAAGCCCGCCGGTGTCCTGTCCGGCGGTGAGAAGACGCGGCTCGCGCTCGCCATGCTGGTCACCAGTGCCGCGAACGTCCTGCTGCTCGACGAGCCGACGAACAACCTCGACCCGGTGTCGCGCGGGCAGGTGCTCGACGCGCTGCACACCTTCGCCGGCGCCATCGTGCTGGTGACGCACGACGAGGGCGCGGTCGAGGCGCTGTCACCGGACAAGGTGATCTTGTTGCCCGACGGCGTCGAGGATCAATGGAGTCCCGACCTCGCCGAGCTCATCTCCCTCGCCTGAGCTGTTCCCTGCTGACCGGGCCGTCCCGGCCGTGGCACGCGTTCGACGGGTGATCAGTGGCGGCCGCCCCAATTCCCTACCGTTCCCGGCTTTGTTGGCGGCCGTGTCGCGCATCATGCGAGTCGATCTTGCTCTGTCTTCGGTGCGGCTGATATCAAGATCTGGTTGCGGCGGGCGCCGTGCCGCACGATGGTGCCCTTCGACCCCGTCGCGCACTCCGGACTTTACTCAAACCAAGGGAAACGTCATGGCGGTATTGAAGAAGGGCGCCCGGATCACCGGCGCCGAGCGCACCAAACTTGCAACGGACCTGAAGAAGGCCTACGACAAGGGCACGAGCATCCGCGAGCTGGCCGACAAGCACGGCCGTTCCTACGGCTTCGTGCACCGGGTGCTGTCGGAGTCCGGTGTGACGCTGCGCGGCCGGGGCGGCGCCACCCGGACCAAGACCGCCGCGGGCAAGACGAAGCCTCGCTCGAAGTAGCTCGAGTACAGAGCCGGACCGGTGTCGGTGCGGCGCAGTAACCTGGCCGCATCGACACCACGGCTTCCAATTCCGCGCTCGCCGCTCGCTGCACCCTCGACACCGACCCGCACGCGGGGATCCGCGTCGAACGTTCCGAGCGCGTCGTCACCATCACGCTGTGCCGTCCTGAGCGGCTCAATGTCCAATCCCCACGTATGTGGACGGAGCTCGTCCGCGTGCGCCGCGAACTGCCCGGCACCGTCCGGATCGCCGTGTTGCGCGCCGAGGGCCGCGCATTCTCGGCCGGGCTCGACCGCGCCCTTGCCTCGCCGTCGTCCGACGAGGGCTTCGGCGGGCTGGCCCAACTGAGCCGCGCCGACGCGACGGAGCGGATTGCGCTGTGGCAACAGGCCTTCGACTGGACCTCCGCGCCCGATCTGGTGAGCATCGCTGCGGTGCAGGGTCACGCCGTGGGCGGTGGCATGCAGCTGGCCCTGGGCGCCGACATCCGGATTCTCGCCGCCGACGCCAGGTTGAGCATGCCCGAGCCGGCGCTCGGTATCGTGCCCGACCTCGGCGGCACCAAGCGGCTCGTCGACCTCGTCGGCTACTCACGCGCCGTCGAGATCTGTCTCACCGGCCGACGCGTCGGCGCTGACGAGGCGCTGGGCATGGGCCTGGCGTCCCGGGTGGTCGCGGCCGATCGCCTTGACGCGGCGGTGGCCGAGACGGTCGACGCGCTACTGGCCATCGACCGCAACGCGGCAGCCGAGACGAAGGCGCTGCTGCAGGCTGCGTCCCGGCACACCCAGGCCGAGCAGCAGGCCGCCGAGCGCGACGCCCAGTACAGGCGGCTGCGCGACCTCGCCGGGTTCGACGAGTGAGCGTGTCGGCGTGAGCTTCGACCACAGCGCGATGCGGGCGATGAGCTCGGCGCGGCACGGGACCAAGGCCGCCCACCCGATCCCCAGGGGAAGCTGGCGACGGGTGCTGCGATTCGCGCAGCCCTACCGCCGGGAGCTGACGATCTTCCTGGCACTGATCACCGGCAGCGCGCTGGTCGGCGTCATCACGCCCGTACTGGCCGGGCGGGTCATCAACGACATCACCCGCAAGGCGGCTGCGCACGTCGTCGTCGACATCGCACTCGTCATCGCGGCGTTGGCCGTGCTCGACGCCGTGTTCTCCTTCATCCAGCGCTGGTATTCCGCCCGCATCGGCGAGGGCCTGATCTTCGACATGCGCACCGCGGTCTTCGACCACGTCCAGCGCCAGCCGCTGGCGTTCTTCACCCGCACGCAGACCGGTGCGTTGATCAGCCGGCTGAACAACGACGTCCTCGGCGCGCAGCAGGCGTTCACCTCGACACTGTCGGGCCTGGTCTCGAACGCAGTCAGTCTGGTGCTGACGGCCGCCGTCATGTTCACGCTGTCCTGGCCCATCACGCTGATCTCGATCGTCATGCTGCCGGTGTTCGTCATCCCGGCCCGGCGCATCGGCGCGCGCCTGCAGGAGATCACCCGCGAGTCCTACAACCTCAACGCCTCGATGAACGCGACGATGACGGAGCGGTTCAACGTCGCGGGCGCCATGCTCGTCAAGCTCTTCGGCCGGCCCGTCGAGGAGGACGCGTCGTTCCGCGGTCGCGCGGCCCGGGTGCGCGACATCGGCATCACCTCGGCCATGTACGGGCGGGCGTTCTTCGTCTCATTGACCCTGGTCGCGGCGCTGGCCCAGGCGCTCGTCTACGGCCTGGGCGGCTACTACGCCATCACCGGTTCGCTGTCGGCCGGCACCGTGGTCACGCTGGCGTTGCTGCTCACCCGCCTGTACGGCCCGCTGACGGCGCTGTCCAACGCCCGCGTCGACATCATGAGCGCGCTGGTCAGCTTCGACCGGGTCTTCGAGGTGCTCGATCTCGAGCCGATGATCGCCGACGCACCCGACGCCGTCGAGCTCCCCGCCGCGGCGCGCACCGTCGAGTTCGCCGACGTCCACTTCCGCTATCCCACCGCGGCCGAGGTGTCGTTGGCCTCGCTCGAGGACGTCGCCACGCTCGAGCGCACGGCCTCGGCCGAGGTGCTGCACGGCGTCTCGTTCCGCGCCGAGGCCGGGCAGATGATCGCGCTGGTCGGGCCGTCGGGTGCGGGCAAGACGACGATCAGCCAGTTGTTGCCGCGCATCTACGACGTCACCGGCGGTCAGGTGCTCGTCGGCGGTCACGACGTCCGCGCCGTCACCCAGCAGTCCCTGCACGACCGGATCGGCGTGGTCAGCCAGGACGCCCACATGTTCCACGACACGATTCGGGCCAACCTGCTCTACGCGGCCCCGCACGCCGACGACGCGGCCATTGCAGCGGCCGTCGAAGACGCGCAGATCGGCGAGCTCGTCGCGTCGCTGCCCGATGGTCTCGACACCCTCGTCGGCGATCGTGGCTATCGGCTCTCCGGCGGCGAGAAGGCCCGGTTGGCGATCGCGCGGCTGCTGCTCAAGGCGCCCGAGATCGTCATCCTGGACGAGGCCACCGCGCATCTCGACAGCGAGAGCGAGGCCGCGGTGCAGGCCGCCCTCTCGCGGGCGCTGGCCGGACGTACCTCTCTCGTCATCGCGCACCGCCTGTCGACGATCCACAACGCCGACCTCGTGCTGGTGCTCGACGCGGGGCGCATCGTCGAGCAGGGCCGGCATGCCGACCTGCTCGCCGCCGGCGGCCTGTACGCCGAGCTGTACCGCACCCAGTTCCGGGCTCAGGTCACCCCTGCCGGCTGACGGCGCGCGTCAACCCACCAGTGCGGTCGCGCCCACCGGGTCCTCGAGCAGTGCGGTGAAGGCGATCTCGGCCGCGCCGAGCAGGGCGGAGTCCGCGCCCAGCGCCGGTTCGAGGAGCTGCACGGTGCGGTTGGGCGCCTCCAGGGCGTAGCGCTCGAGAGAGTCCTCGAGTTCGCGGTGTGCCAGGCGCAGCACCTCGGCGAACGAGCCGCCGAGCAGGACCAACTGCGGATTCAGGGTGTTGAGCAGGGCCGCAATCGTGCGCCCGAGCGGTTCGGCGATGCCGCAGACGGCCGCAAGCGCCCGCGCGTCGCCGCGGTGGGCGTCGGCGATCACTGCGGCCACCGCTTCGTCGTTCGGGGGCAGCGGGCGGCCGGCCCGCTCGAGCAGGGCGGCGCCGCCGACGTACACCTCGACGCAGCCGCGCTTCCCGCAGTGGCATTCCGGCCCCGTCGGGTCGAGCACGTTGTGCCCGATCTCCCCGGCGTGCCCGTCACGACCGAGCAGCGGCACGCCGCCGATGAGGATGCCGGCGCCCACGCCGATGCGGCCCATGACGTACACGACGTCGTCAATGCCGCGCGCGCTGCCGCGCTGATGCTCGGCGAGGGCCGCCAGGTCGGCGTCGTTACCGATCGCGATGGGCATGCCCGGCGGAGCGAGGTCGGCGAGCAGCGCACCGAACGGCGCGTCGTGCCAGCCCAGGTTGGGGGCCACGCCGACGTGCCCCGTCCGCCGGTCGACGGTGCCCGGCACGCTGGCGCCGATACCGGCCGGGCGGGCGTCGGGGCACGCCTCTGCCTGGACGATCGGCATCGCCTCGGCGACGAGCGCGGCCACCGCCTCGGCGGACGCGGGCACCTCGGTGATCACGACCCGGCGGGCGAGCACCTCGCCGCCGAGGCCGACTGCGGCCACGGTCACGTGCGCGACGTCGACATCGACCGCCACGGCGTACGGGCCGCGCTTGTGCGGCGCCACGACGTGGGACGGGCGGCCGACCCCGGCGCCGCCGCTGGGCACGACCTCCTCGACGATGCCCAGCTGGGTCAGCTCTGCGACCAGGGCGCCGATCGTCGAGCGGCTGACCCCGAGCCGCTGGGTAAGTGCCGCGCGGGTCAACGCTCCGTCGCGGTGGATGTGGCCGAGGATGAGCGACAGGTTGTGCCGCCGGATTGCTTCCGGCCGCACGGCCGCCGAGGACTGGCTCACCGCTGCTGGCCCACCCGTCCGGAACGGGTCAGCGCTTCACCGCCCTGCGCCGGGACAGCGCGTCCACGGTGGCCGCGACAAGGAGTACGACGCCGGTGATGACCTGCTGGTACTGCGGGCCGAGGTTCGGCTTGAGCCCGATGCCGTTCGGGATGATGGTGATCACGAGGGCGCCGATCACTGCGTTCTGCGGCTTTCCGCGACCACCGAACAACGACGTGCCGCCGATCACCGCAGCAGCAACCGAGAACAGCAGGATGTTGCCGCCGCCCAGGTTCAGCACGACGGCGCCGGCCGACGAGGCCAGGAACAGTCCGCCCAGGGCCGCGAAGCCACCACTGACCGTGAACGCGGTGACTCGGATGTGCGTGACGTCGATACCGGCGCGCCGGGCGGCCTCGGCGTTGCCGCCGGTGGCGAACAGGTGGCGTCCCCACGACGTGTGGTAGAGCGCCAGCGTCGAGACGATCATCAGGGCGATGGGAATCGCCGCAGCGTAGGGAATGCCTTCGAGCTTGCCGTAGGGGAGCACGTTGCGGTTGCGGTTCGCCAAGATGGTGAGCACCACGGCTGCCACCGCGATGAGCCCGGCGCGGACGAGCACGAGGGAGATCTCGTCGGCGGCCAGGCCCTTGCGCTGCGCCGTCACTGACTTGAGCACGGTGAAGGCGAGGTACCCGCCGATGACCACGATCGTGAACACCCAGCTCCAGGCCGGGGTCAGGTTGTTGTTGGCCAGCCCGTTCCAGGCCTTGTAGTCGTTGATCTTCTTGGACTGCGAGTTCAGGGCGAACAGCAGAACACCCTGGAAGGCGAGGAACAGGGCCAGCGTGACGATGAAGCTGGGGATGCCGACCGAGGCAACGAGCCACCCGATCAGGATGCCGACGGCGCAGCCGAGCGCCACCGCGAAGAACATGGCGAACAACTCGTGCTTGTCGAGCTGAAAAACGACCACAAGAATGCCGAGGATCACGACGATCGGGCCACTGATCGACTTCAGGTAGAAGCCCAGCGCGGCCATCAGGGCCATGCCGCCGAGGATGGACCAGTAGAGGCCCGTGGGCACGCCACCGCCGTGCAGTCCGCTCTGGAAGATCGCCTGGGCGGCGAACCCGGCGCACATGCCACCCGTGGTGCCGCCGGAGAGGTCGATCTCGCCGAGCAGCAGCACGAAGACCAGGCCCATGGCGATCAGGGCGATGTAGGCACCCTGGCCGGGCAGGTTGCCGATGTTGTAGTCGGTGAGGAAGCGGCCACTGACCTGACTGAAGATGATGCCGAGCACGATCAGGCCGAGCACGGAGGGCAGGGCGCCGGGCTCGCCGGTACGCAGCTTGTCGACGTAACCCTGCAGCGCGTCGCGGATGCTGCGTCGTTCGACGTCGAGGGAGAAGCTCGACGCCCGCTCGGGCGTGGATCCGGTCTTGGCCAGGTCCTCGTCGCTCTTCACCGTCGAGGTCGGCTTTCCCAGGTTCGGGGGAGTCATGGCGTCCCTCTCAGATGTTCGCGTTGGCGGTGGCAGGCGCAAGACCGATGTCGCCGCTGCGACCGGCCGTGATCAGCTCGACGATCTGGGTCGTGCTGCTGTTCTTCGTCAGGACCTCGGCCGCGATCCGTCCCAGGTAGAGGGCTGCGACGCGGTCGGCGACCTCCATGACGTCGTTCATGTTGTGCGAGATCAGCACGACACCCAGCCCCTGGTCGGCGAGGCGTCGAACCAGGTCGAGGACCTGGCGGGTCTGGGCGACACCCAGGGCGGCAGTCGGCTCGTCGAGGAAGACGACCCGGCTGTTCCAAAGCACGGCCTTGGCGATGGCGACGGTCTGGCGCTGGCCGCCGGAGAGGTTGGCGACCTTTTGCCGCACCGAGGAGACCGTGCGCACCGACAGGCTGGTCAGCGTCTCGCGCGCCTTGCGCTCCATCTCACCGTCGGCCAGAAAGCCGAAGCGGCGGATCTCGCGGCCGAGGAACATGTTCTGGGTGATGTCGAGGTTGTCGGCTAGCGCGAGGTCCTGGTAAACGAACTCGATGCCGAGGGCAGCGGCATCGCGCGGGTCGTTCAAGGTGATCGGTTTGCCCTCCCATGTCACCGTCCCGCTGTCGATGCCGTTGATGCCGGCGACGCACTTGACCAACGTTGATTTGCCGGCACCGTTGTCGCCGACGAGTGCGGTGACCTCGCCCGGGTAGACGTTGAAGTCGACGTCGTGTAACACGTGCACCGGACCGAAGCTCTTGTTCAACTTCGAAATTTCCAGGATCGGCGTAGTCATGCGGTCACCGGGCTTCTCATCAGGAGGGGGAGCGAGGACGTAGGGCAGTCGGCGTGTCGATGACGATGGCCGGACGGTACCCCCGTCCGGCCATCGTCATCAGGATGTTGCGATCTAGCAGGTGATGCGGTGGATCAGAGGCCGGCCTTCGAGCACGCCGCGGCGATGCCCTTGCAGACCTCGGCCTTGGTCAGCGCACCCGCGGTGATCACGTCGTTGACGTTCGACACCGTGATGACCTGGGTGGGCAGCAACAGCGCCTGGATCTTGTGGCTCGGCGCCTTCGGGTCCGGGAAGTCGGTCAGGGTGAGACCGGCCTGCTCGGGGCTCTTGCCGGACAGCAGCGCCAAGGCGAGCTGCGCGGCCGCGTTGGCCTCGTACTTCTTGACGTCCTTGAAGACCGTCATGCTCTGCTTGCCCTGGATGATGTTCTGCAGACCCTCGACGCCGGAGTCCTGACCGGTGACGACGACCTTGCCGGCCGCGCCATTCTTGGCCAGCACACCGATGACGGCGTTGGCGATGTCGTCATTGGCGGCGAGCACCCCATCGACCTTGCCGGTGGTGGTGAGTGCCTGCGTGAAGGTCGGGGCCGCGTTGTTGACGTCCCAACCCTTGACGACGGCCTCGGCACCGATGGTCAGCTTGCCGGCCGAGACCAGCGGGTCGAGCACCTCGTGCGCGCCCTTCTTGAACAGCACCGCGTTGTTGTCGACGTCGGTGCCGCCGTCCATCATGATGATCTTCGGCTTCTTGACGCCGTCGGCGTTCAGGCAGTCGACCAGGGTCTGCGCCTGCAGCTTGCCGACGTCCTCGTTGTCGAAGGACACGTAGTACTGAGCCGAACCACCGAGGTTGACGCGGTCGTAGTCGATGACCTTGACGCCGGCCTTGGTGGCCAGCTGCTCGACCGCAGCGCCGGAGCTGGCGTCAATGGAGTCCATGAGCAGGACCTTGACACCCTCACCGATCATGCTCTGAGCGATCGACTTGAACTTGCCGACGTCGCCACCGGCGTTCTGGATGTCAGGGGTTGCACCGGCGTCGGTGAAGGCCTTCTTCAGCAGCGGGGCGTCGTAGAGCGTGTACCGGGTGGAGGACGTGGTGTCGGGCAGGATCACACCCACTTTGCCGGCGGCCTTGATCGCGGTGGTCGCGCTGGGGGCCTTCGCCGCGCTCTGCGGCGGGCTGGTCAGCTTGCATTCGGCCGTCGCGGTGCCGCCGCCGCCGCTGCTACTGCTGCTGCTCGAGGACGTGCTGCCGCCGCCGGCCGAGCCGGTGCTCTTGCTGTTGCCGCCACTCGAACCGCAGGCGCTCAGGGTGAGCGCCGCTGCGATGCCGAGCGAGGCGATGGTGACTGTGGTTCTGCGCATGCAGTCGCGCCTTCCCGTCGTTGGGAACCGAGCGTGCGCCCGGCCTGTCGTGAATGTTTCGAGCGCGAACATATACGTGGCGCGACCCACATTTCCAGAGACCGAAATGAATTCGTTACCTGTTGAACATATTCGGGCCACTCCTTCGGCCGCGTGTTGTGACCTCTGGTCGACGGTGAGGCAGAGTGATGCTCACGATGCTGACCGATCCGGAGTCGCCCGATCCCGACGCCGTCTACGCCTCCTTCGGCGAGTGGGTCGCGGCCCAGGGCATCGAGCTGTACCCGGCGCAGGACGAGGCCGTGCTCGAACTGGTGTCTGGGTCCAACGTGGTGCTCTCGACGCCGACCGGTTCGGGCAAGTCGCTGGTCGCGGTGGCCGCGCACCACGTGGCCCGCGCGGCCGGCCTGCGCTCGGTCTACACCGCGCCGATCAAGGCCCTCGTCAGCGAGAAGTTCTTCGCCCTCTGCGCGGTGTTCGGCTCCGAGCACGTCGGGATGATGACCGGCGACGCGGCCGTCAACGCCGACGCACCCATCCTGTGCTGCACGGCCGAGGTGCTGGCCAACATCGCGCTGCGCACCGGCGTCGACAGCGACCTGCGGGTCGTGATCATGGACGAGTTCCACTTCTACGCCGACCCGGACCGCGGCTGGGCCTGGCAGGTGCCGCTGCTCGAACTGCGGCACGCGCAATTCCTGTTGATGTCGGCCACGCTGGGCGACACGACGTCGCTGGCCGAGGACCTCTCGCGGCGGACGGGACGCGAGACGGCGGTAGTGGCCGGCGGTGAGCGCCCGGTGCCGCTGCACCACTACTACGAGGTCACGCCGCTCCACGAAACGATCACCGAGCTGCTGGCGACCGGGCAAGCCCCGATCTACGTCGTGCACTTCACCCAGGCCGCAGCGCTCGAACATGCCCAGGCCCTGACGTCGATCAATGTGGCCACCCGCGAAGAGCGCGACCGCATCGCCGAGGCCATCGGCTTGTTCCGCTTCAACGCCGGGTTCGGCAAGGTGCTCTCTCGGCTGGTGCGCCACGGCATCGGGGTGCACCACGCCGGCATGCTGCCGAAGTACCGCCGGCTCGTCGAACAGTTGGCGCAGGCCGGTCTGCTCAAGGTCATCTGCGGCACCGACACGCTCGGCGTCGGCATCAACGTACCTATCCGTACGGTGGTGTTCGCGGCGCTGTCGAAGTACGACGGGGTACGGCAACGCCAGCTGCAGGTGCGCGAGTTCCACCAGATCGCCGGGCGGGCCGGCCGGGCCGGCTTCGACACCGCCGGCACGGTCGTCGTCCAGGCCCCCGAGCACGAGGTCGAGAACGCCCGGCTGCTGGCGCGCGCCGGGGACGACGTCAAGAAGCGCAAACGGATCGTGCGCAAAAAGGCGCCCGAGGGTTTCGTGTCCTGGGGCAAGCCGTCGCACGACCGGTTGCTGACCTCGGAGCCAGAAGCGCTGACGCCCCAGTTCGCGGTGACACCTGCGATGCTGCTCAACGTCATCGCCCGGCCCGGGGACGCGTTCACCGCGATGCGGGCGCTGATCATGGACAACCATTCGCCGGCGTCGGCCCGGCGGGGTCAGGTGCGCGACGCGATCCGCGCCTACCGCTCGTTGCTGGCCGCCGGCGTGATCGAGCGGCTCGAGTCGCCGGACGCGGACGGGCGCACGGTCCGGCTGACCGCCGACCTGCCGCTGAACTTCGCGTTGAACCAGCCACTGTCGACGTTCGCGCTGGCCGCGTTGGACCTGCTGGACCCGGAATCCGAGACGTACGCCCTCGACGTCGTGTCCGTGTTCGAGGCGACCCTCGACGACCCGCGGCAGGTGTTGTCCGCGCAGCAACGGATGGCCCGTGGTGAGGCCGTGGCGGCGATGAAGGCCGAGGGCATCGAGTACGACGAGCGGATGGAGCTGCTGAGCGAGGTCACCCACCCCAAACCGCTGGACGAGCTGCTGCGTGGCGCCTTCATGGTCTATCGGCAGACGCACCCGTGGTTGCGCGAGGACCAGCTGACGCCGAAGTCGATCGTGCGCGATATGTGGGAACGCGCGATGACCTTCACCGAGTACGTCTCCTTCTACGGGCTGTCGCGCAGCGAAGGCACGCTGCTGCGCTATCTCACCGACGCCTACCGGACACTGCGGTCCTCGGTGCCGGACGCGGCGTCGACCGAGGGCTTCGAGGACATCGTCGAGTGGCTCGGTGCGCTGGTGCGCCAGACCGACTCGTCGCTGCTCGACGAGTGGGAGCAGCTGACGTCGGGTGCCACCCTGATCGTCGGCGAGGTCGAGGTGGCGCGGCCGGTGTCGTTGACCGGCAACGTGCGTGCGTTCACGGTGCTGGTACGCAATGCGCTGTTCCGACGCGTCGAGCTGGCTGCGCTACAACGCTTCGACGCCCTCGGCGAGTTGGACCGCGACGCCGGCTGGGACGCTGAGCGCTGGGCGACCGCGATGGACGACTACTTCGCCGAGTACGACCGCCTCGGCACCGGAGCCGACGCCCGCAATCCCGCCCTGCTGCAGGTAGTCACCGGGCCGGACGCCTGGTCGGTGCGACAGGTCTTCGATGATCCGGACGGCGACCACGACTGGGCAATCAGCGCGTCGATCGACCTCGCCGCGTCCGACGAGGCCGGCGAACCTGAGGTGACGGTGCTCGACGTCGGCCCCCTCCACCCGTGATCAACAGCGCCGAACCGTCGCAGGGCGACGGTTCGGCGCTGTTGATCAGCGGGGCGGGCCCTAGTTGGTGTCAGGGAACGCCGCGGTGAACGAGTTCGCGGCCAGGGTTCGCAGGTCGTCGTCGGTCAGACCCAACGCGGTGGCCACCGCGTCGTAGTTCGCGGCGACATACCCGTTGGCGCTGACGGCCGAAGCCTCGGCGATGATGGCCCCCGTCCAGCAGGACGAAGCCGCGCCGCATGCCGAAGGTCGGCGCGATCAGCTGCTTGCCGTCGACCAGGGCGACTCGGCGATACGTCTCGAGCGAGGTGTCTAGCGCGATGAAGATGGCTGTCGCCGTTGGCGTGGTCCGGCAGCGAGACGAGGCGGTCGTCGCAGCGTTCCCGACCCTCGAAGTCCGGAACGAACCGGCTGAGATCAAGTCGAGCCGCGAGTCGGGTCAGGCCACGTCGAGCAGGCGACTCCAGACCAGCTAGCGCACCTTGGTGGCCTGGTCGACGTACGTGCCCCGTCCCGGTTCGATGCGCAGTAGGCCCTGGCGGGCCAGCTCGTCGGTGGCTCGGCGCAGCGTGCCGCGGCTGACCCCGAACCGCTCCATATGTCATGGGATTTCCTGGCGCACTCGAACTGTCCGCCCTTCGCCGCGCTGGAGCGGGTCGAAGGGCGGACAAGTCCGCAGGAAGCGGGGTTTAGAGCAGCGAGCGCAGGACGTACTGCATGATGCCGCCGTGCCGGTAGTAGTCGGCCTCGCCGGGGGTGTCGATACGGACGCGGGCGTCGAACTCCACTCCGTCGGCGGTGACATGCACGGTGCGCGGCGTCGTCCCATCGTTGAGCGCCGTGACGCCGCTGATGGAGAACGTCTCCTCGCCGGTGAGGCCGAGCGTCTCCGCGGACTCGCCGTCGGGGAACTGCAGCGGCAGCACGCCCATGCCGATCAGGTTGGAGCGGTGGATGCGCTCGTAGGACTCGGCGATCACGGCGCGCACACCGAGCAGCGCGGTGCCCTTGGCGGCCCAGTCGCGTGACGACCCGGACCCGTACTCCTTGCCCGCAAGCACGACGAGCGGTGTCCCGGCCGCGGCGTAGTTGACCGACGCCTCGTACACCGAGGTCACCTCGCCGGCTGCGCTGAAGTCGCGGGTAAAGCCACCTTCGGTACCGGGCGCGATCTGGTTGCGCAGTCGAATGTTGGCGAACGTGCCGCGGATCATGACCTCGTGATTTCCGCGCCGCGAGCCGTAGCTGTTGAAGTCGCGACGGTCGACGCCGTGTTCGGAGAGGTACGTGCCGGCGGGGGAGTCGGCCTTGATCGAGCTCGCCGGGCTGATGTGATCGGTGGTCACCGAGTCGCCCAGCTTCAGCAGCACGCGGGCGCCCTCGATGTCGGTGACATCGGACGGCTGTGCCGACATGCCCTCGAAGTACGGGGGCTTGCGCACGTACGTCGAGTCGGGGTCCCACTCGAAGGTGTCGCCCTCGGGCGTGGATAGGCCCTGCCAGCGTTCGTCGCCGGTGAAGACGTCGGCGTAGTCCTTGCTGAACATCTCGCTGGCGATCGCGGAATCGATTGTCTCCTGGATCTCCTGCGGGGAGGGCCAGATGTCGTGCAGGAAGACGTCGTCGCCGTCGGTGTCGGTGCCGAGCGGCTCGTTGACGAGATCGATGTCCATAGACCCGGCCAGTGCGTACGCAACCACGAGCGGGGGAGACGCAAGGTAGTTCATCTTCACGTCCGGGTTGATGCGGCCCTCGAAGTTACGGTTGCCCGAGAGCACCGCGGTGACGGCGAGGTCGCCCTCGTTCACTGCCGTCGACACCTCGTCGATGATCGGGCCGGAGTTGCCGATGCACGTGGTGCAGCCGTAGCCGACCAGGTTGAACCCGAGCTTCTCGAGATACGGCGTGAGGCCCGAGCGGTCGTAGTAGTCGGTGACGACCTTGGACCCGGGCGCCAGTGACGTCTTGACCCACGGCTTGCGGGTGAGGCCCTTCTCGACGGCCTTCTTGGCCAGCAGGGCGGCGCCGATCATCACCGACGGGTTGGACGTGTTGGTGCACGACGTGATCGCGGCGATGACCACCGCACCGTGGTCGACGACCGTGTCGTTGCCGTCGATGCTGATCGACATCGGGTTGGACGTGCGTCCGGTAGCGCCGTTCGCGGCCGAGTGGGTCGGCGCGGGAGCGGACTCGTGCCCAGTGGCCGACGTCGGGTCAGAGGCCGGGAACGACTCGTCGACCGCCTCGTCCTGCGCGTCCTGCACGGAGTCGCCGTTGGAGTCGCCGTTGACGTACGAGCCGAGCGCCTCGCGGAACATCGGCTTGGCCGACTTGAGCGGTACGCGGTCCTGCGGGCGCTTCGGCCCGGCGAGCGACGGTTCGACCGTGGACAGGTCGAGCTCGAGGGTCTCGGAGAAGTTCGGCTCGACGGAGGCGTCGTGCCAGAGGCCGTTCTCCTTGGCGTAGGTCTCGACGAGGGCGATCTGGTCGTCGTTGCGGCCGGTGAACTTCAGGTAGCGCAGCGTCTCGTCGTCGATGGGGAAGATCGCGCACGTCGAGCCGTACTCGGGGCTCATGTTGCCGATCGTGGCCCGGTTGGCCAGCGGCACCGCGCCGACGCCAGGACCGTAGAACTCGACGAACTTGCCGACCACACCCTGCTTGCGCAGCATCTCGGTGATCGTGAGCACGAGGTCGGTCGCCGTGGAGCCGTCAGGCAGCTCGCCGTTGAGCTTGAAGCCGACGACCTTGGGGATGAGCATGCTGACCGGCTGGCCGAGCATCGCGGCCTCGGCCTCGATACCGCCGACGCCCCAGCCCAGCACGCCCAGGCCGTTGACCATCGTGGTGTGCGAGTCGGTACCGACGAGGGTGTCGGGGTAGGCCACGCCACCCCGGCTGAAGACGACGCGGGCCAGGTACTCGATGTTGACCTGGTGCACGATGCCGGTGCCGGGCGGCACGACCTTGAACTCGTTGAACGCACCCTGGCCCCAGCGCAGGAACTGGTAGCGCTCAAGGTTGCGCTCGTACTCGAGTGCGACGTTGCGCTCGAAGGAGTCGGGTGCCCCGAACAGGTCGGCGATGACGGAGTGGTCGATGACGAGCTCTGCCGGTGCCAGTGGGTTGATCTTGGAAGCATCGCCGCTGAGCTCGACGACGGCTTCGCGCATGGTGGCGAGGTCGACGACGGCGGGTACGCCGGTGAAGTCCTGCATGACAACGCGGGCGGGGGTGAACTGGATCTCGGTGTCTGGCTCGGCGTTCGGGTTCCAACCGGCGACCGCGCTGATCTGGTCAGCGGTGATGTTGGCGCCGTCCTCGGTCCGCAGGAGGTTCTCCAGCAGGATCTTCAGGCTGAACGGGAGCTTGTCCGAGCCCTCGACCGCATCGATGCGGTAGTAGTCCAGCGTCGTGTCGCCGACGCTGAGTGCTGCCTTGGCCCCGAAGCTGTTCTGGTCCGCCGTCACGACGTGCCCCCGTCTCGTAGAGATCTCTTGACGTCAAGATACCACCGACCATCGTGGCACACGCGCCGCGCCGACGAGGTGTCCGCAAAGCATCACCCCAGCATCGGCCACGTAAACTCCCGGCCGTGGTGATGGAGTGACCGGCAACCGGCCGACGCTGAGCTGGCGGCACATCCGCACCGCCTGCCTCACCGGCTACGGGGCGGTCCTTGCCTATCTAACGGCCGTCGGCGGCGTCCCCACCGCCCGCCTGCCGTTGGCCTGCATCATCGTCACTGGCCTGCTGCTGACCCGGCTCGGCCAGGGTTGGCGGCGCATGGGCCAGGTCATCGTCGACTGGGCGCCGTTCACCGCCGTCCTGCTGCTCTACGACCGCACCCGCGGCATCGCCGACAGCCTGGGCATCCCGCTGCACGAACGCGACATCGTGCACGCGGAGCGGTGGGTCTTCGGCGGCATCGACCCCACGGTCTGGTTGCAGAACCACCTCTACGACGCCGCACACCCGACCAACGTGCACTGGTACGACGCGCTCTGCACGCTCGTCTACACCTCGCACTTCCTGGCCACACCGATAGTCGCCGCCATCCTGTGGCTGCGGGCCCGCAAGCTGTGGATCCGCTACATCTCGCGCGTCATCGCGCTGTCCTTCAGCGGTTTGCTGACCTACGTCCTGTTCCCCGAAGCGCCGCCGTGGCTGGCGGCCAAGGACGGCTACCTCGCCCCGGTCGGCCGGCTCTCGGCGCGCGGCTGGATCTGGCTGCACGCAGGCAACGTGAACACCACGCTGGCCAAGGCGCAGACGGCTGGCTCGAACGCCGTGGCAGCCATGCCGTCGCTGCATACCGCCTTCGCCACGCTCATCGCCTTGTTCATCGGCTCGCTGCTGACCACTCGGTGGCGTTACCTGCTCGCGCTGTATCCGACGGCCATGGCTTTCACGCTCGTGTACACCGGCGAGCACTACGTCCTGGACTGCGTCGCCGGCGTGCTGTATGCCCTCGCGGTGCACTTCGGCATCCGACGGTGGGAACGGCGACGGGCCGCACGCGGCGAGGATCCGGCAGCGGACGCCGCCCAGGCGACGTCGCTCGAAACGGTACCGCTCGCGGTCTCTCGAACGGCGCTGCCGGTCGAGAAGCCGAAGCCCGCCTGACCGCTCCGTAGGGCACTGCGATGGCCGATCCGGTCGACTCCTGTCCACTTTTGTGACATTTGGGGTCTATGGTTCTGGTGGTGCTACTGGCGCTGGTGGGACAGGACTGGCACCCTGGGGCTGCCGTGTTCGCGTGGGGGATGCCAGAGGAGTTGCCTTGCTGCGTCTGAGACCCACGTCCGAACGCTCGACAGGTGGTCCTCGCGTGCCGACGCGCGGCGTGGCCGCTCTGACCGTTCTGGCGCTCAGCGCCGCAACCCTGCTTGCTGTTCCCGGCGCTGCCCACGCTGCTCCGAAGCCCCCACCGAACCCGACGAACGGTCAGTTGTCTGCCGCCGCGGCAGCCAAGGCTGCCGCGAACGCCGAGGTCAGCCGGCGCTCGGCGGCCGTCGGCCGCTTGGGCGGCCAGGTCGCCGCCGCGCAGTCTGAGCTCGCCGCCCTGCAGGGCACTGCCGAACTCGCCGAGCAGAAGGTCGCGTACGCCGTCTCCAAACAGCGCGACGGCGAGACCGCGGCGCGTACGGCTATCGCAGCGAACAAGACGGCCGTCGCGGCCGTCACGGCCAACAACAACGACCGCGTCCGCGAGGTGCAGGCGATCTACATCGGCGGTGAGTCCTCCGACGGCGCCACCGGTGCGTTGCTGCAGGCGAAGAACCCGTCGCAGTTGTTGAGCCAGAGCACGCTGACCGACTTCATCGTCGACAACAAGATGGACGCCATCGGCCGCTCGCAGCGCCTGGCCGTCACCGCGTCGAACACCGCGGCCAAGGCGCGGCTGGCCGTGCAGCGACTGAAGACGCTGACCGCGGCGGCCCAGTCGGCGCAGCGGGCCGCGGCCGCAGCGGTCTCGTTGCAGGCGGCGCGCAAGTCTTCGCTCGAGGCCACCCTGGCCTCCAGCCGGACGGCGCTGGTGGCCGAGCAGAACGCTTTCAGCGCTGCGCAGGCCAGCCTCGTCAAGCTGACCGGTCAGCGAGCCACGTACGTCGCCTATCAGCGCTACCAGGCCTATCTGCGCGAGCAGCGCCGGCTCGCCGCCCTGGCTGCGGCCCGTGCCAAGCGGCTGGCGGCACAACGCGCGGCGGCGCAGGCGGCGGCCGCGCGAGCGCGCAAGAACCACCAGGGCGGCGGCGGTGGCGGCGGTGGCGGCAACACGTACAACCCGCCGGTGGACCCGGTCGGCGGATCGTGGTCGGCCGCCCGCGGCCGGGCCGCGGTCGCCCGGGCGATGACCACGCTGGGCACGCCCTACGCCTGGGCCGGAGGTGGGGCGAGCGGGCCGAGCTACGGGGTGTGCGACGCGAGCAACGGAGCGCCCAACGACTGCTATGTACGCGGTTACGACTGCTCCGGCCTGGCGATGTATGCGTGGGGTCCGTATCTGTCGATGCCGCACTATGCGGCCAGCCAGTACACCGTGGCCGGTAGCTATCACCCGCCGTTGAGCAAGCTCAAGCCCGGCGACCTGCTCTTCTGGAGCAACGGGGGGATCAGCGGGATCCACCACGTCGCCATCTACATCGGCAGCGGGCAGATCGTCCAGGCGCCGTACAGCGGCGGTAATGTCGAGATCAGCTCGATGTACGACCCCGGAACGATCTTCGGTGCCACTCGGCCGCTCACCTGACGCGTAACCTGACCGGATGACGTCCGCCGGCCCGCTTCGTGACCGCTTCGGCCGCGTGGCAACCGACCTGCGGATTTCCCTTACCGACCTGTGCTCGCTGCGCTGCACGTACTGCATGCCGGCCGAGGGTCTCGATTGGCTGACCAAGGCGCAGCGCCTAACCGATGACGAGTTCGTTCGGCTCGGTGCGATCTTCGTGGGCCTGGGCGTCACGTCGGTGCGGCTCACCGGCGGTGAGCCGCTGGTGCACGCCACCCTGCCCTCGGTGATCAACCGGCTCGGCGCGTTGACGCCCCGGCCCGCGCTGTCGCTGACGACGAACGGCGTCGCCCTGGCCACGCAGGCCGAGGCGCTCGCTGCATCCGGGCTCGAGCGCATCAACGTCTCGCTGGACACCCTGGACCGGCAGCGGTTCGCCGAACTGACCCGGCGCGACCGGTTGCCTGAGGTTCTCGCAGGTATCGAGGCCGCGGCGGCTGCCGGGCTCACCCCGCTGAAGATCAATGCGGTGCTTGCTCGTGACAGCAACCTCGACGAGGCACCCGGGCTGCTGGCCTGGAGCCTGGAGCGCGGCTACCAGCTGCGCTTCATCGAGCACATGCCGCTCGACGCCGACCACACCTGGTCGCGCGACGACATGGTCACCGCCGAGGAGATCCTCGAGCTGCTCACCGGCGCCGGCTACGAGCTCGTGTCCTCCGGGGCTCGCGGCAGCGCGCCGGCCGAGGACTTCGTCGTGCTCGATGGCCCCCGACGCGCGTCGTGGGCCGACCCGGCGCCGCGCGTCGGGATCATCGCCTCGGTCACCCGGCCGTTCTGCCGCGACTGCGACCGGTTGCGGCTCACCGCCGACGGCCAGCTGCGCACCTGCTTGTTCGCGCAGTCCGAGACCGATCTGCGGGGACCGCTGCGCAACGGCGCGTCCGACGACGAGCTCGCGGCGGTGATAGTCGAGGCAGTCGCGGGCAAGCAGGCGGGGCACGGCATCTCCGCGATCGGTTTCGTGCAGCCCGCCCGGACCATGTCGGCCATCGGCGGCTGAGCCGCTAGCAGTAGCGGGCGACGTCCTGCGTTGCGTTGTCCACAACTGGGTCGGGCGTCCACAGGCGACTCGATCCGCAACTCGACGGCCGGCGGTTGCGGGCACGGTGGTCGCATGTCGATCTTCTTGCCGGCTCGGATCCGGCTGCTGCTCGTTGGCCTGCTTGCGTGCATCGTCGCTACGGTCTGGGTCGGCGTTGCGTCGCCCGGCTCAGCCGCTCCCGCGCCGCTGCGCACCGGCATCGGATACCAATTGCCCGGCGGCGACTTCGTCGGCAACTACCTGACGCGTGCAGGTGTGCGGGTGTACTGCATCGACCCGGGCAAACGCGCCCCGCGCTCGGTGTCGCTGACGTCGATCGGGCGCTACCGCGGCATGTCGCGGCGCACCGCCGCCGAGCTGTCCTACGCCCTCGCCACCTGGGGCAACGCGACGACCAGAGCGCAGGCTGCGACCGTGAGCCAGGTCGTGAATGCCATCGTCGGCCACGCCGATGCAGTGCGCCGCCGGGCCGCGCAGCTGCCGCACTCGGTCAACTCGCTGGTCGCGGCGCGACTGCACACGGTCCGGGCGCGCAGCGGGCCGTACGCCGTGCAGCTGCGCGCGTCCCGTGTCGCAGCGACGGGGCAGACTGCCACCGGATCGCTCGGTGTGCTGTCCGGGAGTCGCGGCGGTGTGCCCGGTGTCGCGGTGCGGCTGCGGGGCAGCAGCAACGTCGTCCTGCCGGCGGCCGTTCGCACCGGTCGGCACGGCAGCGCGTCGTTCCGTTACACGGTCACCGGCCCGGGCCCGGTGCGCATCGACGCAACGGCAACAGGACTGGCGCCACCGCGCTTCACCGGAAGCCACCCGGGGTCCGGGCAGCAGCGCATGGTGTCCTGGAGCGCGACGGTCAGCGCGGCGGCGCACCTCGGCTTCGAGGCGCGGCTGGGCGCGCTCGCGCACGACTATGCCTGTACCACCACCTGCAACGGTCGGCCGGAGACGACGCTGCGCGCGTGCGCAGTTCCCAGCGCCTACCCGTCGCGGCTGGCGTTCCGCGCCGGGCCGAACGTCCGATCGATGGACTTCCCGGCGTCCACCCGCACCCGCTGCTCGTCCGTCGCCCTGGTGCTCAGCGACGGCGATCTGGTGTCTGCGGCCTGGACGTTCCACGGGCCGCACGGCTGGACCCGTCCCGTGGCGGCGAGCGGTGCGTTCACCGTCGACTGCCCCGCAGTACCGGCTGTGCAGGTCGCCCTGAGCTACGACTGCGACCAGGGCACGCTGGCCGCCACGGTCACCGCGCCGGCCGCGCATCCGGTCGTGCTGGTGATTGCCGGTGCCACCACGCAACGAGTCATGGCCGGTCCGGGCGCGGTCGCCCGCTTCGCGACCGCGGTGCGCTGCGGGACGGTGCTGACGTACACGGTGCAGGC
The DNA here is from genome assembly GCF_964244045.1 of uncultured Jatrophihabitans sp. NCBI lineage: Bacteria > Bacillati > Actinomycetota > Actinomycetes > Jatrophihabitantales > Jatrophihabitantaceae > Jatrophihabitans > uncultured Jatrophihabitans sp. The sequence continues at coordinate 51,905 of NZ_CAXTHK010000005.1, read as the reverse complement.
CGGCATCCAGCGCGGCGCCGGCGCCTGGAACTACGGTCCGGCGGCGCTGATCAGCACGCCCGGCACACCGCGTCAGCCGTGATCGGTCACGAGCGGCCCGCGGTCGAGCAGAAACCCGCGGCGGCTCAGGAACCCGGCCAGGTCGTCCGCGTGCTCCGGACACGCCAGCCAGTGCTTAACCCGCGCTGCATCGTGCAACCGCGGGTTGCGCCACGACAGGTCGGTGGTGGCGTCGGCGCGGCATCCCTTGGCCGAGCACCGGGGCGGCTCGGGTCCCGCCGCCGGGTCAGCCGGGGTCGCAGACACCCAGGCACCGTACAGGCTGCCTCGCCAGTTCTTCAGCGTTCTTCGACGCGCGGTCACGTACCGTGAATGCGACCGCTCGGAGCCGACTCCGGGCCAGCATCGCGCAAGGGAGAACACGTGTCCGAGCCCCACCAGCACACCCCGGCCGGCGACGCCGCGGCCCTCGAACGGGTGATGTTCGAGGTCAAGCGAGTGATCGTCGGCCAGGAGCGCCTGGTCGAGCGCCTCGTCGTCAGCGTCCTTGCCCAGGGGCACTGCCTGCTGGAAGGCGTGCCCGGTGTCGCGAAGACACTGGCCGTCGAGACGCTCGCCCGCACGGTTGCCGGGTCGTTCTCCCGGCTGCAGTTCACCCCGGACCTCGTCCCGTCGGACATCGTCGGCACTCGCATCTACCGGCCGGGTTCGGAATCGTTCGACACCGAGCTCGGGCCGATCATGGCCAACTTCGTGCTGGCCGACGAGATCAACCGCGCGCCGGCCAAGGTGCAGTCGGCGATGCTCGAGGTGATGGCCGAGAAGCAGGTCACGATCGGCGGCAGGCGCTTCGAGGTACCGCGGCCGTTCCTCGTGCTCGCAACCCAGAACCCGATCGAGTCCGAGGGCGTCTACCCGCTGCCCGAGGCGCAGCGCGACCGCTTCCTCATGAAGGTGACGGTCGACTACCCGTCCGCGGCCGAGGAGCGCGAGATTGTCTACCGGATGGGCTCGCAGGTGCCGGTCGCCAACGCGGTGCTGTCCACGGCCGATTTGCAACGGCTGCAGGCCACGTCCAGCCGGGTCTTCGTCCACCATGCGATCGTGGACTACGTCGTGCGTCTGGTGCTGGCCACCCGGGCGCCGCAGCAGTACGGCCTCGGCGACGTTGCGCAGTGGATCTCCTACGGCGCCAGCCCGCGCGCCAGCCTGGGTCTGGTGGCCGCGTCCCGCGCGCTCGCCCTGACCCGCGGCCGCGACTACGTGCTGCCGCAGGATGTCCTGGACATCGCGATCGACGTCCTGGCCCACCGCCTCGTGCTCAGCTACGACGCCATCGCCGACGGCGTGCCCGCCGGGCACGCGGTCCGCCGCATCCTGCAGGCCGTGCCGCTCCCGCAGGTCGCCTCCCGCCAGCGCGCCGGCGGCCCGCAGGGCGGACCTGGCGGCGGCGACCCGCGGCTGGTCTACGGCACGGCCGCCCCGCAGGGTCAGCAGCCGGGGAACGCTCCATGGGGTGAGCGCTCTGCGTAACCAGCGGTTACGGGGAGTGATCGCATGAGCAGGTCAGAGGATCACGGCCCGAGCCTGGACCTGCACGAGGGCGATGCGCTGCTGCGCCGGCTCGAACTGACCGTGCGCAACAAGCTCGACGGCCTGCTGCAGGGCAATTACCTCGGGCTCGTACCGGGCCCGGGTAGTGAGGCGGGGGAGTCCCGCCAGTACGTGCCGGGCGACGACGTCCGTCGGATGGACTGGGCCGTCACGGCGCGCACCACGGTGCCGCACATGCGCCAGACGGTGGCCGATCGCGAGCTGGAGACCTGGCTGGTCGTCGACCTCTCGCCGAGTATGGATTTCGGCACCGGGCGCGCCGAGAAACGCGAGCTCGTGCTGGCCGCGATCACCGCGGTCGTCGAGTTGACGGTGCGTGGCGGCAACCGGGTCGGCGCGGTCGTCGGCAACGGCTCGCAGTCCTACGTCATCCCGGCGCTCGGCGGGCACGCGCACGCCCGACACCTCATTCGCCGGATCGCCGACACACCGCGGGTAACCGACGGCGCGACCGACCAGCTCGGTCGGCTGCTCGAGCAGCTACGCCGACCGCAGCGACGCCGTGGGCTGGTTGCCGTGATCTCCGACTTCGTCGAGGCCGGCGCGCCCGAGGCGCCGTTGACCTGGGAGCGGCCGCTACGGGCCCTGGCGGCCCGTCACCAGCTGCTGGGTATCGAGATCGTTGACCCGCGCGAACTCGAGCTGGCCGCCACCGGACTCGTCACCTTCGTCGACACCGAGACCGGGCGCCAGCTCGAGGTCCAGACCGACGACCGGGGCGTCCGCGAGCGCTACGCCGCTGCGGCGCAACAGCAGCGCACCCGGATCGCCACCGGTCTGCGGCACTGCGGTGCCGCCCACCTGCAACTGCGCACCGACCGCGACTGGGTGTCCGACGTCGTGCGTTTCGTCATCACCCGCCGGCAGCATGTGGCCGGCGCGGTCGGATCCGGAGTGCGGTAGGACGTGTCCAGTTGTTTCTGAAGCCTGTATATCTGCTGTTGCTGCTCGTCGTCGCCGCGCTGCTCGCGGTGTACGTCGTACTGCAGCTGCGCCGCAAAACCTATGTCGCCCGGTTCAGCAACGTCGAGCTGCTGGGCAGCGTGGCGCCCCGCCGTCCCGGGTGGCGCCGACACTTGACTTTCGCGCTGCTGCTGATCGGGTTGTCGGTGCTGTCGGTAGGCGTGGCCAAGCCCGCCACGAGCGTCAAGGTGCCGCGCGACGAGGCCACCGTCATCCTGGCCATTGACGTCTCGCTGTCGATGAAGGCCACCGACGTCACACCGAGCCGGATCAAAGCTGCCCAGGCCGCGGCCCGCTCGTTCACCGCCCTGCTGCCGCCGCGCATCAACCTCGGCCTGGTCAGCTTCGCCCGCACCGGCAACGTCCTGGTGTCGCCGACCACGAACCGCGCCCAGGTGAACCGCGCCGTCGACGGGTTGCAGCTGGCCAGTTACACCGCCATCGGCGACGGCATCGTCAGCTCGTTGAGCGCGATCAAGAGCTTCGCCACGGCGACGCAGGCGACGGGCGTCAAGCCGCCGCCCGCGCGCATCGTCCTGCTCAGCGACGGAGAGCGCACCGTCGGTACCAGCATCGCCACCGCGATCGCCGATGCGAAGGCGGCGAAGGTCAAGGTGTCCACGATCGCCTTCGGCACCGACAACGGCACGGTCACCGCCGACGGCCAGACGGTGCGGGTGCCGGCGAACCGCCCGCAGCTGCGCTCCATCGCCGAGGGCACCGGTGGCACCTTCGACACCGCGGTGTCGGAGTCCCAGCTGCGCAAGATCTACGCCGACATCGGCTCGCAGATCGGCTACACCACCGAACACCGCGACATCAGCTATCGGTTCCTCGTCGCCGGCCTGCTCGTGCTCTTCGGCGCCGGGGCCGCGTCGATGCTGTGGGCCGGACGGCTCGTATGACTACGACCACGGGTCGAGCACGAGCTTGCCCACCGAGCTGCGGTCCAGCAATGCGCGGTGCGCGTCGATGACCGTCTCCAGCGAGTAGGTCTCGCCGACGATCGGGCGCAGATCGCCATCGCTGATCAGCGTGAACAGGTCGGTCAGCGCGGCGCTCATCAACTCCGGCCGGGTCGCGATGTGCATCAGCCAGAACCCGATCACCGCGGTGCTGCGGGCCATCAGCTTGGATGGTTCGACGGCCGTGCCGGGCGCGCGTCCAGCCATGCCGAACACGGCCAGCCGCCCCAGCGGCGCGAGCGCGTCCAGGCTCTGGTCGAAGACCGTGCCGCCGGTCATCTCGAGCACGACATCGACGCCGCGACCCCCGTTTGCTTCGCGCAATGCCGCCTTCAGGTCCGGCGTCCGCGAGTCCAGCGCGACGTCGGCGCCGAGTTCGAGTGTCAAGGCCCGCTTGTCCTCGCTCGACGCCGTTGCGATGACCCGGCCGGCGCCCCACCGCTTGGCGAGCTGGATGGCCAGGGTGCCCACCCCGCCGGCGCCGGCGTGCACCACGACCGTTTCGCCCTCCTGCAGGTGGGTGCTCGTCCGCAACAGGTGCCATGCGGTGACGCCCTGGACGAGCGAGGCCAGCGCCTGCCCGTCGGACACCGAGTCCGGGATCGGCAGGAACCGCGCCGGGTCGGCGGCGACCCGCTGCGCGTAGCCGCCCGCACCGACGAGTCCGAGCAGCCGTTGCCCGGACGCGTCGCGCACGACGACCTCGCCGCCCGGGATGAGCGGCAGCTGCTGCTTGGCGAGGTAGGAGTCCTCGGTCTGGTGGGTGTCGGCGTAGTTGATGCCCGCGGCCACGACGTCGAACACCTGCTCGCCGTCAGCGGCAGCAGGCTCGGGCAGCTCGGTGGGGATCAGGATTTCGGGGCCGCCGAAGGCGGTGATCTGGATGGCGCGCATTCCGCCGAAGCTACGCGGGTCGTCGTACTGGTCGGTAGCGCAGGTGCGGCCGGCTGATCCGCTAGCGTCGCAGTGATGAGTGAGATGACGGACGGGCGGACGGTGCTCATCACGGGTGGCAACCGGGGGATCGGGTTGGCCATCGCGCAGGCCTTCGCCGCCACCGGCGATCGCGTCGCCGTGACGCATCGCGGTAGCGGCGCACCCGAGGGCCTGTTCGGCGTGCGGTGCGACGTCACGTCGACCGATGACGTCGACGCTGCGTTCGCCACTGTCGAGGCCGAGTTCGGGCCGGTCGAAATCCTGGTCTCGAACGCGGGCACCACCGACGACACCCTGCTGCTGCGCATGAGCGAGGAGTCGTTCACCAGCGTGCTCGACGCGAACCTCACCGGCGCATACCGCGTTGCCAAGCGGGCGACCCAGGGCATGCTGCGAGCCAAGAAGGGCCGGCTGATCTTCATCTCCTCGGTCGTGGCGCTGGTCGGCGCGCCGGGGCAGGCCAACTACGCCTCGTCGAAGGCCGGGCTCATCGGTCTGGCCCGCTCCATCGCCCGCGAGCTGGGCAGCCGCTCGATCACGGCCAACGTCATCGCCCCGGGTTTCATCGACACCGACATGACCGCGGCGATGACCGAGGCCCGCAAGAGCGAGGTGCTGGCGACCGTGCCGCTCAAGCGTTACGGGCAGGTCGAGGACATCGCCGCGGCGGCGCTGTACCTGGCCTCGCCCGGTGCGGGTTACGTCACCGGCGTGGTGCTGCCCGTCGACGGCGGCGTCGGCATGGGTATCTGAGATGCATCTGAAGGGAACGACATGGGACTGCTCGACGGCAAGCGGCTGTTGATCACCGGGGTGATCACGGACGGCTCGATCGCGTTCTCCATTGCCCGCCTGGCGCAGGAGGAAGGCGCCACGGTCGTGCTCACCGGCTTCGGCCGGATGTCGCTGGTCGAGCGGGTTGCGCGGCGGCTGCCGCAGCCGCCGCCGGTGATCGAGCTGGATGTCGCGAACCAGGAGCACCTCGACACCCTCGCCGACCGGGTGCGCGAGCACGTCGACGGTATCGACGGCGTCGTGCACGCGATCGGGTTCGCGCCGGCGTCCTGCCTGGGCGGTGACTTCCTGGCCACGCCGTGGGCCGACGTCGCCACCGCGCTCGAGGTGTCCACGTTCTCGCTCAAGTCGCTGGCCGTGGCCACGCTGCCGCTGTTCGGCGAGACCGGCGGCTCGATCCTCGGGCTGACCTTCGACGCGACGGTGGCCTGGCCGGCCTATGACTGGATGGGCGTCGCGAAGGCCGGACTCGAGTCGACGTCGCGCTACCTGTCGCGCGAGCTCGGGCCGCGCAACATCCGCGTCAACCTCATCTCGGCGGGGCCGCTGCGCACCATGGCCGCCAAGAGCATCCCCGGGTTCAGTCAGTTCGAGGACGCGTGGACGGGCCGTGCGCCGCTGGGCTGGGACAACACCGACATCGAGCCGGTGGCCCGCAGCAGCGTGGCCCTGCTGTCGGACTGGTTCCCCTCGACGACCGGCGAGATCGTGCACGTCGACGGTGGCTTTCACGCCATGGGTGTCTGACGTGCCCTACGAAGCATTGCTGCTTCTGTCCTTCGGCGGTCCCGAGGGGCCCGACGACGTCATGCCGTTCCTGCGCAACGTCACCCGCGGGCGCGGCATCCCCGACGAGCGGCTGGCCGAGGTCGCCGAGCACTACCAACACTTCCACGGCGTCTCGCCGATCAACGAGCAGAACCGGGCGCTGATCGACGCGGTACACGCCGAGCTCAAGCGTCGCGGGCACGACCTGCCGATCTACTGGGGCAACCGCAACTGGAAGCCCTACGTCGCAGACGCGGTGCGCCAGATGCGCGATGACCACGTGGGCAGCGCCGTCGTGTTCGCCACCAGCGCGACGTCGTCGTACTCGTCGTGCCGGCAGTACCGCGAGGACCTCGCCCAGGCCCGCACGATGGCCGGCAACGGCTCGCCCGAGCTCGTCAAGATCCGGCACTTCTTCGACCACCCCGGCTTCATCGCCGCCAATGTCGAAGGCCTTCGGGCGGCCCTCGAGTCCCTGCCCGTCGAGCACCGCGCCGCCGCCCGCCTCGTCTTCACCGCGCACTCGATCCCGCAGAGCATGAACGACGTGTCGGGCCCGGAGCGCAGCGGCCTCTACGCCGCCCAACAGCACGAGACCGCGCGACTGACCGCCGAGGCAGTGCGCGGCACCGGCGCGGAGTTCGACATGGTGTGGCAGTCGCGCTCGGGCCCGCCGCAGGTGCCGTGGCTCGAGCCGGACGTCAACGACCACCTCGAGAAGCTGGCAGCTCAGGGTGTGACGGCCGTCGTGGTCGCGCCCACCGGGTTCGTATCCGACCACCTCGAGGTGCTGTGGGATCTCGACACCGAGGCGAAGGAGACCGCCGCCGGCTTGGGCCTCGCCTTCGCCCGTGCGGCCACCGCCGGCACGCATCCCGCGTTCGTCGGCGCGATCTGCGACCTCGTCGAGGAACGCACGTCCAACCGCGAACCCGAGCACCTCGGTGACCTCGGCCTGTGCGGCATCGACTGCCCCGTCGGCTGCTGCCCCGCCCCCAGGCGCGGCGGCCCGCCGGCAGCCACTACGTAGCGCTGCGCTCGCTGGCCTCGCGCAGCTCGTCCTGGTAACCCCGCGACTCGGGTGTGCGGACGGCAGCCGGCCGGCCGGCGCGTAACAGGTCGCGCCAGTCGTCAACGCCCCATTGCGACGGTTCGGTCGAGGCCAGGAACCGCTCGACGGTCTCGAGGAAACGCGCAGGATCGGTGTGGAACGGGAAGTGCCCGGCCCCGTCGAAGACCTCGAGCTGGCTGCCGGGCATCGCGGCGTGCGCCTGGTAGGCGTGCCCCAGCGGGACGACGGTGTCGAGGGCACCCCAGATCAGCAGGGTCGGCAACGCGCGGACCAGGTAGGCGCGGTCGAGCATCGTGACGACCTGACCGCGCCAGTCGACCACCGCCCGCAGCGTGCGGATGAACGCCGCGCGTGATGTTGCATCGGGCAGGGACTCGACGACCCGGGTGATGTCGGGGGCGTCGACGCGAATGCCGGCGTCGAGTCGACCGAGCACGGCGACCGCGGTGTGCACGGCCAGCCGCGCGCCGGGCAGCCGCAACGACGCCAAGAGGGCCTGGGCTCCGGGCAGGCTGGCCGCACGCAGCAGCGGCGAGACGTGCTTGCCCGCACCACCGGAGGACACGAGCACCATGCGCTCGGTGCGCTCGGGGAACTGGTAGGCGAATTGCATGGCGACGCCGCCACCGAGCGAGTGCCCGACGAGCGTCACCCGGTCGATGTCGAGGACGCCGAGCAGGTCACGCATGCCGTTGGCGTAGGCCGCCACCGAGTAGTCGGCGCGGGGCTTGGCGGAGCTGCCGTGCCCCAGCAGGTCGGGAGCGATGACGAGATGGTGGCGGGCCAGTTGGGGTATGACCGTGCGCCAGGTGGCCGAGCTGTCGCCGATGCCGTGGATCAGCAGCAGCGGGGGTCCGCTGCCCGCAACGCGGAACACCCGCCGGTAGCCGTGCACGACGCGGGACTCGATGCGCACCGCCGGACCGTCCTCGGGCACCGCCGCCAGCGATCGCACGCTCATCCGGGAAATGCTGTCCGCGGCGTGAGTCGGCCCTGTTGCCGAGATGTTGCGAGGTGAGTGCCTCAGTCCCGCCGCGCCGCGGACGGGTCGGCGTTACAGGCAGCCAACCGGGCACGGCGCACCGCAGTCGCCAGCGGACGCAGGGCTTCGGTACGCGCCGCCATCCCGTACTGGTCGACGGCGCCGCCGAGCGGGTCACCCGTCGCGAGGTCGAGCACCGCCTGCAGCCGCTCGGCCTGAGACAGCAGCGCGACGGCCGCTGCCGGGTGATCGGGTGGCAGGTTGACGAACTCGCCGGCCCGGCGGGCGCCGGACAGCAGGGCCGGGACATCGGCGTTCGACCCGCTGACGCCGGCGCTGAGCAGTGCCGTTGCCGACGCGCGGATCGCGGTGGTGAGGTCGTACTGCGCTTGCCGAATATCAATCTGGTCGGCGGGTACCGGGTCGGCGACGAAGGCGGTCCACTCGACGCTCGGCGGCGCGCTGCTCGGCGCGTGGTGCGTCACCGTCGGCACAACCGCAAGACCGTCGGCGACCACCGCCTCACCCGCCTCGAGCGCCGCAGCTCGCAGCGCAGCGGGACCGGGTAGCCCGCGGACGTCGCCGGGGACGGGCAGGACGAGCCGGGGCGGGACGCCGCGTCGTCGCCACGCCACCAGGACGTCGCGCAGCGCAACGACCTCCTCGAAGCCGGGCAACCCGGTGACGACGTGTGGAGCGTCATCGCCGGTCGTGGCATCGACGACCTGGTCCAGGCTGATCCGCCCGGCCAGCCAGGCACCGGCCCACGCGGTCAGGACACCGGAACGGACAGTCGACACGCTGTCCGAGGGTAGGAGCATTTCCTGGGCGTGGTGCCACCGCCTGGCCGACGAGCGCCCGTAGCGTCCGTGCCTGTGCGTGATTACGGCGACGTGTTGGCCGGGCCGAGCCGGCGCAGAGAGCTCCCGCAGGTGCCGGCCGAGCGCGACCTCGTCGTCGAGACCGCCGACGGCGGCTTCTGCGGCGCGGTCGTTGCGCTCGGCCGGGCCGTCGACGCGGGTGAGAAGCGCGACACCGTGACGCTGGAGGACCGGCACGGCAAGCGGCGTGAGTTCGCGATGCTGCCCGCCGCGTTCCTGCTCGACGGCCGTCCCGTGACGCTCGTCCGTCCCGCTGCAGCGCCCAAGGTTGCCGGCCCACGTGCCCGCACGGCGTCCGGGTCCTACGCGGTGGCCGGCGTGAAAGCCCGGGTCGCGCGGGGGAGCCGGCTCTGGGTCGAGGGTGTGCACGACGCGGCGCTGCTCGAGCGCGTCTGGGGCGACGACCTGCGCGTCGAGGGCGTGGTCGTCGAGCCGCTGGACGGCATCGATGACCTGGTCGACAACGTGCGGGAGTTCGCGCCGAGCCGCGAGCGGCGCATCGGCGTGCTCGTCGACCACCTGGTGCCCGGCAGCAAAGAGACCCGGATCGCGACGCAGGTGCGCGATCCGAACGTGCTCATCAACGGTCACCCTTATGTCGACATCTGGCAGGCGGTGAAGCCGGTTGCGCTGGGTATCGACGCGTGGCCCGTGGTGCCCCGCGGGGTGAACTGGAAGGACGGCATCTGCGCCGCGCTGCGCGTCAGCGACCCGCGCGAGATGTGGCGTCGGGTGCTGGGCAGCGTCGACAGCTATGCCGACGTCGAGGTGCCGCTGCTGCGCGCCGTCGAGGAACTGATCGACTTCGTCACGGCCACCGACAACCGGTAGCCCGCACACCGGCGTCGCGCGGTCCGCGGTGCCACTATGGAGGCATGCCCGATTGGTTGCTGTGGTTGATCGCGGCCGGCGTCTTCGCCGCCGCTGAGGCGGCCACGCTCACCCTCGTCCTGCTGATGGTGGGCGGGGGAGCGGCCGCCGCGGCGGTCACGGCCGCGCTGGGCGGCCCGGTCCTGCTGCAGTTCGCGGTGGCGATCGTGGTCACCTTCGCCCTGCTCGGCGTGGTCCGACCCGTGGCCCAGCGGCACATGCTGCCCGGCAGCGGCACGGTCACCGGCGCCGAGGCGCTGATCGGACGCACCGCGGTAGTGCTCTCCACCGTCGACGCCACCGACGGGCGGGTCCGGCTCAACGGCGCCGAATGGTCGGCCCGCTCGCTCGACGAGCAGCAGGTGCTGCCGGCGGGTCGTGAGGTGCGGGTCGTGCAGATCAGCGGGGCGACAGCTGTCGTCTACGACGAAACGGACGACCGCTCGGTCGCCCAGAACGAGGAGCAAGCCCCATGACCGCTGGTGCCATCGCCGCGATCGTCGTCCTGGTGATCATCCTATTCGTGCTGTACCGCAGCGTGCGCATCGTGCCTCAGGCACGGGCCGCGGTGATCGAGCGGCTGGGTCGCTACACCCGCACCGCTACGCCGGGGTTGACGCTGCTGGTGCCGTTCATCGACCGGATGCGGCCCATGATCGACCTGCGCGAGCAGGTGGTCAGTTTCCCGCCGCAGCCGGTGATCACGTCCGACAACCTCACCGTCGGCGTCGACTCGGTCATCTACTTCCAGGTCATGGAACCGCGCGCGGCGACGTACGAGATCGCGAACTACATCCAGGCCGTCGAGCAGCTGACGATCACCACGTTGCGCAACGTCATCGGCTCGCTGAACCTCGAGCAGGCGCTGACGAGCCGCGACGAGATCAATGGCAAGCTGCGCGGTGTGCTGGATGAGGCCACCGGGCCGTGGGGCATCCGTGTCGCGCGCGTCGAGATCAAGGCCATCGACCCGCCGCCGTCCATCCAGGACGCCATGGAGCAGCAGATGCGCGCGGACCGCAACAAACGCGCGCTGATCCTCACTGCCGAGGGCCAGCGGGAGAGCGCGATCAAGACGGCCGAGGGCAACAAGGCGGCGCAGATCCTGGGCGCCGAGGGTCAGAAGCAGGCCGCGATCCTGTCGGCCGAGGCCGAGCGGCAGTCGCGCATCCTGCGCGCCGAGGGTGAGCGTGCGGCGCTGTACCTTGCCGCGCAGGGTGAGGCCAAGGCCATCGAGACGAAGTTCGGCGCCATCCACGCAGCCAAGCCCGACCCGGCGCTGCTGGCCTACCAGTACCTGCAGACCCTGCCGCAGATCGCGAAGGGCGACGCGAACAAGATGTGGATCGTTCCGTCGGAGTTCAGCAAGGCATTGGAAGGACTGGCGGGTTTGTCAGGTGGAGGCAACGGCGACGCGCCGAGCTGGCTCGCCCAGACCGGGACGGACGTCGACGCCGCGGCGCCGATCGACACGAGCAGCTGGTTCGACTCGAACCTGCCGCCTGCGGCCGAGCAACCCGAGGCGGCCGTGATCCGCTCCTCGGACGACGACCCCGACTCCCAGCTGGCCCGCGCCGGCCTGTCCGACGGGTCCGCTCCCGACGTCGCCGAGATCCTGCGTCAGCGGGTGCCGACGAGCGACGACCCGCCGCAGGGCGAGGCGCCCCGGCCGACCCCCGCGCCGCCGGAGTATCCCCGTTCACCCGGCTACCAGTACCCGCAGCAACCGCCCTACCAGCCGCCAGGCACCTAACCCCAGCGGTGATCAACAGCGTCCAAACGTCGTAGAGCGACGGTTTGGCGCTGTTGATCACCGAGAGAGACGCCAGGTCAGAAGCCGGTCTGGTTGACGGGCAGCAGCGTGGTCGCGAACATAACCGACGCGCGGTCCAGGGCCCCCGGTGTGAGCTCCTCGACCCGGCCGGCAATGGCGACTTCGTGCAGGCGGTGGCCGCCGAGATAGACGGACGCAAGGTCGCGCTGGTCGATGCGCAGGTCGGCCGGCGCGGTTGTGCGCGTGCACCGCGCGCCGGAGATGTCGGAGACGAGCTCGTAGCGCCCCGCTCCGTAACCCGGCTCGGCCGTGTCGACCACGTCGAGGACGAGCGATCCTTCGACGCCGTACGCGCGCGCGGACAGCGCGGCCGGGACGTCGAGCAGTCGCAGCCACACGTGGTCGAAGACCGTCTTGGTCTCCAGCGCCCGGGCGTCGGCGAGCAGGAACCGGACCTGCTCGTCGACAGCACGCTCGCCGAGGTTGACCTCGTCGACGACGTCCATGCCGGCGAGGTAGCCCCACAGGTCGCGGTACGCCTCGGGCGTCGCGGCAAAGAACTGCGGTACGTCGATCGCCGCGAGCGGCCCGGTGAGGTCGAAGTCCCGTGTGGTGCGCCAGCACAGCATGCCGTCGGGACCGTTGGGTCCCTCGTGCACGTACCAGCTGGCGCGCGCCGACGGCTGGGGTGCCGCGCCGGCCGCACCGAACGGGCGGGTCCACCACTGTGGCAGGCGCTGCACCTGGCCTGCGCGCAGTCGACACGCGGCGTCGAAGATCACGGGTGCCAGCGTTGCCGCCTCGGCGAGGTCGACGGCCCTTACGGAGTGCGGGTCAGCGGCGGCCACGCCGCCCGAGCGTCGCGGCCGGAACGTGTAGGACGCACCGTCCACGGCGGGGGCGTAACCGAAGCGCCCGTAGATCGGCCATTCCGCGGCGACGAGCATGCTCAGCGCGTCTCCACGCTCGGCTGCAGCCTGCAGCGAGGTTGTCAACATTGTGCGCAGCAGGCCACGCCGCCGGTGCGTGGCGGCGACGCTGACGCCAGTAAGCGCATCGGCAGCGAGCTCGACGTTGTCGCCGCCGCACCCTGGGACGGTGATCGTGCGCGCGAGCGTAGCGAGCGTGGCCACCCACTGCCCGCGCTCGCGGGCGCCCCACGTGCGATCGGGGTCCAGGAAGCCGCGTCGCCGCTCGACGTCGGTGGTGAACTCGTCGCCATGGATGTCGCCCATGAGGGCCAGGATGAGCTGGCGGGACCACCCCTCGACGTCGTCGGACGGAACGGGGTGGACGAGTTCGGGCGCCATGGCTCTGACCCTTGCAGGCGCGGTCAAGTCAGATCCAGCTGACCCGGTCGTGCAGGTAGATGTAGCCGATGAAGCTGACCGCGTCGATGACGGCATGGGCGATGATCAGCGGCCACACCCGCTTCGTGCGCTGGAACCACCACCCGAACAGCAAGCCCATGATTGCGTTGCCGGCAAAGCCACCGAAGCCTTGGTACAGGTGGTACGAGCCGCGCAGCACCGACTCGAAGGCCAGCGCCCGGGAGTTCGTCCAACCCAGCTGCGACAGCCGGGTCAGGACGAACGCGCAGACCACGACCTCCTCGCCGATGCCCTGCTGGAAGGCCTCGAGCAGCAGCGTGGGGATGCGGTACCAGACGTCCGGGAAGCTCGTCACCACGATCTCGGCGTTGAGCCCGAGCTCGCGGGCAACGTAGACCAGGCCGAGGCCTGGGATGCCGATCAGGCCGGCGAAGCCCAGCCCGACCCCGATCTCGCGCGGCCCCAAACGATGCAGCCCGATGCCGAGTCCGCGCCCGGCGGGCGAGCGCATGAGCAGGACCACGGCCAGGAACGCCGGGGCAAGGCCGGACAGGATCGACGCGATCTGGTCAAGGATGTCGAGGTACTGGTAGTGGACGGTGTTCGAGCCGCTCTTGATGGGAGCGGTGGCGACCTTGCTAAACCCGAGGCCCTTCTGGATCACGATCTGCGAGCGCAGGAAGCTCAGCAGGGCCGTGAGTCCGGACAACCCGTAGCTGACGCCGAGGACGGCCAGGAGCTCCAATCCGTAGCGTGGCGGCGCAGCCGGTTCAGCGATGACGCGTTCGGTGTTGGCGTCGCGCACGATGACAGTCTGCCGCAGCCGGCTGCTGCAACGGTTGGAGCTCCCGCCCTCGGTTCAGGCCCGATGCAATGCGTGCCGCCGACGCCGACCGGTCCAGGTGAGAGCAAGGCCGAGAGCGAGCAGGCCCGCTGAGATGGCGCTGAAGGCGACGACCGGGAACCCGGTCTCGGACAGCGGCGGCGTCGCGGTGGTGCGCGTTGTGGTTCTGCGCACCGCGGACGTGCTCGGGGTGCCGGACTTGGCCGGCGTGCTCACCCGGCCCGGAGCGTTGATGCGCGGAGCGATGACGGTGTTGGGCGTGCCCACGCCGGGAGCGGGAACGGTGCCCGCAGTAGTGCCGGTGCCCGGAGCAGGGACCGTGCCCGGAGCAGGGACCGTGCCGGGAGCGGGGACGGTGCCCGGTGCAGGGACGTTGCCCGGAGCAGGGACGGTCGGCGCGGCGAGCGCGACCGGAGTCGACACCGAGGAGAACAACGAGCGGTTGCCGGAGTAGCTGGCGGTCATCGGACTCGTCCCGGGCCCGGCGCTTGCCGGAACCGTCAGCGTTGCGCGACCGGCGTCGTCCACGGCCGCAGCGCCGAGGGTCACGCCGTTGCTCGTGAAGGTGACCGTTCCCGTCGGTGCGGAGTCGCCGGTCACCGTGGCTGCCATGGTGACCGTGCCGGCGGTCGTGGCCGTGATGCTCGCGGTAGTGGCGCTGGGGGTTGCCTCGGTCGTGTCACACGTGGGCGACGTGAAGGTGTCGTTGTCCAAGGTCACGGCGCCGTTGCGGGCCAAGGCACGCCCGTGCACGGTGGTATCGGTGTTGACCGAGATCGAGGTCAGGGCCATCAGGTTTCCCCGGAACGTCGAAGCGGTGCCCAGGGTTGCCGAGCTGCCGATCTGCCAGAAGACATTGCACTCCTGGGCGCCGTTGATCATGTCGACGTTGCTGGCCGATGCCGTGATGAGGGTGGACGCGACCTGGAAGATGAACACGGCGTTAGGGTTTCCCTGGGCGTTGAGGGTCACAGTGCCGCTCAGGCCGAGCGGTCCGCTCGAGGTGTAGACCCCGGACGTCAGGGTCTTGCCGACGAGGTCGCCCGCGACACTCTCGGTCGTGGCACGCCCGGCAGCGTCGTTGTAAGCAGTCGTCAGGTCGGACTGGGCCTGCAGAGCCACCGCGTCCGCGGCATGCGTGGCGCCGCCGACCTGGCCAGGCGGAAACCCAGTGATAGCCGTACCGGGGCTGACCCCGAGGTCGCTGTCGAGCGAACTGGGGCCGGTGTTGGTGACGGTCTGGCCACCCAGCACCGAGTAGGCGCCTGCTGTACCCAGCCCGACCGGTGAGTCCGCTGCGGCGGCCGGCCCGGCGCCGCCGAAGACGGACAGCAGCGCACCGCTCACCAGAGCGGGCAACAGCACTGCGGCAAGGCGGCGGCGTCCAGGGGGACCTGCCGTGAGGGGGTGCCGAGGTGCCGGGGTTGCAGTCGAGCCCATGGGGTAGCCGCCTTCGAAAAGCCCGCCCCCCGGCCGGATTGCGCGTCAGGTTTTCCTAACGCGGTTCTTACATTGCCGGGCCTACCCACTACGTCACTCTGACATGCAGCGTCGACGTAACGTCTCTCACCAGTCCGCGAACCAGCTATCCAACGCCGTCCGTTCCCGCCTACGCAGCGCGAGCGCGGCGAACCGGGCGCTTAACACCTACAGTACGAAGGACAAACCAGGCCGGACGAGCATCAATGTCCGGTCCAGGTCGACGCCGGAGGTACGGGGACCTTAGGCGGCAACGCGTTCCGGGAGGTGAGATGGCGACGAGCTCCAACCCGCCAGGCGACGAGACCCCCAGCGCTGACGAGATCTCCCGCATCGCCGTAGGGGTCCTCGACGCGATTCCCTTCCCGGCACTCGTGCTGGAAGTGCCCTCGGAGCGGATTGTCGCCTCGAGCCCGGCCGCCGCGCGCCTTCTCGAGCCCGACGGGGCCGGCGTCGACGGCCGCCTGCTCCATGACTTCACGACGGATCGCCCGGCATCCGGAGCGGACGTCACCGCTGGGGCCCGACTCGACGGAGCCGAAACGCTGCGCGTCCTGCGCCGGTCCGGTAGCGACGACGTGCAGATCCGGTTGTGGATCCGCACGTTCGACCACCAGCCCTCGTCGAACTTCGTGGTCGCGCTCATCATCGCCGATGAACTCGCCGGACCCGAGGACGTCGATTCGACCGATGACGACGGCACGGAGGCGGACGCTGACTCGCCCGACGCACCAGCCGTGGTCGGTCTGGTCGATGCCAGCCTGCTCGTCGAGCGGATCAGCAGCGACGCGGAGGAACTCTTCGGTGTGCCGGTGACGGAGCTGCTGCACAAGTCGCTACTGAGCATGGTCGGACAGGACGACGTGGCTCGCTGCCTGATGGCATTCGGCGAGTCGAGCTCCACCCGGAACGGGATCACGCTGCACGTCCACGTCTCGGCGGGCGGCAGGCCGGAGCCCGTCCGTTGTGAGCTCCTGCTGCTTCCGCTGGAACCTGCGCCGAGCTGCGTCTTCGTCCTCATGCCCATCTCGCAGGCGGAGGCGGACAGCAACGACCCGAGCGACATCTCCGGGATCCTGTTGCGACTGCGGCGTGGCGCCGAGATCGCCCACATCGCCCAGGGCGCGTTCGCCGGCGTCTCCGAACGCGCTCGGCCCGGGCTCGACCGCCTCACGACTCGCGAGTTCGAGATCGTCACCCGCCTGCTCGACGGGCAACGGCCGCCGGCCATCGCCCGGGCGCTGTTCCTCAGCCAGAGCACCGTCCGGAACCACCTGGGCTCGGTGTTCGCCAAACTCGGTGTTGCCTCGCAGCAGGAACTACTGGACCTGCTCCGGTCGGCCTAGCCACAACCTTGCCTAGCCACAACGGCTAACTTCACACCGAACTTAAGTCAGGGCAATCCGTCTATTGGAACAGCGCCCGTGCTGGGTCATGCTGAATCAGCACGAACAACTCGGATCGTCGCCCCGTGACCCCCCGCACCGGGGCGGCGGTCCGAGCTTGATCTCCGCACCGCTCAACGGGAACCTGCCCGTCGTGTCACCCCGGGGTCGATAACCCGCTCGAGACATCGCGCGGGCAAAGGACGCTGCGACGATGACTCAAACAGTCCAACAGCCGCATTCCAGCTCTGCTCGCGAACGAGTCGATCAGGCCTTGAGCCTGGACCGCAACGGCGCACGCGTGCTGCAGCTCATGACAGCCCAGGTCGGCGCCGCCCGGGCCGACGCCGATGCGTGCCTCTTCGATCGGCCTGCTACCGCCGTGTCGGCTGCAGCCAACCGGCTGGAGATCGCGATCGCCGCTCAGGTCTTCGCCACCGACTACCAGGCCAGCTGCCATACCATGCTTGCGTACGCACTCGACGATCTGGCCGGAGCCGGGTTCCTCCGTAGCCTCCCGGCAGCGGACCCCATCGCGTTGACCGATCCCGCCACGTCGGCGAACTCGGCGGCTGCTGCGGTCGTTGTGGCCGAGGCAACCGCGATCGCTGCGGCAGCCGAGGAGCGCCTCGCCGCGGAGATACTGGCGAGCACCGTCCTGGCTGCGAAGACGGCCCACGATGCCGCGATGGCGGCCGCCGCGACGGTCGCTCAGGCGGCTGAGGACGCCCGCCGCGCTCGCAGCCTGGCCGACGCGCTCGCCGCCGTCGATGTCGCCACCGCTGCGGCAGTCGCTGCATCTGACGTGCAGCGTCGTGCAGAAGAAGTTGCCGCAATGGTGTCAGCAGCCGCATCGGTTGCTGCGTCCCAACTCCCCGCCCCGCAGGATGCCGCAGGATCCATCGCAGCGGACCGTCTCGCCAGCTTGGTCGCGGCCACCGCCACGTCCAAAGCGCAGGAGACCGCCGACGCAGCCTCTATCGTGGCCGACGCCGTCAGCCGGGCCGCCGCCGCGGTCGCGTCGACAAGCGCAGCATCGGCGGCCGTCACCGAGTACGAAGTCCGCGATGCCGCACGCGCGATGCGAGCGACGGCCGAGGTCACGGCAGGGGAACTCGCCGAGGCGTCCTCGCACGCGCGTGATGCAGCAGCGGCCTATGCGTCTGCTGAGCCGACGTGAACGAGTCGGACGCGCGCAGCGTCATGACCGATCTCTACTTCGATCTGCGCGTCGACTACCGCAGCCGGCGCATAGCCGTCCACGGCGGGATAGATATCGCGTGTGGACCGAACGTGGCCACTGCCGTCGTCCGGCTGCAGCGTGCCGCTCCCGGCGACATCACCATCCAGCTCGACGAAGTGACCTTCATCGACATGGCCGGACTCGGCATCCTCGTCGGCGCGCGGTCAGCTCAGCAGGCTGGGGGACACCGGCTCATCGTCTCCGGAGCCTCTCCGCAGGTGCGACGCATCTTCACCCTCGGAGCGCTTGACGATCTGCTCGACTCGCCGGGTTCGACGATCGGAGGCTGAGGTCGGCGCAGGCCGCGCACGTCTGCGCCGGAATGACGCCGAGCCGCATCAAGACGGCGAAGGCCTTGCAGCCCAGGCACAGGCCCAGGATCGACTCGAGCCCGGCCGCGGCGACCAGCGCAGCGAGCAGGGCGACGGTGACGCCCGGCAGACCGACGGCGAGGAAGACGACGGCAGCAACGGTCAGAGTGGCGCCGATAGCTTGCGCGAAGCGCTTCGGCGGACCGGGGACGAGTCGCTCGTGCCCGATGCGCGGTGCGAGGACGCGGGTGGCCAGCTGGCCCAGCGGGCTGAGCTTCGGTCCGGTGAGAACGCGGGCCAGGAAGCCGTAGGCGAGCAACACCGAGAGCCAGAGCCAGGCCGAGCCGACGGCCGTGCCGAGCACGAGGATGCCGGCGGCCGAGATGACCACGCCAGCCGCGACGCAGCGCGCAGCGACCTCATTTACGGGGTTCGGGAAGCCGATCAAGGACACGTCGGAAGTCTACTCAGCCGGTAGGCTTTGCGGCCCGGATCGGCGCCACCACCAGGGTCTGCAGGCCCGCACCGACCACGCCATGGCGGTCGGAGATGGTCGAGCGGGCGAGCGCCGAGCCGTGGGCGCCGAGCTGGGTCACCGCGTCGAGCAGCACCCATTCGCCGAGCAGCGGTCGGGCCAGGTGGACGTCGAGGTCGACGTTGAGGAACGACCACTGGGACCAGTCGAGCTCGGAGGACAACCCGTTGCCGCTGTCGGCGACCAGGACTGCGCGGGCCAGCCCGCTCCACTGGTAACCGTCGAACAACGCAGTTGTCGCACGGGCCCAGGCTGCGCCGGGCCCGCGCTCGAGCAGTCCACCGGACAGGCGCCGCCACTCGAGGCTGGCGCCGTAACCGAAGTCCGCGTCGAGCCCGGGCAGACCGTCCGGCAGCTCTACCGCGGCCTGGGGCGGCGCAGCCTGCGCAGAGGTGTCGGCGTCGCGAACGAACCACACCCGTGAGATGAGACAGTCTCGTCCGCCTGCGGCGATGATGACTGCGGCCAGTACCGCGCTGCGCGCAGCGCGCACCACCTTCGCCCGGACCTCGAGGTCGGCCACCGGCACCGGCCCGACGAAGTCCGACGCGAGCCGCAGCGCGGTCAGGTCGGTGCGGCCGGTGATCTGTTCGACGACCTGCTCGGCCGCGGCCACCGCGAGTGCGTTCGGAGGCCCGCCATGTTGCAGGTTTGGGGCCCACGGTCCCGTCGTCGCAGGATGCGAGCGATATTCGCTGACCAGAACGCTGTCGTCGAGGCTCACCTGCGTGAGGTCGTAGTAGGTCTCAGACACGTCGTCAACCTAGATGGCTCGTCGCACATTCTTAGCTTAGAATGACGGCGAAAGGGCGTGCGGCACATCCCTCCCGTGCCGCCGCCCTTTCCCATGTCTAATGCCTTGTGCTCACCGGAACCGTGGTTACGGCCCGTCACGAATTATCGGTGTACCCCGCGCAACCCGCGCCAGGGAATGACCGAAGGACGACGCGGTGACCCGACGCAGGATCGCAGTGATCGGCAGTGGGGTGGCCGGTCTGACCGCGGCCTACGTGCTCCAGCGCGAGGCCGACGTGACGCTGTACGAGGCTGCCGACCGCCTGGGCGGGCACGCCGACACCCACGACATCGTCGGGACCGACGGCGTCCTGCGCAGCATCGACACCGGCTTCATCGTGCACAACCTGCGCACCTACCCGAACCTGCGCCGCCTGTTCGACGAGCTCGGCGTGGCCACCCAGGAATCCGACATGAGCATGTCGGTCTCCTGCGCCGGCTGCGGTCTCGAGTACGCCGGCGGCCGGGGTATCTCCGGCCTGCTGCCGAGCGCGCGGGCACTGGCCAATCCGCGCTACCTCAAGCTGCTCGGCGAGGTGGTGCGTTTCCACCGCCGGGCGCACGAGGTGCTGACCGGTACCGAGCACGAGCTCACGATCCGTGAGTTCCTGCGCCGCCACCGCTTCTCGGCCTACTTCGAGACCCACTTCATGACGCCGCTGATCGCGGCGGTCTGGTCGACGGCGCCCACCGGGGCGGGCGACTACCCGGCGCGTTACCTGTTCACGTTCCTCGACAACCACGGCATGCTCAGCGTCACCGGCGCACCGGTCTGGTACACCGTCACCGGCGGCTCCGCCCGCTACGTCGAGACGGCCGCCAAGGGCCTGACCTCCGTGCAGACGTCGACGCCGGTCCGGTCGGTCACGCGCGTCGGGTGGGGCGTCGAGATCCACGACGACGCCGACTCCCTCGAGAGCTTCGACGCCGCCGTCATCGCGAGCCACCCGCACCAGGCGCTGGGCATGCTCAGCGCCCCTACCCACACCGAGACCGAGGTGCTGGGCGCGATCGGCTACACGAGCAACCCCACCGTGCTGCACACCGACACCTCGGTGCTGCCGCGTGGGCCGCGGGTCCAGGCGTCATGGAACTACGCGCTCCCGGCCTGTGACAGCGTTCCGGGTGTTGTGCAGGTCAGTTACAACATGAACCGGCTGCAGCGGCTGGACGCTGCCCAGACCTACGTCGTGACGCTCAACGCCGAGGACCGGGTCGACGCCTCGACGGTCCTGGACCGAATGTCCTACGAGCATCCGGTGTACACGACGGCGTCGGTGGCGGCCCGTGAGCGGCTGCCCTTGCTCAACGACGAGGTCGTCGCCTTCGCCGGTGCCTATCACGGGTGGGGTTTCCACGAGGACGGCTGCCGGTCGGGGGTCGAGGCGGCCAAGAGCCTGGGCGTGCGGTGGTGACGGCCGCCCCCTCGTCGGCCGCACTGTACGAGGTGTCGATCGCGCACGTGCGCGCGGCGCCGGTACGCCACGACGTGCGCCACACCAGCTATCTGTGGTTCGTCGACCTCGACGACCTGCCCTCGCACGGCCCCCTCGCCCGCTTCCACTCGCGGGACCACGTCGGTGACCCGCAGCGCAGCCTGCGCGAGAACGTCGAGGCCTACCTGGCCGAGCACGGCATCGTTCTGCACGGCGGACGCATCACCATGTTGACCAACGCACGCAGCCTTGGCTACGTCTTCAACCCGCTGACGCTGTACTGGTGCCACTCGCTCGACGGCGCCGTCGTCGCGGTCGTCGCCGAGGTGCACAACACCTACTCCGAACGACACCGCTACCTGCTGCGCACCGACGACGCGGGCCGGGTGGAC
The DNA here is from genome assembly GCF_964244045.1 of uncultured Jatrophihabitans sp. Taxonomy (NCBI): domain Bacteria; kingdom Bacillati; phylum Actinomycetota; class Actinomycetes; order Jatrophihabitantales; family Jatrophihabitantaceae; genus Jatrophihabitans; species uncultured Jatrophihabitans sp. The sequence continues at coordinate 30,534 of NZ_CAXTHK010000005.1, read as the reverse complement.
GTCGAGAAGGAATTCTTTGTCTCGCCGTTCTACCCGGTCGACGGCAGCTACCGGATGAGCCTGCCGGAACCCGGGGAACGCCTGGCCGTCACGATCACGCTGCACCGACCGGACGACGCCCCGTTCACCGCATCCGTCCGCGGCGTCCGCCGGCCGGCCACCCGTCGTGCCGTCCTTGCCATGGCCCTGCGCCACCCGTTCGAGACGTGGCTCGTCCGCGGCCTCATCACCGCCCACGGCCTGCGCCTGTGGCGCAAGGGCCTGCCCATTCAGCAGCGCCCGCCACACCCGTCCGACCTCGCAAAGCCCAGTTCTAGGAAAAGAGTCGCCATGTCGATCGCGGACCGCCTCGCCACCCTCGTCCGCGAGACGGCGGGTCTCGAACTGCCCGTCCGCATCCGCGCCTGGGACGGGAGCGAGGCCGGCCCGGTCGACGGCGGGCCGGTGCTGGTGATCCACTCGCGCCGCGCGTTGCGTCGCCTGCTCTGGGCGCCAGGGGAGCTCGGGCTCGCCCGGGCGTACGTCACCGGCGACCTCGACGTCGAGGGGGATCTGGCTGACGGGTTTCGCCGCGCGTGGAAGCTGGCCCGTTCGCGGCCGAGCACCGAGGTGTCGCTCAGCGCCGGTGCGAAGGCCAAGGCTGCGCTCGCCGCGACCCGGCTCGGTGCGATCGGCACGCCGCCCACCCCGCCGGCGTCCGAGGCCCGGCTGCAGGGGCGGTTGCACACCAAACTGCGCGACCGCGCCGCGATCTCGCACCACTACGACCTGTCGAACGAGTTCTACGAGCTGCTGCTCGACGACACGATGGCGTACTCGTCGGCGTACTTCACCCATGAGGGGCAGTCGCTGGTCGATGCGCAGCGCGCCAAGCTCGACCTCGTCTGCCGCAAGCTCGACCTCGAGCCCGGCAAGCGCCTGCTGGACGTCGGCTGCGGGTGGGGATCGATGATCCTGCACGCCGCCGAGCACTACGGCGTGCACGCCACCGGCATCACGCTGTCTGGGCAGCAACGCGACTTCATCACCAAACGGATCGCCGACCGCGGGCTGGCCGACCGGGTCGAGGTGCGGCTGCAGGACTACCGGGACTTCGCGTCGGACGGTCAGGTCTATGACGCGGTCAGCTCGATCGAGATGGGCGAACACGTCGGCGAGGGCAACTACCCCGAGTACGTCGGCATCATGTACGACGCGCTCAAGCCCACCGGCCGCCTGCTGCTGCAGCAGATGTCGCGCCATGAGAACACCGCCCCGGGTGGCGGCGCGTTCATCGAGTCCTACATCGCGCCCGATATGCACATGCGCCCGATCTGGCAGACGATGCGCCACCTCGTCAACGGCGGCTTCGAGGTCCGCGACGTCGAGGCGATGCGTGAGCACTACGTCACCACCGTCCAGCACTGGCTCGACACCTTCGAGGCCAAGTGGGATCAGTTCGTCGCCCTGCAGAACGAGGAGGTCGCGCGGGTCTGGCGGCTGTACCTCGTCGGCGGCATGCTCACCTTCGAGGAGGGCCGCATGGGCGTCGATCAGTTCCTGGCCGTCAAGCCGACCGGCGACGGCGTGAGCGCCATGCCGGCCACCCGACCCTGGGCCGCGGCTACCGTCGGGGAATGAGCTCCTTCGACACCTCGGCCTGGGCCGGGACGCTGGCCTGGGCCGGCGGCGCGATGGCCGTCGTGCTGTTGGCGACGTTCGTGGTCTCGAAGATCGTCGGGAAACACGCCGTCATCGACACCACGTGGGGTCTGCTGTTCGTCACCGCCGCGGTAGTGATGGCGGTCCGGTCGACGGGCGACGACACCCGGCGCTGGCTGCTGCTGGCCCTGGCGACGGTCTGGGGTTTGCGCCTGGCCTGGTACACGGGCAAACGGTCGATCGGCAAGCCCGAGGATCCGCGCTACGAGGAGATGCTCGACAAGCAACCAGGCAACGGCGATCTCTACGCGCTCACGCACATCTACCTGCTGCAAGGGGTACTGGCCTTCATCATCTCGGCGCCCATCCTCGTCGGCGGCTTCGAGCGTTCGTCCGTGGGCGTCCTCGCCTGGATCGGGGTCGCGATCTGGGCGGTCGGGTTGTTCTTCGAAAGCGTCGGTGACGCGCAGATGGCGCGCTTCCGGGCGGATCCGGCCAACAAGGGCAAGCTCATCGACACAGGTTTGTGGCGTTACACCCGGCACCCGAACTACTTCGGCGACGCCTGCATCTGGTGGGGGATCTTCCTCGTCGCTGCCGACGCGCTGCCCGGCGTGGCCACGATCTTCTCCCCGATCATCATGACGCTGCTGCTCACCATCGGCTCCGGCGCTCGGATCCTGGAGAAGTCGATGAGCAAGCGTGACGGCTGGGACGCCTACGCCGCACGGACCAGCATGTTCTTCCCCCTACCGCCGCGGGTGAAGAAGGCCGTCACCAGCTAGCGTCGGGGCACGAGCACCACCGCCCGACGAGAGGATCACCGTGCCCAACGAAGCTCAGGTCACCGACCTGGAGAACGAGATCGCCGAACTGCGACGCACCAACGACGAGATCCGTCAGCAGGTGGGCGGCCAGGGTGTCGGCGCGGTCGACCCCGAGGACACCGCGGCCGCGCTCACCAACATCGAGGAGAACGAGGCCGTCCTCGGCACCCTCGAGCTGCGCTTGGCCAACCTGAAAGCCGACGCCGAATAGACCCGTCCCCTCACCGCCAAGCGCGGTTCAGGGGTCGAGGCGGAAGCGGACGGCCTCGCCGGCGTCGGCGGCGATCTCGACCGACGCGCCGGTCGGCACGTCGGTGGCGGGCCAGATGCGGTGGTGGACGCGCACGCTCCCGCTGCGGGGTCGGTTCTCGCCGGTGAAGCGCAGCCGCAGGACGACGCTACCGTGCGTCACGGTGATGATGTCCCAGTCGAGCATCAGCGGGTCGACGGCGCTGCGGCGGTAACGCCAGCGGGTGGCTTCACCGGGGACGGCGCCGGCAACAACCCGCACCGCGCAGTCGAACTCGTCGGGATGACGTGCCCGCTTGGCCAGGACATGGCCCAACACGCTCGTCGACGACGGCGTCACCCAGCGCTCGGGTACCGATCCCACGTCCGGGATTGTGTCACTGCTGGTACTGCCCGCGCAGCACGCTGATGCCGCTGTACTTGACCTGGTTCGTCCGCTGGATGCTGACCTCGAAGTTGTCGTAGCGCTTCAGCGACTTCGACGGCACGGTCAGGTCGGCGGTGTTGTCGTTGCCCAGCAGCCCGACGCTCTGCATCTGCGTGCGCGCACCGTCGGTGAGCCACAGCTCGTAGACGTGGTTCGAGTCCAGGCGCGGCAGCTTGCTGGCGTCGATGCGAACTTTGCGATCGCCGACGATCGTCAGCCGGGCCTGGGTGTGACCCTTGTCGAACGCGGTGAGCGCAAGAGTGTGCTGACTCGACGACGAGGACGACGTCGAGACCTCGGTGATCGCGACGCCGCCGCCCACCAGGATCACCGCTGCAGCGGCCACCGCGACGAGCCGCCGGCGCTTGGGGGCGGCATGTTTGCGATGGGTGGCCTGCTCGGCCTCCTCGCGGATCTTCTCGAACATGCTGGTCATCGGCGGCAGCCCGGCGGGCGGACCGTCGTCATCCGAGCCGTCGTCCGTGCTGTCGTCCGGCCGGGTCGCAGCCACGATCTCGGGTGCGAAGCGATGAGCGGAGGTGAGCGAGGCGTGCGCTACCACGGCCGAGACGAGTTCCTGCTGGCAGTCCGGGCACGAGCGCAGATGTTCGGCCGCGCTGAGTACTGCGTCGCGAGTCGCCTCACCGGTCAGCAGGCGGGGGATGTCCTCGGTGATGTGGCTGCTCATCGGACACCTCGGGGATTCTCGAGCAGGCCGGCCAGACGTTGCAGTCCGCGCGACGTGCGGGTCTTGACGGTGCCCAGGGGGATGTCGAGGGCCAAGGCGATCTCAGTCTGCGTGTACCCCTCAAAGTAGGCGAGCTCGATGACCTCGCGCTGCAGCTCGGGCAGCGAGTCAAGGCCACCACGCACCTCGTCGGCCCACACCAGCCGGTCGGCGACCAGCCGGCCGTCATCACCGGTGATCTCGCGCATCGAGTCCAGCGGGACGACGACGTCCCGGCGTTTTCGCAGATGGTCGATGGCTCGCTTGCGGGCGATGCCCAGCACCCAGCCGCGCAGTGACTGGTTCGGGTCGTACCGATCGTGCACGCGCCAGAGTTCGTAGAACACCCGCTGCATGACGTCCTCGACGTCGGGCTGCGGGACGTAGCGCCCGAGGTAGGACATCACGAGCGGACCGAGCGTGCGATAGGCATCTTCCAGCGCCGCCGGGTCGCCCTGATTCAGGCGTTCGCCGATGTCGCCTAGGGCTGCCTCCACACTCGCTACTTCGTCAGCGGTCATGGCGTCGGTTCCGTTCGGGGCCGATCAGCGCTTCTCGATCTCCACGAAGGAACGCTCCGGCGCGCCCGTGTAGAGCTGGCGCGGCCGTCCGATGCGACCCTCCGGGTCGTCGATCATCTCCTGCCACTGGGCGATCCAGCCCGGCAGCCGGCCGATGGCGAACAGCACCGTGAACATCTTGGTCGGGAAGCCCATGGCCCGGTAGATCAGCCCGGTGTAGAAGTCGACGTTCGGGTAGAGCTTGCGCTCGACGAAGTAATCGTCCTCGAGGGCGTGACCCTCGAGCTCGATGGCGAGGTCGAGCAGGTCGTCGCGCTTGCCCATCGCCGAGAGCACCTGGTCTGCCGACTGCTTCACGATGGCCGCGCGCGGGTCGTAGTTCTTGTAGACCCGGTGCCCGAAGCCCATCAGCTTGACGCCGTCCTCCTTGTTCTTCACCTTCTTCACGAACTCGCCGACGTCGCCGCCGGTGCTGCGGATCTTCTCGAGCATCTCGAGGACTTCCTGATTCGCACCGCCGTGCCGCGGTCCGGACAATGCGTGGATGCCGGCCGACACCGAGGCGAAGAGGTTGGCCTGCGACGAACCGACCAGCCGCACCGTGGAGGTCGAGCAGTTCTGCTCGTGGTCGGCGTGCAGGATGAACAGGGTGTCCAGGGCCTTGGCCACGGCGGGGTCGACCTCGTAGGGCTCGGCCGGGAAGCCGAACGTCATGGCCAGGAAGTTCTCGACGTAGGTGCGCGCGTTGTCCGGATACAGATACGGCTGGCCCACCGACTTCTTGTAGGCGTACGCCGCAATGGTCGGCAGCTTGGCCAGCAGCCGGATCGTCGACAGCTTCGCGTTGGCCTCGACCTGCGGGTTGAGCGCGTCCTGGTAGAAGGTCGACAGCGCAGAGACGGCCGACGACAGCACCGGCATCGGGTGGGCGTCGCGGGGGAAGGCGTCGAACAGCCGCTTGAGTTCCTCGTGCAACAACGTGTGGTGCTGGATCTGGTCGGCGAAATCGGCCAGCTCGTCCGATGTCGGCAGCTCACCGTTGATGAGCAGGTAGCTGACCTCGAGGAACGACGAGTTCTCGGCCAGTTGGTCGATGGGATAGCCGCGGTAGCGCAGGATGCCGGCATCGCCGTCGATGTAGGTGATCGCCGACGAGCAGGACGCGGTGTTCGCGAATCCGGGGTCGTAGGTGACCATCCCCGTCTTGGCCAGCAGCTTGCCGATGTCGGCGGCCGGCGCCCCCTCGACGGGGCGATGGACGGGCAGCTCCAGCGAGTCCTGGCCGGGTACGTCCAGGGTTGCGTTCGTGATGTCGACGGCTGCGTCGGACATGGGTTCCCTCTCGGTTAGCTGCTCAGGTTCTGCAGTCGTACCTCGCCGCGGGCAATCGCCCGCTGCTGTTCGTCGGTGATCTCGACCAGCCAGAGCTGCTGGCTGCGGCCCCGGTGGATCGGCGTCGCAACGGCCGTCAAAATGCCCTCACGCGCTGAGCGCAGGAAGTTGGTGTTGTTCGCGACGCCGACGACCTTGCCGCGGTCGCCCAACCACATCGCTGCGCCCAGGCTGGCGCTGCTTTCAACCACCGAGCAGTAGACGCCGCCGTGCACGATCCCGTAGGGCTGCAGGTGCTGCTCGCCCACGGTCCAGCTCATGACCACCCGGTCAGGACCAAGCTCGTCTAGCCGAAGTCCGAGAGCCTTGGTCAAGCCCTGGTCGACGACGTCCCGCACGGCATCGGTCATGTTTTCGACCGTAGTCCAGGCCGTTGCGCGCGTGTGCCCGGCGGTCCGAAGAATGGCATGCAGTACGTCGCTCAGGAGGCCGCGGCCGCGGGTCGGGGCCTGCGCTGCGGTTCGACATTCTCGTGCGTCGTGAACTCCAGCACACCGTCGTCGATGGACCCGTGGCGCAGCGTCGCGGCGTCACGCAGGAAGTCGTTGGTCACCCGCCACGGTCCGCGGGCGCCCTGGCGGGGCAGGTGCGGGTCGCCGCGACGGACGTACCCGGAGTTCAGCGCGCCGAGCACCGAGCCCTGGCCGTGGTCGCCGGCGCTGCCGTGCGCCACGAACGTGGTGAGGCCGTGACGGTCGAGGTGGTTGAGCAGGCGGCACACGTACTCGCCTGCGAGGTCGGCCTTGAGCGTCCACGAGGCGTTGATGTAGCCGAAGACGAACGCGAAGTTGGGCACGCCCTCGATGAGCGTGGCCTTGTACGTGAGCCGCTCGTTGACAGCGACCGGTTCGGCGTCGACCTCGAGGGTGGCGCCGCCCAGGATCTGCACGTCGAGGCCGGTGGCCGAGACGATGATGTCGGCCTCGAGCCGGTCACCGGATTCCAGTTCGATGCCGTCGGCGGTGAAGGTCTTGATGCGGTCGGTGACGACGTCGGCCTTGCCGCTGCGGATGGTGCGGAACAGGTCGCCGTCGGGCACCACGCACAGCCGCTGGTCCCACGGGTCGTACTTGGGGGTGAAGTTGGCGATGTCCGATGAGCCGGCCAGGGCCTTCTCGGCGCCCTTCACCACGAACCGGCGGATGGTGTCGGGGCGCACCCGGGCCAGGGCGTACGTAGCCCGCTGCACGCCGATGTTGCGAGAACGGGCCAGCTTCCAGACGACGCTGTCGGGCAGGAACCGGCGCAGCCCGGCAGAGATCCCATCCCGGGCCGGCAGGGACACGATGTACGTGGGGGAGCGTTGCAGCATGGTGACGTGTGCGGCCTCGGCAGCCATGGCCGGCACCAGGGTCACCGCGGTGGCGCCCGAGCCGATGATGACAACTTTTTTGCCCGCGTAGTCGAGGTCGGCCGGCCAGTGCTGCGGGTGCACGACAGTGCCGGTGAAGTCCTGCTGACCGGGGAACTCAGGGCGGTAGCCGGTGTCGTAGTTGTAGTAACCGGTGCCGGCCACGACGACGTCGGCGGTGAAGGTCTCGGTGGCCTCGCCCGCGCCATTGCGCGTCTCGACTGTCCAGCAGTTCTGCGCGCTGGACCAGGAGGCCTTGACGACCTGTCGGTCGTACTCGATCAGCCGCTCGATGTCGTACTCGACGGCGGTGTCGTGCAGGTACTCGCGGATGGCGGCGCCGTCAGCCAGCACCTTCGTGTCGCTCCACGGCCGGAAGTTGTAACCGAAGGTGAACATGTCCGAGTCGCTGCGCACCCCTGGGTAGCGAAACAGATCCCAGGTCCCGCCGATCGTGGCGCGCCGCTCCAGTATGCGCACCTCCTTGTCCGGGCAATCGCGGGCCAGATGACAGGCGGTGCCGATGCCGGAGATGCCGGCGCCGATGATCAAGACGTCGGTGTGCGGTCCGGACATCGGTCCTCCTACGAAGCGGGCGATACGTGTGACACACCGTACTGGGATGGTGGAGCCAAGGCGTGCACCAGCCGGTCGACGAACGCGGCCTGCGCGATGATCAGCTTTACCCGCGCGATGTCCGGGACGAACCATGCTGCCCGGTCGATCTCCGGGAACCGCTGGACGCGGCCCGAGCGCGGTGGCCACTCCAGCTCGAAGTCGTTGCTGCGCACGGTGCTGACGTCGAGGTCGCCCGGCAGTGCCCACGCCGTGACGATCTTGCCGCTGGTCTGGCGGACCTCGCCCAGCTCCAGTGGTTCGCCGGCAGGCGGCTCGCTGCCCAGTTCCTCGGCGAACTCGCGCCGGGCCGCAGCGTAGGCATCCTCGGTCTCGAGGTACTCGCCCTTGGGCAGGCTCCACGCGCGGTCGTCCTTGCTGGCCCAGAGCGGGCCACCCATGTGCGCGAGCAGCAGTTCGACGCCTTCGTTGCTTTGGCGGTAGAGCAGTAGCCCGGCACTGCGTCGTGGCGGCACGCTCAGCGGCCGGCGGGGGTGGGTTCACCGGTCGCGGAGTTGTCGATACCGAGGTGACGCAGCAGGTTGGCTGCGAACTTCTCGCCCGTGCGGTTCATTGTGCCGGTCATGACACGGCTGACCGCGGGTGCGGCGCTGCGGGGCAGCGGCAGCTCGACGTGCAGGGTCAGGGTGATCGCCAGGTTCGTGCCGCCCTCGACGTCGGCCAGGCGGTACCACCCCTCGGCCCCGGTGCGTTCGACGGTGCCGGCCGGCGGCTCGTGCGTGTAGCGGATCTCGGTGCCTTCGACGAAGTGCATGCGCTCGGTGAACGCCGGTGCAATGCTGACGCCCAGCGCCGAGATGCTCATCATGTGCCAGCGCCACAGCTCGCCATCCGCGTCGATTCTCCTGAGCAGCGGCGTCAACTTCGGTAGCAGCACCGGGTCGGTGAGTGCCGCCCAGATCCTCGATCGCTCGGCTGCGACGACGGCGGTGGACTCGGTGGTGGCGGCGAACTTGTTCATCAGGTCAGGATTCCCATCCCGGGGGTGTCCTACCGGCCCTGGTAGGCAGGACTCATGCAGGCAATGGAGACGGCGTGGGTTGCGGCGGTCGCGACCGCAGGCGGCCGGGTCGGGCCGGCCGCGGACAGCGCCGATGACCTCGTGCGCCACTACGCCGAACCCCACCGCCGCTACCACACGGCTACGCACGTCATAGCCGTCCTGCGCGACAGCGCTGAGCTGGCGGACGCGCTCGGCCTGGACGACGTGCAGCGCGCCGTCATCGCGCTCGCCGCCTGCGCGCACGACGTCGTCTACAACGCGAGACCCGGCGATGACGAACGGGCCAGCGCGCAGTGGGCCCGCGAAGCGTTGCGGATGGCCGGTCTTGCGGCGGCGCACGTCGAGCGGGTCGCGCAGCTGGTGCTGACGACGCTGACCCATCACACCGATCCCGACGACGTCCCGGCCACCGCTCTGCTCGACGCCGACCTTGCGATCCTGGCGAGCGCGCCTGACACGTACGCGGCCTACGTCTCAGCCGTTCGGGCGGAGTACGCCGCAGTGGACGACGACGGGTGGCGTACTGGACGGGCGGCCGTGCTGTCCGGGTTGCTCGACCGGCCGCGGCTGTACCTGTCCGAACCCGGCCGGATGCGATGGGAGGCGGCGGCGCGGGCCAACGTCGCGGCCGAACTGGGTCAACTGACCGGCACGTCCTGACGGACGGGGTGCACGAGGTCGTAGTCGGTGGCGTCGAGCGTGCGCGTGCGGGCGGCGTAGTCGCGCATGTAGCCCGGCCAGTTCGTGACGATGCGCCCGGCCTCGTTGCGGTACCAGGAGTTGCACTGCAGCCAGGCCGTGCCGTGGAAGCGGCGCTGGGTCTCGACGTCGCCGGCGTGCTGGACCTCGGCCCGCACATCAACGGCTGCCCCCCGGTCGCGCGCAAGCTCAAGCGCCTGACGCAGGTAGGCCGCCTGGCACTCGAGGAAGAAGATGATCGACCCGCCCGAGGTGTTGGTGTTCGGGCCGTACATCAGGAACAGCGACGGGAAGCCGCTGACTGAGATGCCGAGGTGGGCCGTCGCGCCGGCGTCCCACTCCGAGCGCAGCTCGCGGCCGCCGCGGCCGATCACCTGCATGGGGAACATGAACTCGGTCGTACGAAAGCCGGTGCCGTAGATGATGCAGTCGACCTCGTGCACCCGCCCATCCCGCGTGCGCGGCCCGGCCGGCGTCATCCCCGTGATCGCGTCGGTGACCAGCTCGACGTTGTCGCGCTGCAGCGCGGGCAGGAACGCCGAGCTGAACAGCACCCGCTTGCACCCGAACCGGTAGTCCGGCCAGGCCTTGCGGCGGACCGCGGGATCGGTGAGCTGCCCGCGCATGAACAGCGCCGACGCCAACCGCCCGATCCAACCCAACGCCGTCGGGTGGCGGATCATCGCGGTCAGGAACTCCATGTACAGAAACAAGCTCAACCGGAACAACCGGTGCAGTGGCGGCACCCGCCGGAACAGCGTGTGCACGGTCGATGAGTAGTCCTTGTGCTCGCGCGGCAGGAACCAGTTGCCGGTGCGCTGGAAGACGGTCAGGGACACGACCTCCGACGCGATCTCGGGGACGAACTGCACGGCGCTGGCGCCGGTGCCGACCACCGCGACGCGCTTGCCGCGCAGGTCATAGGCGTGGTCCCAACGAGCGGAGTGGAAGGCGCGCCCGGCGAAGTCGTCGCGACCCCCGATGGGCGGATACGCCGGCTGGTTGAGCTGGCCGGTGGCGATGACCACGGCGTCCGCGGTGTACGACGTCGGGCCGCCGGGGCCGTCGGCATCGACCGTCCACGTCGCCGAAGCGTCGTTCCACCGGCATGACGTGACCGTGGTGTCGAGCACGACCCGGTCGGCGATGTGGAACGCCTCCGCCGTGCCCTGCAGGTAGTCCAGGATCTCGGCCTGCGGCGAGCAGAACCGAGACCAGTCGGCGCGCTGCGCGTACGAGAACGAGTAGAAGTGGCTGGGCACGTCGCATGCGGCGCCCGGGTACGTGTTGTGGTGCCAGGTGCCGCCGATCGCGCTCGCCGCCTCGATCAGCGTCACGTCGAAGCCGTGCTCGAGCAATTCCTTTGCCGCGGCCACGCCACCGAAGCCGGCTCCCACGATAAGCACGCTCGACGCCGTCGTCATGGCGATGAACCTACGCGGGAACCTTTCATATGACCACCCGGTCATACGTCAGAATCGGCGCGGTGGCCGAGAGACCGAGCGAGACCAACGAGATCTACCGGACGATGGACCTCGCGCTGCGGATCGGCGAGCTGCTGCTGTCCTCCGGGGCCGGTGCGGCCGACGTCGCGGCGCAGATGGACAACGTCGCGCAGGCCTGCGGACTACGCGGGACGAGTACGGACGTGACGTTCACCGAACTGGCCATGAGCCATCAGGCGCGCGTCGACGAGCCGGCGCTGATCCAACTGCGGCAGGTGCGCTACCGCCAGGTCGACTTCGGGCACCTGACCGAGGTCGACCGGCTGGTGCGCGACCTGGCCGCCGAGCGCGTCACCCGGGATGAGGCGTCGATACGCCTGAAGAAGATCGTGTCGTCGGGGCACAGCCGCCCGCGGTGGTCGGTGACGCTCGGCCAGGGCCTCGTTGGCGCTGGGGTCGGCATGGTGCTGGGCGGCGACTGGGTGGTGATCGGCATCGCCCTGGTCGGAGCGGTCGGCGTCGACCTGATCCAGCGCCGGATGAGCAGCCGACGCTGGCCGGTGTTCTACCAGCAAGTGGCCGGCGGGCTGTTCGCGACGCTGCTGGCGGCGGGTGTGGCCAAGACGGGTCTCGACGTCGCGCCCAGCCGGGTGATCACAGCGAGCATCGTGCTGCTGCTGGCCGGCGTCAGCTTCCTGGGCGCGGTGCAGGATGCGCTGACCGGTTTTCCGCTGACCTCGGGGGCGCGCATCCTCGAGGCGGTGATCGCCACCGCCGGTGCGATCGCCGGGGTGAGCGGTGGGCTGACGCTCGCGCGGGTCCTCAACATCGGCCTCGGCACCCTCGACCCAGGGGCCGTGCGCTTCGCCGAATTACCCATGCTCACGCTCGGCGGCGCACTGACCGCCGCGGCGTACGCGTTCGCGTCCTACGTGCCGTACCGTGCCATCCTGCCGATCGCGTTCATCGGCGCGCTCGCCATGACTGTGTACTACCTCGCGGCACATCACCGGGTGGGCACGAACTGGGCGTCCGGGGTGGCCGCGGTCGTCATTGGCCTCGTCAGCTGGGTGATCTCGGGCAGGGCAAGGGTGCCAGCCCTGGTGGTCGTCACCACCGCCATCGTGCCGCTGCTGCCTGGTCTGTCGATCTACCGCGGGCTGGCGCTGTTCGGCGCGGGGAACAGCAACGGCCTGCTGGCGCTGGCGAACGCGGCTGCCATCCTCATCGCGTTGAGTTCGGGCGTCCTGCTCGGCCAGTACATCGCCCAACCGCTCAAGCGCGAGGCCAGGCGCCTCGAGAGCCGGCTGTCCGGACCGCGCCTCGTCGGGCCGCTCAGCGTGCGCACCGGGCGTCGCCGGCGTCGCAAGCGTCCGTCCTGACAGGTGCGACCATGACGCATGGCCTTCTCCGCGCTCAGCCATCTCGAGTCCTCGCGGGACGGGTCGCGCTACGACGCCGACGTGGTGCAGGGGCTGTCCGACCGCGGGGCGCCGCTGCTGGCCCGTTACGACCTGGACGCGGTGCGCACCACGACCTCGCCGGCCGACATCGCCACCCGACCTCCAACGCTCTGGCGCTATCACGAGCTACTGCCCGTCCGGGACCCTGCGCGTGTCGTCACGCTCGGCGAGGGGATGACGCCGCTGCTGGACCTGCCGCGGCACGGCGCCCGGCTCGGCGTGCCGACGCTGCGGATGAAGGACGAGGGCCTGGTGCCCACCGGGGCGTTCAAGGCGCGCGGGGCGGCCGTCGGCGTCTCTCGCGCCGCCGAGCTGGGCGTGCGGGGCATCGCCATGCCCACGAATGGCAATGCGGGCGCGGCGTGGGCGGCGTACGCGGCACGCGCCGGGCTGCAAGCGCTGATCGTGATGCCGGTCGATGCGCCGGTGATCACCCGACGCGAGTGCGTGATTGCCGGTGCCGAGCTGTATCTGGTCGACGGCCTGATCGGTGACGCAGGCAAGCTCGTCGCGGCCGCGGTGGCCGAGCGCGGCGGTTACCAGGACACCTCCACGCTCAAGGAGCCCTACCGCATCGAGGGCAAGAAGACGATGGGCTTCGAGATCGCCGAGCAGCTCGACTGGCGCTGCCCGGACGTCCTGCTCTACCCGACGGGTGGCGGCGTCGGCATTATCGCCATCTACAAGGCGCTGCTCGAACTGCGCGAGCTCGGGTGGCTCACCGGTGACCTGCCCCGGTTGGTCGCCGTGCAGGCCGACGGGTGCGCACCCATCGTCGACGCGTTCGCGGCCGGCCTCGACGAGAGCACCGCGCCGGCGGACCCGCACACCGTCGCGTTCGGTATCACCGTGCCCAAGGCGCTCGGCGACTTCCTGGTCCTTGACGCCGTCCGCGCGACCGGCGGCACCGCCATCGCGGTGAGCGACGACAAACTGCTCGCGGCGCAGCGTCAGCTGGGCCGCGACGAGGGGACGTGGGTGTGCCCCGAGGGGGCCGCGTGCTTCGCTGCAGTGGCCCAGCTGCGTGAATCCGGCTGGCTCAGCGAGCACGACGACGTCGTGGTGCTCAACACCGGCACGGGCCTGATCTACCCCGACACCGTGCCCGTCGACGTCCCCGTCCTGGCCCGCGACGGCGCGATCCCGCACGGGGCTGCGACCACACGGCGTCACAGCTAACCTCGCAGGATGGTCACCGCGCCCGCACCAGTCCGTCAACGCATCGACCGCAACGTCAAGCCGCGCGTGCGGTGGGCGTTCGGCCACCTGTTGCCACGCACCGTCCTGCAGCGCGCCGCCGGCAAGGGCGACCTGCAGGGCAGGCTGTTGGAAGCCAGCCGCGGCGGCGACCCGTTCCCGGTCTTCGAGGAGATCCGCGCGCACGGCCCGGTGTACTCGGGCAAGTACGCGTCCGTCACGACGTCGCTGCCGGTCGTGCGCGAGGTGTTGGCCAGCAACGACTTCCGCGCCGGTTTCGATGCCTCCGAGGTCGCGGGACCGCTTGGGCGGTTGTTCACGTGGGCGCTCGACCCCACTTTGCTCGGGCCGCTGGAGCCGCCGTCGCTGCTCGTCACCGAGCCGCCCGATCACACCCGGTACCGCAAGCTCGTCACGCGGGTGTTCAGTGTCCGCGCTGTCGAGAAGCTGCGGGCGCGCACCGAGATTATCGCCGCCGACCTGCTGGATTCGCTCGAGGGGCGTGACACCGTCGAGCTCGTCGAGTCGTACTGCACGTTGCTGCCCGTCACCGTCATCGCCGAGGTCCTCGGCGTCCCGGCCGGCGAGCGCGAGCGGGTGCTCGGCTTTGGCGCCGCCGCGGCCCCGAGTCTCGACCTCGGGTTGAGCTGGCAACGGTTTCGCAGCGTCGAGAACGCACTCGCCGAGTTCAGCACCTGGCTAGGTGAACACCTCGAGCGGCTGCGTGCCGAGCCGGGTGAGGATCTGCTCAGCCAGCTGGTAGCCGCGCGCGAGGACGGCGTCGGCCTGGACGAGCGCGAGCTCAAGGCCACCGCCGGGCTCGTGCTCGCCGCCGGATTCGAGACGACGGTCAACCTGCTGGGCAACGGTGTCGCGCTGCTGCGCGAGCATCCGGATCAACTGCAGCTGCTCATCGACGACCCGAGCCTGTGGCCCAACGCCGTCGACGAGATGCTGCGCATCGACCCGCCGGTGTTGCTGACCGGACGCAGCGCGGTCCGCGACACCGTGATTGCCGGACAACCGATCCCACGCGGCCGGGTGTTCACCACGGTGCTAGCTGCCGCGAACCGCGACCCGGAAGTGTTCACCGACCCCGACCGCTTCGACGTCACTCGCGCCAACGCCAAGGACCACGTCGCCTTCTCGGCCGGCCGGCACTACTGCCTCGGCGCTGCGCTCGCGCGCATGGAGGGCGAGGTGGGTTTGCGTGCCCTGTTCGACAGGTACCCGGAGCTGCAGACGCTGCCCGGCGCCCGCCGCCGCGACACCCGCATCCTGCGCGGCTACGACACGCTGCCGGTGCGGCTCGGCCCCCGGGCCCGCGCGGCGGTCTAGGCGCTCTTGCCGGCGGCCAGCACGAGCGCGTCGACGGGGTGCGCCACCACCGTGCCCGGCCCGGGCAGCGCCTGCTCGACGAGCGCGGCACGCACCGCCCGTTGCAGCGCCGGCGGCAGCCGGGCCTGGACGGTGAAGTCGAGCAACTGACGGTCCGTATCGGCGTCGCCGGTTTCGGCTACGTCGAGCCGGCCGTCGATCCGGGTGATCGTCGGGTGTGGGCCGATCCGGGTGAGCGCGAGCAGGACCTCGTCACTGAAGCCCTGTCGCGGCCCCGGTGCCAGCAGCCGCACCAGCTGGTTCAGCGGACCCAACGGGGCATGCAGCACCACCAGCACGCCGCCCGGCGCGAGCAGCGCGTAGGCGCGGGACAGCGCGGCGGCCAAGTCGTCGACGTAGTAGAGCGAGTGCACGGCGAGTACGACGTCGAAGGTGCCCTTCGGGCGAGCGACGGCGAATCCGCACGGCAGTACGGACGAGTCAACCCCGGACACCGCGCGCAACCGAGCCGTGCAGGCGTTGGCACTCGGCAGGTGCGGTTCGACACCCACGAAGTCGACGCGCTGCCCGCGCGCCGCCAGGGCGGTCGCGACCTGGACGTCGACGGTGCCGTCGCCGCACCCGATGGACAGCAGCCGCGTCGGACCGCTCGCGCGAGGTTGCAGGTAGTCGACGAGCCAGTCGATCAGCCGGCGGCGCTGGTCGGAATGGGCTTCGAACACCGCGTGGCCGGCGACGTACTCGGCAGGACCGAGGGGGAGGAGCGGGCCGCTGTCGTCAAGCGTGGCTTGCAGGTCGTCCCAAGCATTCGGATGGTGCACTACGGCGTTGCGGGACATGCGTCCTCCTGGCAGGTGCCCGTGGGTTGGGCCCTTCGACCGACAGTAGGACCCACCGTCCAGCTAAGGCCTACTGTCGAATCCGTACGGCTGCTCCTGCAGCGTGCGCGACGGCCGGAAGGCGATCATGAGCACCGACACTGACACCCCTGGCGGCGACGCCGATACGGCCGCGCGCAGCCTGGCGCACTGGAGCGAGGCGGGCCGGGCCGAGATGGAGGCCTTCTACGCGCTGGCCACCGAGGACTACCGCCAGCTCGCGCTGGCCGCGGATTGGCCCACGGTCTTGCGTGCGGTGACGCATGACGGCTGGCGGGTGCTGGACGTCGCGTGCGGCTCCGGCAAGTTCCCGACGGCGTTGGACCGCTATACCGATCTCTCTGCACTGCCCGAGGCATCGTACGACCTGCTCGACCCGTCGACGTTCAGCATCGCCGAGGCCCGAGCGCAGCTGCGCCCGCCGTTCTCAGCGGCTCGCGAATTCGCCGTGACGCTGCAGGAGCTGCCCGCCGATGCCGGACCATACGACGTGGTATGGGCGACGCACGCGCTGTACGCGCTGCCGCCGGCCGAACTCGCGCAGGGCGCCGAGCAGTTCGTCCGAGCGCTGCGCCCGGGTGGGCTGGGCTTCGTCGCGCAGGCGACGGCTCAGTCGCACTACCTCGCCTTCTACGACGCGTTTCGTGCCGGGGTACGCGACCGCACGCCGTACACGAGCGCCGAACAGGTTGCCGACGCGCTGCGGGCGGCCGGGGGGGACGTGCGTACGCAGACCGTCGAGTACACGAGCGGCACGGCCGACCGCGCCGTCGCCGAGGGCTTCCTGCAGCGGTGCGCGTTCGACGACGCCGTCTCGCTGGATCAGATGGAAGCCGCTCCCGTCCTCGGCGACTACCTCGCGGGCTGCCGCGATGCCTCCGGCGCCTACACCTTCCAGCACGAGGTGATGCTGATATGGCTGTGACCGAGTCGAACCCGTTGCTGCCGGAAGCCAACCGAACCGGGACCCTCGAGCAGGATTGGGCGGGCGACGACCAGCAGTGGTGGGACTGGTACGTGACGCTCGCCGCCAACGGCGCCGATGCCCCGCTCGTGCCCGGTCCCGGGTTGCCGGACGTCGCGCCCGCTTCGGACTCGGAAGTGGCTGCGGCGTTGGCGCAGCCCTACGAGCTGAGTCCAGACGACGTACAGCGCTTCGCCGCTCAGTCCTTCGTCAAGCTGCCCGGGGTGCTCACGCCCGCCGTTGTGCGGCGCCTGGCCGAGCGGCTCGACGAGCTGCTGCGAGCCGAGCACGGCGACGACACCGCCGGCCGCTTCACCGCGCTCGAGCAGATGTGGCGCCACGACCCGCTGATGCGCGAGGTCGCGCTGTCCCCGCGCCTCGGTGCGATCGCCGCCGGCCTGCTCCATGCAGATGTGCGGATCTATCACGACAACGCGCTGTCCAAGGAGCCCGGCTGCGGCCGCACGCCATGGCACCACGACGCCGAACACTTCCCGCTGGCCACGTTGTCGGCCCTGACCGCGTGGATGCCGATGTCGGCGATCCCGGTCGAGATGGGTCCACTGTCGTTTGCCCGCGGGGCCGACCTGCGCTCGATGCTCGACGGCCTCGAGTTCGACCGAGTCGGCACCAGCTATGACGAGGCGGTCTCGGCCCGCTTCGCTGCGGCGCGGGTGGCGGTCGAGGACGGCCCGTACGCCGTCGGCGAGGTCAGCTTCCACGGCGCCACCTGCTTCCACACCGCGGGCCGCAACGGCACCACCCAACCCCGCCGCGCCCTGGCCACCACCTACTTCGCCGACGGTGCTCGGGTCATCGACGCCCCCACGATGATCAGCGGTACCTGGCAGGAGTTCCTCCCCGGTGCCGTCCCCGGTGGGCCCGCGGCCACCGAGCTCAACCCGGTCGTAGGGCGGCGCGCTCACCCGCACTGACTCGCGTCCGACCAGCGCGAGCAGAGCAAATCCATTCGGTCACTTTCATGTTAGCGTGACTAACATGAAAGAGCGCAGCTACGACATGCGTTCCCGTGCCGATTCAACGGCCGCTACCGGTGACCGAATCCTGGCCGCAGCGGGCGTCCGATTCGTCGATCAGGCGTATGACGAAGTCAGGCTCGAGGACGTCGCGGCTGATGCCGGGGTGACCGTCCAGACGGTGCTGCGCCGGTTCGGCTCCAAGGAGGGGCTGGTCCGGGCGATCGTGGGGCTGCGGCAGTCGGACGTTGTCTCGGCGCGCGACTCGGCTCCGGCGGGCGATGTGCCCGCTGCGATCGCGAATCTCGTCGATCACTACGAACTCGAGGGTCCGACCGCGCTTCAGCTCCTACGCCAGGAGCTCCGTGTTCCGATCTTCGCCGAGATCACGGCGTTCGGCAGGGCGTACCACCGTGCTTGGGTGGCCCGGGTGTTCCGGCCGTGGCTGATGCGGGTGGCCGGCCGTGATCGTGCGCGTCTGCACGCCCAGCTCGTGGCGGTGTGCGACGTCTACACCTGGCACCTGCTTCGCGAACAGGCCGGCCTGTCCAAGGCGCAGACCGAGCGAGCGATCCGTGAACTGGTCGAAGGAGTGCTGCCGTGAAAATCCTTGGCTACACGTCACCGGCGCGCGGGCACCTGTTCCCGCTCATTCCGATCCTGACCGAGCTTCGCGATCGTGGGCACCTGGTTTCGGTGCGAACGCTTGCCGGCTCCGTTGACGTGGTTCGGTCGCTG
Source organism: uncultured Jatrophihabitans sp. (assembly GCF_964244045.1). NCBI lineage: Bacteria > Bacillati > Actinomycetota > Actinomycetes > Jatrophihabitantales > Jatrophihabitantaceae > Jatrophihabitans > uncultured Jatrophihabitans sp. The sequence goes on along the minus strand of NZ_CAXTHK010000005.1, from coordinate 12,061 downwards.
GGTCTCAGCGCGCACGCCGTTGATCCGCGCATCGAGGCGATCGAGCACGATGACTTCACCGCTCGGTCCGCGGTGGGCGCGGTCAAGCGCTCGACGGCGACGTTCGTCAAGCGCTCCGAGTTCGAATCGTCCGACCTCGCGTCCGCGATCTCGTCGGACCGACCCGAACTGCTGCTGATCGATACGAACTGCTGGGGTGCGGCCGCCGTCGCCGAGGCGTCCGGCCTGCCCTGGGCGTCCTGGCTGCCGTACCCGGCGCCGTTCCCCGGAAAGGGAATACCCCCGTTCGGGCCGGGCTTCGCTCCGGCTGGCAACCGGCAAGGACGGCTGCGTGATGCGGTTCTGGGGCGCTTGATCACCACGAGCGTCGCACGAACGATCAGACCACCGCTGAACGCGGTCCGCGCCTCGATCGGGGTGCCGGAGCTGAGGGACACGCGCGAGGTGTTCACCAGACCTCCGCTGACCCTCTATCTCACCGCTGAGCCGTTTGAGTACCACCGCGTCGACTGGCCCGCGTCATTCCGCCTCGTGGGTCCGGTGTCCTACGACCCTCCCGCGGACCCGCCGCCGGGGCTTGCCGAGATCGACAGACCGATCGTTCTCGTGACGACGTCATCGGAGTTTCAAGACGACGCGCGCCTGGTGGCGACGACCCTGACAGCGTTGGAGGACGAGGACGTCTTCGTCATCGCAACCCTGCCCGCCGGCGACCCGGCTGGCATCGACATTCCTGCGAACGCGTGGGTCGAGCACTGGATCCCGCATTCCGCACTGCTGCCAAGAGCGGCGTGCGTGATCACCCACGGAGGTATGGGCGCAACTCAGAAAGCGCTCTCCCACGGGGTCCCCGTTGTCGCGGTGCCCTTCGGCCGTGATCAGTTGGAGGTCGCCCGGCGGGTCGAGGTCAGTGGTGCCGGAGTTCGGCTCCCGTTGAGGCGGCTCACTGCTGCGCGGCTGCGAGCCGCGGTCCGCGAGGCCACCGCGCGCAGCGGTCGTGCAGGCGAGCTCGCGCAGGCGATGAATTCCGCCGGTGGTGCTCCGAAGGCCGCAGACGAGATCGAACAGCTCGCAGCGACCTGGACGGCGGGTCCAGAAGCGACCGTGCCGAGCTAGCTTGCGTGATCCTCTCCCGACGAGCAGGAATGCGGACGTGGACCTTCGGCGTCAGCGGCGCCGAGCCGGAGTGACCACCCCGGCCGAGGACCCGCCTCGCCGGGTCGGCTCGCCGGCGGCGATGACCCGGCCGTGCGGGCGGAACTCGAGGCCGGCCGCGACGCCGATCGTGGGTGGGATCGTGATCGTCGGGTCGAGCGGGGAGGTGTTGCTGATCGCGAACGTCTGCCCGTACGACTTCAACCGGGGTGTTGTCGGCTCTTGAGGAACGCGGGCTCGACCTGGGTCGTGGCGCTGTTGCGTTGCGACGCGCGCTGCCAGGTCGCGAGGGTGCCCGGGACGCCGACCGACCTGCCGCTGGTCACCGCGGTCGGGGAACTGTAGGGCTGGCCCGTGCGCGGATCGATGAACATCGTCGACGTGTCGCCGGCCGGCGTCGTCTCCCGTCCATCGATCGTCGAGATCCGGTGCGTCCTGGCGTCGTAGTAGACGAAGTACCCACCGCCGCCGATGCCGGCGACGAACGGGTCGGTCACGCCGAGCGTGGACGCAACCGCGACCGCCGCATCCGCCGCCGTCCCGCCGCGCCGCAGGATGTCCAAGCCCGCCTTGGTCGACTCAGCCGTATCGGACACCACGGCCCGTGGTAACCCGTGGCAACGGGCTGCTTCGAGAAGGCCGGGTGGTGCCGCGGGTGAGCGTCGGCCGAAGCAGTGCCGACGAGCACGAGAACCCGGTGGCCAGGACCGTAGCGCAGCGACCGCGCACGATGAGGCCTTCCTGTGGGATCAGTGCTCCGTTCCTACTACGTGTAGACGAGCAGGTCGGTCGACGATCTACACGCATCCGAGCAACGGCTCGAGCGCTACGTGCGGATGATCCGCCAGCGACGGTGTGAGTTCTCGTAGTCGCTCAGGCGCCAAGCAAGTGCCCGGGTGGGTCGAAGGGCAACGAGAACGTCGAAGGCCGGATCCGATGAGGGCAGGAAGGGCACATCATCCGGACGCGTGTACTTGGCTGCGAACGCTTTTACGACGTCGCTGCGGCCGTTGGGCGGGCCGATGTCGACCAAGGTGCCGTGCACGATGAGCACGTCTTCTGCATCGTCGAGATGTACTGCAACCCGCGGGTCGCCCGCGAGATTGCGTGCCCTTGACGTGCTGCGTTCGGTGTAGCTGTACCAGACACCGGAGAGCACCGCTCCCCAAACCGGCACGACATGGGGCCCGCCGTCGCGGTCCACCGTATTCAGCCAATAGCTGCGAGCCGGGGCGAGCCGTTCGGCTATCGACGGCCACGTCATCGGCTCGGTTGCGACGCCCACCGCGACATCGTCGCACTCGGACTGTCTGGGCGCCGGTGAGCCCTGGCAGTGCCGTCGACCTGCCGGGTCCTACTGTCGAGGCCATGGACTATCGCAGCCTCGGACGCACTGGAATGCAGGTCAGCCCGCTCTGTCTCGGAGCGATGATGTTCGGCGCCTGGGGTGAGCCCGATCATGAGGTTTCGGTCGGGATCATTCATCGCGCGCTGGACGCGGGCATCAACTTCATCGACACCGCGGACGTCTACTCGCTGGGTGAGTCCGAGACGATCGTCGGCAAAGCGCTCGCCGGCGGGCGGCGGGACGACGTCATCCTGGCGACCAAGTTCCACGGCCCGATGGACGTGCCGATGGGCCAGCCCGGCGGCGATCCGAACCGGAAGGGCAACTCGCGCCGTTGGATCGTCCAGGAGGTCGAGAACAGCCTGCGCCGGCTCCAGACGGACTGGATCGACCTTTACCAGGTGCACCGTCCCGATCAAGACACCAACGTCGAGGAGACCCTGTCGGCTCTTACGGACCTGCAGCGCGCGGGCAAGATCCGCGCGTTCGGTTCGTCGACCTTCCCGGCTCACGAGGTGGTGGAGGCGCAGTGGACGAGTGAGCGCCGCGCTCTCGGTCGCTTCGTCACCGAACAACCGCCGTATTCGATCCTGGCGCGCGGTATCGAAGCCGACCTACTGCCGGTGGCGGAAAAGTACAGCTTAGGAGTGCTGCCGTGGAGCCCGTTGGCCGGTGGCTGGTTGTCGGGCAAGTACCGCAAGGGCCAGGACGCACCCGCGTCCCACCGAGCGGATCGGATGCCCGCGCGCTACAACCTCGACGATCCGGGCAACCAAGCCAAGCTCGACGCCGCCGATGCATTGGCAGAGCTGGCGGAGAAGTCCGGGCTGAGCCTCGTCCACCTCGCCTTGGGCTTCACGCTGGCGCACCCGGCGGTGACGGCACCGATCATCGGCCCGCGAACGATGGAACACCTCGACTCGCAGCTCGGTGCGGCCGACGTTGTCTTGAGCTCGGACGTCCTGGACGAGATCGACAACATCGTGCCGCCCGGCACGACCTTGGCCGACTTTGACAAGGGCTACGTCCCGCCGGCGTTGCAAGATCCCTTCCTGCGCCGCCGCCGCTTTGCCTAAGCGGGCTCCAGACGAGGCGGCAGCTCAGGGCAGCAGAATGATCTTGCCGTTCGTGTGCCCGGTCATCAGCTCGCGCATGGCGTCGCCCGCCTGCGCCAGCGGGTACGTCGCAGCGATTGTCAGTTTCAGGGATCCGTCGGCGACCGCATCGAGCAGCGGACCTCGTGCGCCCTGGCGGATCTCGGTGCCCGGGTCGGCGCCAGGCCCGCTGCCGATCAGTCGGAGGCCGGTGTCCGCACGGCCAAAGGCGGCGATAGACACGAAGCGGGTGACGTCCGGCAGAACCTGCAGGGTGACGTCGACTGCCTCATCCGTGCCCACCAGGTCGAGCGCGGCGTCGATGCCGTCCGGCGCGGCCTGCTCGATGCGTTCGCGCAGACCCTCGCCGTAGACGATCGGATGTGCGCCGAGTTCACGCAGCTGCTCGTGCCGAGCCGCACTGGCGGTGGCGATCACGGTCGCACCGCGGCTTGTCGCCAGCTGCACAGCGAGCAGGCCGACGCCGCCGGCCGCACCGTGGATCAACACCGTGTCACCGGCCGCGACGTGCACCGTCTCCAACGCTTGCACGGCGGTGCCGCCGGTGAGCAACAGGCCAGCCGCCGCCTCCCACGACACACCCGCGGTCTTGGCTACCACGGCGTCGGCGTCAACCACGATCTCCGCGGCGTAGGCGCCGGTTGCGGGGTACACGGCGACCTCGTCGCCGATCGCTACCGACTCGACGCCCTCGCCGACTGCGGTGACGACACCGGCTGCCTCCGCGCCCACCGGCCACGGCAGGGTGCTTTCGTCGGCACCCATGGCGCCGCTGAACAGCTTCCAATCGATGGGGTTCATTCCTGCGGCGCGAACCGCGACCCGCACCTGGCCGGCAGCAGGCTCGGCGGTGGGACGGTCGATGACGGACAGGACCTCGGGGCCACCGAAAGCGGTGGCAACCACAGCAGCACTCATACCGGTCCGAACGTGAACCGCGCTGGCGTCATTCCAGATCAACGCCCGAGTCCTGACGACCGCTCGGTCCTGGCGGTTGCCTCAGCCGGCGTGGTGACAGTCGAGCGTCGAGGTGAGTTCGTCTTGCAGTGCGATCTCGGCCCACACGGTCTTGCCCAGCCAGCCCGGCCTGGCGTACTTGACGCCCCACGCGGCTGTCAACATGTTGACGATGGCCAGCCCGCGTCCATGATCTTGCGTGGCATCGGCCGTCTGCACCGTGGGCCAGCCTTCGGCGCGGTCGATCACCGCTAACCGCAACACGTCCCGATGCAGGTCCATTGTCACGGTGACCGTGTCCGAACCTGCACGCACGGCGTTGGTGACGAGCTCGCTCAGCACTACGAGAACGTCATGGACGACGTTGTCGTGGACATCCGAAGTGAGGATCAGCTTCAGTTCTGCCCCGGCCAGCCTGCGAGCCCGTGCCGGAGTGGTCATATTGGCGGCCATGACGTGCTTCGTGTGCCAACACACTCGCAAACCCTCAGAGGCGTCAGCTACTGCCTAACCACGCCGTACATCGTCGTGCTCCTCGATTTCAGGAGCGGAATACCCGGGGGGCATTGCTAACAAACAGTCACATAAGACGGAGCCGTCTCCAACCCGTCACGCGTTTGAAGTGACTCGATCGCGTTGAGCTTCACGTCTTGGACGTCAGAGGCATTGGACTCTCCAGGCTGTTCGCAGACAATGTCAATCGAGCCGCCGGCGAACGACACGATTCCCTGCAGCGCCGGTGACTGCGTTCCGTCCTCGGCGGGCCGATCGACGGATGACTGATCCACGACCTGGCCGTTCTGTCGCAGCTCGCAGGTGTAGAACGCGTCATCCTCAAAGCTTTCATTCTCCGGCGTCATCTTCGCGTCGACGGCGTACACAACGGCCGGGACCGCCTTGGAGATGATGGGGACGAACCCGCCCGCGCCGTCCACGTGGACGACGGCTGCGTCCGCGCCGTACACGATGCTCGTGCCGGGGACCCCCTGCGGCCCCTGCTCGTCTTCGGGGCCTTGGGGACCTTGGGGACCTTGGGAACCATCGTTGCCGTCGGCCCCGTCCTGGCCCGCAGGGCCGGTGGCGCCGGTGGCGCCGGTTGCCCCCGTGACGCCCAGCGCGTTCCACGTCACGGCCCGCTCATCCTTGCCACACGTTCGGGCCGAGGATTTGTAGACCACGTCCGTCAACGCGTGGGTGTGCTTGTTCAGGCAGGCGTGATAAAGCCTGGCCAAGCCCGATGGCCGCGTCGCCGCGTCCCCGCTCGTCAGCCCAACCCCCATCACCGCCAGGCAGGTCGCACTCGCCACCACGGTCTGCACAGCTCTATGAGTCGCCACGCTGCGACGCTGGGGTTGCCGAGGCCTTGACGAATCAGGGAAGTCCCTACGTCTCACCGAGCGCTTGTCGCCGTAGAGCTGCCGGACTACCCGCACGCGCGACCTCGGACACAGGGGCGAGCCCGAGCGCATCGACGTCGGCCTGCCGACGTCCGGCCGCCCACGCGTGGTCGACGTTGATCCGCAGAGGGACGCGGTGTGGACCAACGTCCGAGAGCTTCTTGAGGACATTCCTCGCAACGAGGACAGCGCCGATGACCGCGTACCGGCGGAGAATCTTGAGCCGCTCCCGGGTGATCCTGCTGCCCTTGACAACAGGCCCCAGCCCCGTGTTTCGGGGGCCGGAGCCCTAGGACTGTCTCAACACAGCGTGTCCGAGGGGGGACTTGAACCCCCACGCCCCGTAAAGGGCACTAGCACCTCAAGCTAGCGCGTCTGCCATTCCGCCACCCGGACGAGTGCGGCGCCAACTCTAACTCACGCAGTAACGGCAGTTCTGCATGGTCGCCGCCGCCGAGTGGCGCCGAACTTTACAAGAAGCTAACCTCAGCGGCATCGTGACGGGGCGGCTGCCTCGTCACACTCCGGTACGGCCTGGAGGTTCCCGTGACGCTCTCTGCGCGCATCTCTCGTGCAGCCCTGGGGTGCGCGCTGGGCGCCGTCCTCGGCAGCGGTTTGCTCCTTGTCGATCCGCACCAAGCGGCTGCCACGCCAACGCCGCCGCCTCCACCGGCGGTCACCGTGCTGCCGTCGGTTCCGTTGTCAACGACGCTGCCGACCGTCTCGCTGCCGTCCGTACCGCTGCCTACTCTACCGTTGCCTTCTCTACCGTTGCCTTCTCTACCGTTGCCTTCTCTACCGTTGCCTTCCTTGCCACTGCCGCCACTACGGAAGCCGTCAGTCCCGTTGCCGGCGACGCCGCCAGCTGTCGGCGCTGTCGTGTCAACCGTCAACGGGGTGGGCGGTTCGGTGCAGCACTCGGTGGGCAGCGCGCGCAAGCCGTCGACCTCGACGGCGCCCGTTCAGCCCGCCACGACGGCAGCGACGTCGTCGCCGGCCGGCGCAGGCCGCGGCTCGAGTGCCGGCCCGCCGTCACGGACCCCGGTGACGACGGCGCCCAGCACCAAGAGCACGACCGAGATCACCACCCTGCAGCAGGGCATCGCGACGCGTCGGCCGGGCGCCGCGACCGTGCTCGCGGGTGGCTCCGGTCTGACCCGAACAGGGGTCACCGTCGTTGCCGCGCCGGCCCTGACCCGGGAGCCCGCAGCGCTGGTGCAGCGGGCCGTCTACGCGGTGATGCATCCGGGCCGGGCGTTGCTGATGATCGTCGCGATCACCGTCATCTGTGCGCTCGGCTTTCTCGCCCTCGTCACCTCGATGGGGCGCCGACCGCTCGAATCCGGCTGACCGCCGGTTCGCCGGGCGACGGGCCTGGTAGGACTGGACGACATGAGCGACGCGCAGCACCCCACCGCCCAGGACGAAGTGACGCAGCTGCTCGTCGACCTGATCCGCATCAACACCTCGAACCCGACGCACCCCGAGCGTCCGGCGGCCGAGTGGGTGGCCGAGAAGCTGGATGAGGTGGGTGTCAAATCCCAGATCATCGAGGCCGAGCCGGGTCGCGCGTCGACGATCGCCCGGATCGAGGGCGCGGACAGGAGCCGTCCGCCGCTGCTGGTCCACGGTCATCTCGACGTCGTCCCGGCCGACGCGAGCGAGTGGTCCGTCGACCCGTTCGGCGGCGAGGTCAAGGACGGTTACGTCTGGGGCCGCGGCGCGATCGACATGAAGGACATGGACGCGATGGTGCTGGCGCTCGTGCGCGAGTGGCAGCGCACCGGGGCCAAGCCGTCGCGTGACATCGTGCTGGCCTTCGTCTCCGACGAGGAGGCCGGTGGTCGGCAGGGCGCGCACCCGCTGGTCGAGAACCACGCCGAGCTGTTCGCCGACTGCACCGAGGCCATCAGCGAGGTCGGCGGCTACAGCATCTCGCTCAACGAGCAGGCCCGCGTCTACGCCGTGCAGACGGCCGAGAAGGGCATCAACTGGCTGCGGCTGCGGGCCAAGGCGCGACCGGGACACGGCTCCTTCGTACACCCCGACAACGCGGTCACCTACCTGGCAGAGGCCGTTTCGCGCATCGGCAACTACGAGTGGCCCATCGTCATCACGGACAGCGTCCGCGGGCTCGTCAAGGGCATCGGCGAGGTGCTGCAACGTGACCTCGACCCCGAGAACCCCGACGAGTGGCTGCCGCTGCTCGGCGGCGCCGCGCGCATGATCGGCGCCACCGTGCGCAACACGTCGAACCCGACGATGCTTAGCGCCGGCTACAAGACGAACGTCATCCCCTCGACCGCCGAGGCCAGCATCGACACCCGCTTCCTGCCCGGCCAGGAGGACGCCCTGCTGGCAACCATCGACGAGCTGCTCGGCAAGCACGTCGAACGCACCACCGAGGTCAGCGACATCGCGGTCGAGACGTCCTTTGACGGCGCTCTGGTCGACGCCATGAGCGTGGCGCTACGCGGCGAGGACCCCGATGGCGTGCTGGTGCCGTACCTGATGAGCGGCGGCACCGATGCGAAATCGTTCTCGACGTTGGGGATGCGCTGTTTCGGCTTCTCACCGCTGCTGCTGCCGCCGGACCTGGACTTCATGTCGTTGTTCCACGGCATCGACGAGCGGGTGCCGATCGAGGGCCTGCAGTTCGGTGTACGCGTGCTCGACCGGTTGCTCAGGAATTGTTGATCCATGACGTCGCCACCGCCTCGGCCGACGTCGGGTCCACGTCCTCGCGGCTGGCCAAGACGGCGCGCATCGCCGAGGTGCTACGCCGCGCCGAGCCTCGTGAGGCGGCGATCGTGGTGTCCTGGTTGTCCGGCGAACTGCCACAGCGCCAGATCGGCGTCGGCTGGGCGGCCCTGCGGTCGCTGCCGGCACCAGCTGAGCAACCGTCACTCACGGTTACTGACGTTGACGCTGTGTTCACCGAAATCGGAGTTACGGCCGGCGCCGGCTCGAAGGCGAGGCGGGCCGGGCAGCTCGAGACCATTTTCGGCGCGGTCACCGAGGTAGAGCAGGTCTTCCTGCGCCGGCTGCTCGGCGGCGAACTTCGCCAGGGCGCCGCGGTGGGCGTCATGGCCGACGCGGTGGCGGTCGCGGCCGACGTCCCCAAACCCGCCGTGCGCCGGGCCGCGATGCTCGGCGGCGACCTCCCGGCCGTTGCGGCTGCGGTCCTGGCCGAGGGCGAGCCTGCCCTGCAGCGGTTCCAGCTGCAGGTGGGCCGGCCGGTCGGCCCGATGCTGGCGCAGACCGCGACGGACGTCGGCGACGCGCTGACCCGGCTTGGCGGTCGGGCCGTCTTCGAGGCCAAGCTCGACGGTGCACGGGTGCAGATCCACCGGCGGGGCGATGAGGTGCGCATCTTCAGCCGCAGCCTGGACGACGTGACCGCGCGCTTGCCCGAGGTCGTCGAAGCCACCCTGGCGTTGCCCGTCGAGTCGTTCGTCGCCGACGGCGAGGCCATCGCGCTGCGTCCCGACGGTCGGCCGCACCGCTTCCAGGTGACCGCCTCGCGCTTCGGGCGCAGCGCTGCCCACAAAACGGAGTCGGGCTCGGCCGCGCGCACGTCCCAGCCGCTGTCGGTCTTCTACTTCGACGTCCTGCACTGCGACGGCGTCGACCTGCTCGACGCGCCGGGGGAGCAGCGCTCCGCCGCGCTTGCTGAGATCGTCCCCGCCGGGTTCCGCGTCGACCGGTTGATCACGTCTGACGTCGACGAGGCGCAAGCCTTCCTCGACCGAACGCTTGCTGCCGGCCATGAAGGCGTCATGGCCAAGTCGCTCGACGCGCCCTACGAGGCCGGCCGGCGCGGCGCCGGCTGGCTCAAGGTCAAACCGGTGCACACCCTCGACCTCGTGGTGCTCGCCGTCGAGTGGGGTTCCGGGCGGCGGACCGGCTCGCTGTCCAACATCCACCTCGGCGCCCGCGACCCCGACACCGGCGGCTTCGTCATGCTCGGCAAGACCTTCAAGGGCATGACCGACGAGACGCTGGCCTGGCAGACGAAACGGTTCCTCGAACTTGCCGAGGGCCCGACCGATGGTTACGTCGTGCGCGTGCGACCCGAGCAGGTCGTCGAGATCGCCTTCGACGGCGTGCAGACCTCCACCCGCTATCCCGGTGGCGTGGCTCTGCGCTTCGCTCGCGTTCTGCGCTACCGCGACGACAAGACGCCCGCCGAAGCCGACACCCTCGACACCGTGCGCGCCCTTCACGGCGAGTGACTCTGGTCAGAGGCGACGCACGTACCCGATCCACTCGGCCAGCTCGGAGCGGCGTTTGCGCAGCTCGGGGCCGACCTCGGCGTACCAGCCCGCGCGCACCAGGCGCAGGTCGGTGGCCTCGTTGACCCACACGACCGCGAACAGGAACCCGCCGAGACCGGCCACGACCGCGGTCAGGACCCGGACGTGCAGCGGCCCGGGCAGGAATACGATCACCGCGGCGACCGGAAGCGACGCCACGATGAGCAACCGGCTGACGTGACGCAGCACCCACGTCGAGCAGGTGCCGTCATAGAGGACCCAGATCTGGAACCGCTCGGGCAGCGGACCCCAGAACGCGTACAGCAGCCAGCGCAGCGGGTTGGGGCGCTTCCGCAGCACCGGGTCGATGTCGAGCGATCGGGCGGCCTCGGTCCACGCGCGCTCACGCGCGTCCTTGCGCATCGACCTCACCCCCACTACGAGTGTCGATCGCCCGGTACTGGTTGCCTGGGCCACTCCATTCAATACCCGGATCGACGTCCGCGACCGTCACGGGATCGGGCAGCTCGTCAGCACCCGGGCCATGGCATCGCGCTCGGCCCCGGTCACCCACAGGTGGTAAGCCTGCTTGACGGCGATCTGCCGGGCGACGTACGCGCACCGGTACGCCCTGTTCGGCGGCAGCCAGCTGGCCGCGTCGCCGAGCGCGACGACGTGATCGATTTGCACGGCGCGGGACGTCGCGACTCCGCGCCGGAAGCTGATCGGCGGCCGGCGTAAGGGTCGTGCAGGGTGCCGACCAACACCACGTAGCCCGACGTGCCTGGTTTCAGCGTCTCGTCGATGAGGTCGCGCCGCAGGATGTCGTTGCGGGTTGTTCGCACTCGGAACACCTCGGCAGTGACGAGCGGTCTGGCAGCGACCCGGATTCGAGCCTCACCGTTATCCCGCACTTGTGAGCGACGGGAGCCTACGTTCCGGCTATGCCATGGCGGTCGGAGATGCCGATAGCGCCGGAGACCAACGCGCGGTCGTGGGTGGTCATCGACACGGCGACGCTCACGCCGCATTCGGAGGCGTTGCAGTTCGTGCTCTACCTGCGCGCGCGAGCCGGTCGCCGAACACGATGCGCCTACACGCGGGCCGTCGCGACCAATCTGACGTGGTGCGAGACGACTGGCAACGACTGGTCAACGGCATCGTTGGATGAGCTCGCCCGGTTCAAGATCGCGTTGGAGTCCACTTCGACCCCAAACGGCGGAGTCCGCTCGGGTCGGACGGTGGACCTGGCGTTGACGGCGTTGTGCGAGTTCCTTCGGCGGCCTCTGGCTACGCGGATTCAGCGGTGGCGGGGCGGTTGAGCGAGCGTCGTTACCTGACGCACCTGCCGCAGGGCTTCGACGCGGGCGAGAACGGCCAGTTCCGCCGAGTCCAGTCGCGGGTGCTGCGCTCGCGTGAGGCGCCGCTGCCGCCCGCAGTGCTCACGGCCGCACAGGTCGGCCAGGTGATCGCCGACTGCGCCTGCGAGCGTGACCGGTTCATCGGGTGCGTGCTGCACGAGACCGGCATGCGGATTGGCGAGCTGCTCGGCCTCTGCCTGCGTCAGCCCACCTTCTGCCCGACTCGACGTCGCTCGGCCGCCGCATCCCCGGTGCGCACCTGCACGTCCCGCCCCGTGGGCACAGCAGCAACGGGGCACGAAGCAAGACCGGTGGCCGCGCCGTCCCGGTCGCGGACATTGTGGTGCACGCCTGTCTGCCGGTGTGCCGTATGCGGATCGGCGAATTCAGGCGGTCGTCGCAACGATGGGCATTTCAGGGTTCGACAGTAGGCGCTGCATGGCTTGCGCGGGGGTGATTCCGCCGAGGGTTT